>NZ_CP032684.1:225000-549000 GCF_003627795.1 Rhizobium sp. CCGE531 | reverse complement strand
ACGGCGCGGATCGCCTTGAAGATGCGCTCGCCGCCATAGGTGGTGCCGCCGGTCGACGAGATCGAGACGATCAGCGCCTTGACCTGGTCATTGTCGCGGATCTTCTTCAGACGTTCGAGAAGTTCCGGATCGTCCTGGATGAGCCCGGAAATCGCGACACGGGCAATCTGTGGGCCGCGCGTGTCGGGGAGGTCTCCGGCGACGAAGCGATAAAGCGCAAAGCCGAGCGCCACTAGGAGCAAAACGGCAACAATGCGCCAAAAACCAAGCTTGCGACGCAATTGTCGCCGATCCGCGATTGCAGAACTGTCCATCACGCCTTATTTCTCCCTGCAATAAACCGAATGCGCTACGAACCGGATATGACACCTTGAAACGGGCACAATCCTCAGAGAAAAGCGTTTCCCGTACTCGATGTCGTCGGCGGGAGGTCGCTCTGCTGTTCATCAGATAGGACATTGCCCGACCTGATGAAACGGGCCAATGGCATATTTTTCTGCCGAAATTCCTCGGCTGCAGGAAAAAATCCATATTGGCAAGCCAGTGCAATAATGCGAAACGATCCGATGGGCTTTTTGGCGCAGCCTCGCATAGCGTGAATGCGGCTCTCCGGATCAAAAAAGACGGACCTGTTGCATGCTCAATACGATCGAGACCCCCGGCGAGGCAATTCGCTCGGTGCAGGAACGGAATGTGTATAAGGACGCAATGTTCCACTCTGCGCGCGTGAAGCGGCTGAGGGTATTGCTGCCGCTTGCCGCCGTCATCGTCTCGCTCATCTTCATCACCGTCTCGCTGATCCGCGCCTATTTGCCGGCGGACATACAGATCGAGGGTGCCAAGATCGAGGACGGCAAGGTGGTCATGGAGCGTCCCGCCATCGCAGGCCGCAACAAGGACGGCATCAATTACTCCCTGCTGGCGGAGAAAGCGCTGCAGGATATCAGAAACCCGAACATGATCACGCTCAAGACCATCAAGGCATCCATGCCCGTCAATACCGACGTGATCGCCCATGTGACGGCCCAGAGCGCGGATTTCGATCGCCAGGCCGACACGCTGAAGCTGACCGAGCCCTTCGTCGTCCAGATGGACAATGGCCTGCGCGCGGAGTTCAAGACCGCGTTCCTCGATGTCAAGAAGGGCGATCTCACCAGCCAGGACGAGGTTGCAATCAACCGGGGCGGCATGTCGGTTGTTGCGCGTTCGCTCAAGATGACGGATAAGGGGAGCGTAATCGAATTCGACGGGCAGGTTCGAATGCATATCGAACCGTCCGCTCTCCACAATTCAGCTAGCGAACAGAAGCCGGGCGGTTCATGATAAAGTATTGGCCAAACTCAATTTTCAACTCCGGCCTGCGCAAGGCGGGTCTTCTTGGCGCTTTCAGCGCGCTCGCCTTCTTCGCAGCCGCGGAGGCAGGCGCGCAGTCGACGACCAGCTCCATGCCGGGCCTTGCCCTTTCGAGCGATCAGCCTATCCAGATCGAAAGCGACAAGCTGGAAATCCACGATCAGGAAAGCCAGGCCGTGTTCACCGGCAACGTCAAGGTCGTCCAGGGCACCACGACGATGCAGGCGGGCAGGATGACGGTCTTCTACAAGAAGAAGCAGCCGGCGGATGCCAAGCAGGCCGACAATCCTGTCGCCAAGGCCGCCAAGGAGCAGAACCAGTCGCTGGTATCAGGCGATGCCAACATCGACCATATTCTGGTCACCGACAAGGTTTACCTCGTTTCCGGCACGCAGACGGCAACGGCGGAGGACGGCTCCTTCGACATGGCCAACCAGCTTGCGATCCTCAAGGGCAAGAAAGTGGTTCTGACCGACGGACCGAACGTTTTCACCGGCTGCCAGCTCACCGTGCACATGGCGACGGGCGAAGCACAGCTGGATTCCTGCGGAGGCCGCGTTCAGATCCAGCTCGATCCGAAATCGCAGCAAGTGCAGCAGCAGCAACAAAAGAAAAATTGATCCCGGCCCTCTCGTGACGACATCGACAACTTCCATTTTGCCCGGCGTGCCCGGGCCGTCTTCTGCGGCATCCGACGCACCGGCCGCGGACAAGGCACGCTATAAGGGCACGCTTATTGCCCGCGGCCTAACCAAGACCTATCGTACACGGCGCGTCGTCAACGGCGTTTCGCTGGTGGTGCGGCGTGGCGAAGCTGTCGGCCTGCTCGGGCCGAACGGCGCCGGCAAGACGACCTGTTTCTACATGATCACCGGGCTGGTCCCGGTCGATGAGGGCACGATCGAGATCGACGGCAACAATGTCACGTCGATGCCCATGTATCGCCGCGCGCGGCTCGGCGTCGGCTATCTTCCGCAGGAAGCCTCGATCTTTCGTGGCCTGACGGTGGAAGAAAACATTCGCGCCGTGCTCGAAGTCCATGAAAAGGACAAGACGAAGCGGGAGCGCAAGATCGACGAACTGCTGGAGGAATTCCACATTCGCAATCTGCGCACCGTGCCGGCCATCGCGCTTTCGGGCGGTGAGCGGCGGCGTCTTGAAATCGCCCGCGCGCTGGCGACCGACCCGACCTTCATGCTGCTCGACGAGCCTTTCGCGGGCGTCGACCCCATCTCGGTCGCCGACATCCAGAACCTCGTGCATCACCTGACGGCACGCGGCATCGGCGTATTGATCACCGACCACAATGTCCGCGAGACGCTCGGCCTGATCGATCGCGCCTATATCATCCATGCGGGTGAGGTGCTGACCCATGGCAGGGCGAACGACATCGTCAGCAATCCCGAAGTACGCAAGCTCTATCTCGGTGATAATTTCAGCCTCTGATAGGCTGAAATTCCATCCCTTCATCCACCAATATTACCGGACGCCGGCGTGTGCCGGAAATTTACTTCCGCGGCACAGTTCCACTTGACCAAATCCCATAAAAAAGCAATTTTTGGGCCAGTTGGAATTTCGCGAAGATTTTATTAATAGAAGGCGCGGAATCCCGAGGAGTTCAAGGGGAGTCCCGCGTCCGCCATGGCACTATCGGCCAATCTTTTCCTGCGCCAAAGCCAGAGCCTGGTGATGACTCCGCAACTGATGCAATCCATTCAGTTGCTGCAGATGACCCATTTCGAGCTGAGCCAGTTCATCGCGCTGGAAGTCGAGAAAAATCCGCTGCTCGAATTTGCGTCAAATGACGAGGATCTAGGCAGCAACGACGAACGCGAAGCCAAGGACGATCATTTCGAGACCCAGGAAGAACCGCACGGGGACGATAGCTTCGAACGCGGTGCCGGCGACCTTGCGAGCGACTGGTACGAAAACGACAATACCGGCAACGCCAAGCAGCTGAGCGATGAGCTCGACACCAATTTCAACGATGTCTTTCCGGACGACGGCTCCCCGCAGCGCGCCGATGCGCCGGAACTGCTGAGCCAGTGGAAATCCATGCCTGGCGGCGAGGCTGGCGAAAGCTACGACCTCGACGACTTCGTCGCCGGCCAGGTGTCGTTGCGCGATCATCTCAACGAACAGATCCCCTTCTCGCTGCCCGCCATAGGCGACCGGCTGATCGCCCAGCATCTCGTCGACCAGCTCGACGATGCCGGCTATCTCCGCGCCGATCTTGATGAAACGGCCGGGCGCCTCGGCACCACCCCGCAAGAAGTGGAGCGGGTGCTGGATGCCCTGCAGCAACTCGATCCGCCTGGCGTCTTTGCTCGCAGCCTCAGCGAATGCCTGGCAATTCAGCTGCGGCAGAAGGATCGCTTCGACCCGGCGATGGAACGTCTCGTCCAGAACCTGGAACTGCTCGCCCGGCGCGACTTCGCGACGCTGAAACGGCTCTGCGGCGTCGATGAGGAAGACCTGCTCGACATGATGGCGGAAATCCGCCAGCTGAACCCCAAGCCCGGCAGCGGCTTCGAGACCGAGATATCCGAGGCGATCATGCCCGATATCGTCGTGCGCTCGTCCGCCGACGGCAGCTGGCTGGTGGAGCTCAATCCCGATGCGCTGCCGCGCGTGCTGGTGAACCAATCCTACTTCGCCTGCGTTTCCAAAACCGGGCAGGATCACGCCTTCCTGTCGGAATGCCTGCAGAATGCCAACTGGCTGACCCGCAGCCTGGACCAGCGCGCCAAGACGATCATGAAGGTGGCAAGCGAGATCGTGCGGCAGCAGGACGCATTCCTCATGCATGGGGTCGACCATCTGCGGCCGCTCAACCTGAAAACCGTGGCGGAGGCGATCAAGATGCACGAGTCCACGGTCAGTCGCGTGACCTCGAACAAATATATGCTGACCCCGCGCGGGCTGTTCGAGCTCAAATATTTCTTCACGGTTTCGATCAGCGCCGTTGCGGGCGGCGACGGCCATTCCGCCGAAGCCGTGCGCCACAAGATCCGCTTGCTGATCACGAACGAGAGCCCGGATGCGGTGCTGTCCGACGACGATATCGTCGATACGCTGAAGAAGGGCGGGATAGAACTCGCTCGCCGTACGGTTGCAAAGTACCGGGAAGCCATGAACATCCCCTCCTCCGTTCAGCGGCGCCGGGAGAAGCGGGCGCTGGCCAAAGTTTCAGGCTTATGACGATCGCTGATCGTCAACCATGGGATGCATATCTCCTAACAGTCCGTTAAGATGCAGTTGACTTTCGCATGCGGCGGGGCTAGAAGCCCGCCGCAATCGCTGCAGGACAGCACGACCATGAAACTTATCCCCACCATCCAAAAGGCGGTCGATATACGCAATTTGCCTTTGACTGCGTGAAGTGCTTGGATGAGCTTGAGGCTTGGCGTAAACTGGTAGGCGCAATAACCACTACAAGAAGGGAAACTCCATGAGTGTGCGTGTCTCCGGTAAACATATGGAAATTGGCGATTCCTTCCGCCAACGGATTGAAGACCAGATCGGCATGGCCGTGACGAAATACTTCGACGGGGGGTATTCGGGTCAGGTGACTGTGCATAAGTCCAGTTCGCGCTTTGCGGCCGATTGCAAGCTTCACCTCGACAGCGGCGTGGTGCTGCATGCCGCGGGGGAAGCCATGGACCCGCAGCTTGCTTTCGACGCTGCGTCCGAACGTATCGAGAAGCGCCTGCGCCGCTATAAGCGCAAACTCAAGGACCATCAGGCCGGCAATCACATAAATGGGCAGGCCGAGGTCGCCTACACCGTGATGGACGGCGTACCGGACGACGACGAGGAAATTCCTGCCGATTTCGCGCCGGCGATCGTCGCCGAAAGCTCGAAACAATTGAAGACCATGTCGGTGGCGACTGCCGTGATGGCACTCGACATGACCGACGAACCGCTGCTGCTCTTCCGCAGCCCCGGCAACAAACACCTGAACATCGTCTACCGCCGTCAGGACGGTAACATTGGCTGGATCGACGCCGCCAATATCAAAGGCTGAGAATAGAAGATAAGCGGCGGCTGCACACCATGGCAGCTGGCCGCCGCTTGCCCGTCATCGGCTCTCGGCGACACGAAGGATAAAGAGAATGGCATTGGCAGATTTGCTACAGCAAGATGCGATCATCCCCGCCTTGAAGGCAAATTCCAAAAAACAACTGCTTCAGGAGCTGGCCGCCAAAGCCTCCAAACTGACCGGACTGCCGGAGCGCGAAATTTTCGACGTCGTGCTGCAGCGTGAGCGCCTCGGCTCCACCGGCGTCGGCAACGGCATCGCCATTCCCCACGGCAAGCTTGCCAGCATCAGGTCCATCGCCGGCATTTTCGCGCGCCTTGAAGCGCCTGTCGATTTCGAGGCCCTGGACGATCAGCCCGTCGATCTCGTCTTCTTGCTGCTTGCGCCCGAAGGCGCGGGCGCTGACCACCTGAAGGCGCTGTCGCGCATCGCCCGCGTTCTGCGGGACCAGGATCTCGTCGCGAAGCTCCGCGCCACCGATTCAGCCTCCGCCATCTACGCCTTCCTCAACGAGGAACAGGCATCCAACGCCGCGTGACGACCCGCGTCGCACCGGACCAAGGCAAAAATAAGAGCCGGATGATCTGACATCATCCGGCTCTTATTTTTTGTTGCTGCTGCCCGAAAAAGGATCAGGCGTCTTTTTCATCCAGCGGGCTGTTGGCGCCCTGCTCGGCATTCTCGACGATCTTCGGACCGCCCTTGGCGACGCCGACCATCGCCGGGCGCAGAACGCGATCGCCGATGGCGAAGCCGGCCTGCACGACCTGCACGACCGTGTTGTTCGGCACCTCGGGATTGGGCACTTCAAACATTGCCTGATGGAAATTGGGATCGAACTTCTGCCCGACCGGCTCGAGCTGGCGCACGCCGTGGCGATCGAGAGCGGAAAGCATGGAACGCTCGGTCATCTCGACGCCTTCGATCAGCGTGTTCAGGCCGGCATCGCCGCCGGCGCGCGCATCGTCCGGGATGGCATCCAGCGTACGGCGCAGGTTGTCCGCCACCGAAAGCATGTCGCGGGCGAAGCTTGCCACGGAATAGGACTTTGCATCCTTCACATCGCGCTCGGTGCGGCGACGGAGGTTGTCCATCTCGGCAGCGAGGCGCAGGTAGCGATCGCGCAGTTCGCCGTTCTCGGCCTTCAGCAGCTCAACCGGGTCCGGCTGAGACGGCTCGGCCGCATCAATGGTTTCCGCTGCATCCTGCGCGAAATCCGCTGACGTGTCGGCCGCCGTGGCATCAGGTCCGGTTTTTGTTGTTTCGTCGGTCATGACGGTCTCCGAATTGCTTGGTCTTTGGATGTGCCCGATATCGAGGTTTGGCCGGAAAAAATCAAGGCTTTGTCGAGAAGAACAGCCAATTCCCGGCTTTACGGCGGCAGCAATACGCCTCTGCGCTCTTGAATACCGCTCGGGACGCCGGGTGTTCAGCCCTCCTCCCCGGTGGTATGCTGAAATGCATCTCAGCACAGCGTGGGGTGACTCAATGTCTAATGGCAAATCTCTTTCAGGCAAGTGTTTCTGTGGCGCAGTGGAAATTGCGGTCGATGGCGAACCAATGGCGATGGGCTATTGTCATTGCGATTCCTGCCGGGAATGGTCGGCGGGACCAGTCAATGCCTTTTCGCTCTGGCCGCCACAGGCCGTTCACATCACCAGGGGCGCGGACAAGATCGGCAGCTACCAGAAAACCGAGAAGAGCGTGCGCAAGTGGTGCACGGTCTGCGGCGGTCATCTTTTGACCGAGCATCCGCCATGGGGCGTAACCGATGTCTATGCCGCCATGCTGCCCGGTCTCGATTTTCAACCGGCATTGCACGTCAACTATGAAACCACGGTGCTGCACCTGAGCGACGGGCTACCGAAGCAGAAGGATTTGCCGGCGGAAATGGGCGGATCGGGGATGCTGCTTCCCGATTGATCTTCGCCGCCAGATCCCGTCTTATCAGATCCCCGGCCGCGTCAGCCGCGAAATCAGCTGGGCGGTGTAATCGACCATGGGCACGATGCGGGCATAGTTCAGCCGTGTCGGACCGATGACGCCGACCGCGCCGACGATCCGATCGTCGTCGTCGCGATAGGGCGCGACGATGAGCGAGGAACCGGAAAGCGAGAAGAGCTTATTTTCCGAACCGATGAAGATGCGCACGCCCGGCCCGCTTTCGGCGAGATTGAGGATCTCGATAAGGCTGTCCTTCTTCTCGAGGTCGTCGAAAAGAAGGCGCAGGCGATCCAGATCCTCGGCGCCGCCGATCTCGGCGAGCAGGTTGGAATGCCCTCGCACGATGAGCTGCGTCGGCTTGCCGTCGTCATCGCCGCCGGACCACACGGCAATGCCGCGCTCGACCAGCTGATGGGACAGACTGTCCAGCTCCTGGCGAACGCTCTGCTTGAGGCTCTGCAGTTGCCGCCGTAGTTCCGGCAGCGTCTGGCCGGTCATATGGGCGTTGAGGAAATTGGCGGCTTCCGTCAGCTGCGACGACGTCGTGCCGGCCGGCAGTTCGATAATGCGGTTTTCGACCTGGTCGTGATCGCCGACGAGCACGGCAAGCGCCTTGGTCGGCTCTAGGCGAATGAATTCCACATGCTTGAGTACCGGATCGCTCTTGGAGGTGATCACCAGGCCGGCGCCGCGCGAAATGCCCGAGAGCACGCGGCTCGCCTCCGACATCATCGATTCCATCGGCTGATCGCGATTGCTGCCGCGCACCTGTCGGTCGATATTGGCCCGATCCTCGGCGGAGAGATCGCCGACCTGCATGAAGGCATCGACGAAGAAACGCAGCCCCATCTGCGTCGGCAACCGGCCGGCGCTCACATGCGGTGAATAGATGAGCCCGAGCTCCTCCAGATCGCTCATGACATTGCGCACCGAGGCCGGCGACAGGGACATGGGCAACAGGCGCGACAGATTGCGCGACCCAAGGGGTTCGCCATTTTCCAGATAGCCTTCGACGATGCGACGGAAGATTTCCTTGGAGCGTTCGTCCAGTGCGGCAATGACATCCGGGACCGACGATGTCGTGAATACCATTTCGCTGTCAGATCCATTCCGTTGAGCCTTAGGCAAAATATAATCATTCGGTTAGCAATGGCAAAAGGGAAAATAACACTGGGGCCGCCGAGAGGTTCCGCGGCCTGCTTTTCCTTTGCAAAAGCGGCCTGTGGGTCGTAGAAGCGGTCAACGAACATTCAGGAGAGTGGAATGCGGCCTTCAGGCAGAAAAACCGACCAGATGCGCAAGGTGTCGTTCGAGCGCAATTTTTCCAAGCATGCGGAAGGCTCGTGCCTGGTCAAGTTCGGCGATACGCATGTGCTCTGCACGGCGAGCCTGGAGGACAAGACGCCGCCATGGCTGCGCAACAGCGGCAAGGGCTGGGTCACGGCTGAATACGGCATGCTGCCGCGCGCGACCGGCGAGCGCATGAAGCGCGAAGCCGCCGCCGGCAAGCAGGGCGGCCGCACGCAGGAAATCCAGCGCCTCATCGGCCGGTCGCTACGCGCTGTCGTCGACCTCAAGGAACTGGGCGAACGTCAGATCACCGTCGACTGCGACGTCATCCAGGCGGATGGCGGCACGCGCACGGCCTCGATCACCGGCGGCTGGATCGCGCTTTACGACTGCCTGAAGTGGATGGAAAGCCGCAACATGCTCAAGGTCGAGCGTGTGCTGAAAGATCACATCGCCGCTATCTCCTGCGGCATCTTCGCCGGCCAGCCTGTCATCGACCTCGACTATCTTGAGGATTCCTCGGCCGAGACCGACGCCAATTTCGTCATGACGGGCAAGGGCGGCATCGTCGAAATCCAGGGAACGGCTGAAGGCGCCCCCTTCAGCGAAGAGGAATTCGCCACGCTGATGCATCTTGCCAAGACCGGCATCGCCGAACTGGTGGAGCTGCAGAAGCAGGCGATTGCCTGAGGGTATCAACGAATGTGGAGCGTGCAGCCTGCCCCTCATCCGGGCCCTGAGTTTATCGAAGGGCGGCCACCTTCTCCCCGTCTCGACGGGGAGAAGGGGCAAGACGCACCTTCCGTCATCTCTCTTCATCATGCGGGAATCGGAGGACGATCGAGATTGAGGTCGTCCCCTCTCCCCGCCTGCGGGGAGAGGGTTAGGGTGAGGGGCTAATCCGTTGAGCAACGCGATACTCTCAGGCGTCCTTGAAACCGCGCTCTATGCGGACGATCTCGATGCGGCCGAGGCCTTCTATGGCGGCATTCTCGGACTGCAGAAAATCTCGCGCGGCGGAAACCGCCACGTCTTCTACCGCTGCGGGCCGGGCGTTCTGTTGATCTTCAACAGCGCGGAAACCGTCAAGCCGCATGAGCCGGGCGCCCTGCCCGTGCCGCCGCATGGCACGAAGGGGCAGGGTCACGTCTGCTTCCGCCTCGACAACGACGAGATCGAGGCGATGGCGCAGAAGCTGAAGGCAGCCGGTGTCGATATCGAAGCCGATTTTCACTGGCCGAATGGCGGCCGTTCGATCTATTTCCGCGATCCGGCCGGCAACAGCCTGGAATGCGCCGAACCCCGCATCTGGGGCCTATGACAGGACAGCACATGCGCAAGCTCGACACCAAGACCATCGTCGTTGCCAGCCACAATGCCGGCAAGATCCAGGAAATTCGCGATCTCATCGGCCCGCTCGGCTTTACCGCCAAGTCCGCCGCCGATCTCAATTTCATCGAGCCGGACGAGACGGGCACGACCTTCGAGGAGAATGCGACGATCAAGGCGCTTGCCTCGGCACACGCTTCCGGTCTGCCCGCGCTCTCGGACGATTCCGGCCTGGTCATCGATGCGCTTGGCGGCGACCCCGGCGTCTATACGGCCAATTGGGCGGAGAGGCCTGACGGCACGCGCGACTTCGCCATGGCGATGCAGAAGGTCGAGACCGCCCTGGAGAAAGCCGGCGCGAACTCGCCGGAGAGCCGCACGGCACGCTTCGTCAGCGTACTTTGCCTAGCCTGGCCGGACGGGCATACCGAGCTTTTCCGCGGCGAAGTCGAAGGCACCGTCGTCTGGCCGCCGCGCGGGACGCAAGGCTTCGGCTACGATCCGATTTTCCAGCCGCAGGGGTATGAGACCACATTCGGCGAGATGAGCGGCGACCAGAAACATGGCTGGAAGCACGGAGATCAACATGCACTGTCGCATCGCGCCCGCGCCTTCAAGACCTTTGTCGAAACCTGCCTGGAGGCATAAGCTAACCCCGTGGAAATCGTGGACACACAGGACCTGATGCGCGGGGCGCAATTGCTACCGGATACCGGCGAACCCGGTTTCGGCATCTATGTGCATTGGCCCTTCTGCGCGGCGAAGTGTCCCTATTGCGATTTCAACAGCCATGTCCGTCATCAGCCTGTGGACCAGGAGCGCTTCGCTGCCGCCTTCCTAAAGGAAATGGCGACGATGCGGATGATCAGCGGCCCGAAGACGGTGACCAGTGTCTTCCTCGGCGGCGGCACGCCTTCGCTGATGAAGCCCGAGACGGTCGGCGCAGTCCTGGACGGCATCGCTAAGACCTGGCATGTGCCTGATGGCATCGAGATCACCATGGAAGCCAATCCATCGAGTGTCGAGGCCGAGCGCTTTCGCGGCTATCGCGCCGCCGGGGTCAATCGCGTGTCGATGGGCGTGCAGGCGCTGAACGACCGCGACCTGAAATTCCTGGGCCGCCTGCACAATGTCGCCGACGCGCTGAAGGCGATCAGGCTGGCGCGCGAGATTTTTCCGCGCATGTCCTTCGATCTTATCTATGCCCGCCCGAACCAGACGGTCGAGGAATGGGAGCGCGAGCTGAAGGAGGCGATGTCCTATGCGGTCGATCACCTCTCGCTCTATCAGCTGACGATCGAGGAAGGCACGCCCTTCTATGGCCTGCATAAGGCCGGCAAGCTGATCGTGCCCGATGGTGACCAATCCGCGCTGCTCTACGAGGCGACGCAGGAGATTACCGAGCGCGAGGGCATGCCGGCCTACGAGGTCTCCAATCACGCCCGTCCCGGCGCCGAGAGCCGGCATAATCTCACCTATTGGCGCTATGGCGACTATGCCGGGATCGGCCCCGGCGCCCATGGCCGCCTGACCCGCGGGCCGCAGAAGCTTGCGACAGCCACCGAGCGAAAGCCAGAAAGCTGGCTTGAGATGGTCGAGCGCGATGGCCACGGCATGGTCGACCAGGAAATGCTCGGGTTCGACGAACAGGCCGACGAATTGCTGCTGATGGGCCTGCGGCTCCGGGAAGGCGTCGATCTCGCCCGCTGGCAGCAGCTTTCCGGCCGCGATCCCGATCCGCAGCGCGAGGCGTTTTTACTGGAACACGGCTTCATAGAGCGGATCGGCAATTCCCGCCTGCGCTGCACGCCGGCGGGAATGCTGGTCCTCGACTCTGTGGTTGCCGATCTCGCCTGTTAGTCGCCTCCCCTTTGGGCAAGGCAATTGCACATGAAATGAAGTCATTGCTGGCGTCCCTCTTCTCCCCTCGGGAGACGGGCTTGCAACGCCGACACGCCTCACAAAAGAAACGGCCGGCGGTTAGGCCGGCCGTGAAACACGGAGTGAATGCTGTCCGCGCGCCTACTCGTTGATGAGGCGCTTCAGCAGCTCGATTTCATGCGACAGCTTGCTGTCGCCGGAGATCAGTTCCTCGATCTTGCGCACTGCATGCAGAACGGTCGTATGATCGCGACCGCCGAAACGTCGGCCGATTTCCGGGAAGGAACGCGGCGTCAGGGTCTTCGATAGATACATGGCGATCTGGCGCGGCTTGACGATGACGCGCGTGCGGCGGTTCGAGACCAGTTCCTGGCGCGAGACATTGTAGTGGCGTGCCACGATGCGCTGGATGTCCTCGATACGGACGCGGCGCGGCTCGCCGGAGCCGACCAGATGGGCCAGCAGTTCGTCGACGCGCTCGACCGTCAGGTTCGGCTCGAACGAGCGACGGAAGATGAGCTGGTTGAAGGCTCCTTCCAGCTCGCGACCACTTGCCGTGACGTTGCGAGCGACATGCGAGAGAAGCTCCGCCGGGATTTCCAGCGACGGATCGTCCTGACGGGCAGCGTCGAGGCGGCGCTTGAGGATCTCAAGGCGCATTTCATAGTCCGGCGCCTCAACCTCGATGGCAACACCGCCCTGCAGGCGCGAACGCACGCGCGGGTCGAGCGATTCCAGCTCCCAGGGCGCGCGGTCGGCGGCAACGACGACCTGCTTGGCGCTGTCGAGCAGCATGTTCAGCAGGTGGCAGAATTCGTGCTGGATCATCTTACCCTGCAGGAACTGCATGTCATCAATGATAAGCAGATCGATATTGCGCAGCGAATCCTTCAGCGTCAGCGCATCATTGTCGCGGATCGCGGTTGCGAAGCGCCACATGAAATATTCCGCCGTCAGATAGACGACACGCAGGCCACGCGGGTTCTGCACGGCGGCATTGGCGATCGCCTGCAGAAGGTGCGTCTTGCCGAGACCGACCGTCGCATGGACGAAGAGCGGATTGAAGCGCACGGCGCCCGTACCGGCTTCGGCGATGGTCTTTGCGGCAGCAAGGCCGACGCGGTTCGAGCTGCCCTCGACGAAGGTATCGAAGGTGAAGCGGGAATCGAGCGGAGAGCCGAACAAAGGCGCGCCGGCCATTGCGGGCCGCGCGGAAGCCGCCGCATTCACTGCCTGCGCCACCGCATGGCCTGCCGGCTGCGCGACAGAACGGCGGATCGGCGCAACTGCAGCCTGATCCGGCAATGCCGGCTGCTCGTCGGTGCTGGGCTTCGCGCCCGGCCGGGTCGCGGTGCGCACCAGGATTTCAACCTTCAGAATCTCGGCATCTTCCGCCTTGAAAAGGCTGGTGATCAAATCGAGATAACGATTGTTGATCCACGACTTCAGAAAGGTCGTCGGAACTGTGAGACGAACGACGCTCTTCGATACCGAATGGAGCTTGAGCCGCGCGAACCAGCTAGCGTAGACATCGGGTCCGACCTGCGCTTTCAAGCGCGCGCTAACGCGCTCGAACAAATTATTTTGCGCCACGTCACCCTTTGCCCCCGCCGGCTCTACGCAAACAGCACCGAACGCCTGCGCATTGTCCCCATTCTCCAACGCACCCGTCGTCCTCGTATGTATCTGCATATAATGCCGCCTTCCACAGTCTCTTATTAGGGCGGGAGAGCAATGCACCCGCCGCCCCTAGGTTCTTCGCCATAGCATGACAATCGCGCTTCGTTGTCCCAAGCCGCGCCGCATACCGGTTCATCAGCCATGCCCGGCCAACGGGCACTACAGAAACACCGTCGCGAAAACCGCTCTTAAAGCAGCTTCGTCTCGGCGCCTGCAACTGGAGCATCGATCGGCCCTCGTATTCCGACCGGATGCCCCGCTGGCTGTCAATTTTTCTCCCCTCCCCGCAGCCACGCGATTGACTCCGGCCGCAAAGGACAGACAAGCTTCCTCGTTCCGCAAGCGTTGCCGCTTCCAGCTTTAACTCGTCAACTGTTTGAAAAAACGGAGCTGAACTGCTCCGTCACAAGAGACAAAACCACCCGCGCCGCCGTAGATGACGGTGTCTGCCGAAGCCGTTTAAGGTGAAATCCGCGCCCCTTGTTGAAATGCATTTAGGCAGGATCGAGGGCAGATATCAACGATGAATTTTACACAAAATTAAGAGGCAGCCATTGACTCCGGAGGCCATTTTTGACTGTCACAAGCCCTTCAAAAAAGAATCGCTGTTGAATCAAAGAGATTCCCGACAAATGCGATTCCCACAGATTTCAAAACAAAAAAATAAAAAATCCCTTGACTCACTTGTGAGCCGGCAATGCGTCATGCAGATCACCCAGCGCTGAGATATCCTGCTGTAAGCCATTGTTTTAAAACGTATATTTCTGTCACGGCAATGACATGATCGGCCGGTCATTTTCGGCAATGCGGCAATTTTTTGGCTGAATCCAAAAAGCCCGGCGCAAGGGCCGGGCTTAAGTCTAACGATGGAATCGTTAATGGAAAGTTATGCGGTAGGGGCCGAAAGGGCCTTCACACGCTTGGCAAGACGCGAAACCTTGCGGGAAGCGGTGTTGGCGTGAAGCACGCCCTTGGTGGCTGCGCGAGCCAGTTCCGGCTGGGCAGCAATGAAGGCTGCCTTTGCGCGATCCGCATCACCCGATGCGATGGCTTCTTCGACCTGGCGAACGAACGTGCGAACGCGCGAGCGACGAGCCTTGTTGACATCGGTGCGGCGGGCGATCTTGCGGGTCGCTTTTTTCGCCGAGGTAGTATTGGCCATGTATGCCTCTCTTAGAATTCGAACAAAACTCCATCGTTGCGGCGCGGGCCTTGCGGCCAACTTCATCCAGCAATGCGGGAGCAATTGCGGAAAACCAGAGCGGCTTTCCAAACTGTGGCGGGCATATAACCGGATTGAGCCACGGCGTCAACGCGGATTCTCTTCAAACTCGCGTAATTCCCGAATCCTGGTCTCTGGAGCCGGATGATTTCAGGTCGAAACGACCTAAAATCCGAATCTGCTCTAACATCAAAGAAATAGAGCATGATATCGCCCGAAATCCGCTAACACTTTTCGGCATCATGCTCTAGCGGTTCTTGAACTCCGGCTTGCGCTTCCCGATGAAGGCGGCCATGCCTTCCTTCTGGTCCTCCGTGGCGAACAGGCTGTGGAACAGGCGGCGCTCGAAGCGCAACCCCTCCTCGAGGGTGGTCTCCAGGGCGCGGTTGACCGCCTCCTTGGCCATGAGCACGGAAGGACGGGAATGAGAGGCAATCTTGGCGGCCGCCGCCATTGCCTCGTCCAGGAGCTTGTCGGCCGGCACGACGCGCGCCACCAGGCCCGAACGCTCGGCCTCGGCCGCATCCATCATCCGGCCGGTCAGCACCAGATCCATTGCCTTTGCCCTGCCGACGGCGCGGGTCAGGCGCTGTGAGCCGCCCATGCCCGGGATGACGCCGAGGGTGATTTCCGGCTGGCCGAACTTGGCCGTCTCGGCGGCAATGATGAAATCGCACATCATGGCCAGCTCACAACCGCCGCCGAGCGCAAAGCCCCCGACCGCCGCGATGACAGGCTTGCGGGCGTTGGCGATATCAGCCCAGCCGCTGAAGAAATCATTCTTGTAGGCGTCGACGAAATCGAGCGACTGCATTTCCTTGATATCGGCGCCGGCGGCAAAGGCCTTTTCCGAACCGGTCAGCACGATCGCACCGATGGCATCATCCTGGTGAAAGGCGGCATAGGCCTGTTTCAGCTCGGAGAGCACGGTGGAATTCAGCGCATTCAGCGCCTGTGGCCGGTTGAGCCTGACAAGGCCGACAGCCCCATGAGTTTCGACAATGAGGGTTTCGTAAGTCACCTGTCTCTCCCTTTGATCAGCTTAGGCCTATTAATCGCCTTGGTCCTTCGATCAGCGTTGACAGGAAGCGCAATAGAAAGAAGAGCGTCCTGCCTGGACGATGCGACTGACCGTACCGCCGCAGCCGGGCGTACCGCAAGGCTGGGCTTCACGATCGTAGACGGAAAAGGAATGCTGGAAGTAACCGAGCGAGCCGTCCGTCTGGATATGATCGCGCAGCGACGAGCCGCCCGCGGCGATCGCATCGGCAATGACCTCGCGGATGGCGTCGACCAGCGTCAGCAGCACCTCCGTCGGCCCGCCGCTATCGGCGACCAGCGTGCCGGCGGCGCGCAGCGGCGACAGATGCGAACGCCAAAGCGCCTCGCATACATATATATTGCCGAGACCGGCGATATTCTTCTGATCCAGCAGCGCGCTCTTCAGCGGCTGCGCCTTGCCGGCAAAGCGCCTGGCCAGGTAATCAGCATCGAGTTCATTGCCCGTCGGTTCCGGGCCGAGATCGCGGAAGAAAGGATGGCTGACCATATCGGCCCGCCTGACGATGTCCATGAAGCCGAAGCGGCGCGGGTCGTTATAGATGACACGTGTATCGCCGCCGGCGCCTGCCAGATGGAAGACGACATGATCGTGCTTCTCGTCCTTAGAACGGGGATGATGGAAGCCCCCAGGCGCCTCGGCCACAGCGCCCGCCTCGACCCGGAACGAACCGGACATGCCGAGATGCGCGATGATCGTCATGCCGTCGTCGAGATCGATCAGCAGGTATTTCGCACGGCGCGACAGCGACGTGATGCCGCGCCCCGAGACATGCCGAGCGAAATCTGCCGGGAATGGAAAGCGCAGATCGCTGCGGCGCAGCTCCAGCTCCTTCAGAACGGCGCCCTCCATGGAAGGCGCCAGCCCCCGCCTGACGGTTTCGACCTCTGGTAATTCCGGCATGGCTATCCATCTTTATGTTTCAACCGCTTATGATCTGAGCTATAGCCCAAGGCATTGCGGCTGGCGATCAAGCTGATGAGATAGCGTGGCAAACGCGATTTCGCTATGGTCCGCCGCTGAATACTGCGTAACTCCTTAAATCGGAATCGATTTGGGGATAAAATTATGCAGCAAATTTAAAGTGCTGCAGCGACCTTTGCGCGTCACATATGACGCGCGGCGCTGTCGTGTAACGGAGTTGAGCCGATGGCAGACAGCCGCACCTCCGCCGATGGCGGCATGGAAACATCCTATGGCTTCCGCGAAGTGGCCGATGGCGAAAAGCAGGGCCTCGTCAACGAAGTGTTCCACAAGGTCGCCAAGCGCTACGACGTCATGAACGATGTCATGTCCATGGGGATGCATCGCGCCTGGAAGGATGCGATGATCGCGGCGCTCAACCCGCGCAAGGATCCTGCCTACAAGA
This sequence comes from Rhizobium sp. CCGE531, assembly GCF_003627795.1. Lineage (NCBI taxonomy): Bacteria > Pseudomonadati > Pseudomonadota > Alphaproteobacteria > Hyphomicrobiales > Rhizobiaceae > Rhizobium > Rhizobium sp. CCGE531. The sequence goes on along the minus strand of NZ_CP032684.1, from coordinate 531,830 downwards.
CCCTCGATGTTGCCGGCGGCACGGGCGACATCGCCTTCCGCATCGTCGAGGCTTCGAACCGGCTGGCGCATGCAACCGTGCTCGACATCAACGGCTCGATGCTCGGCGTCGGCGCCGAGCGTGCAGAAAAGAAGAAGCTTTCAGATAATCTCACTTTCGTCGAGGCGAATGCCGAAGAGCTTCCCTTCGAGCCGAACTCCTTCGACGCCTATACGATCGCTTTCGGCATCCGCAACGTGCCGCATATCGATGTCGCGCTGAAGGAGGCCTATCGCGTGCTGAAGCGCGGCGGCCGCCTGCTCGTGCTCGAATTCTCCGAAGTCGATCTGCCGCTGCTCGACCGCGTCTACGACGCCTGGTCCTTCAATGCCATCCCGCGCTTCGGCAAGGCGATCACAGGCGAAGCCGAGCCCTATCAGTATCTGGTGGAATCGATCCGCAAGTTCCCGAACCAGCAGGACTTCGCAACGATGATCCGCGAGGCCGGCTTCTCCCGCGTGAGCTTCACCAATTACACCGGCGGCATCGCCGCGCTACACTCCGGCTGGAAGCTCTGAAGCATGATGTCGAGCCATGTCATGCGGCCGACGGCCTCCACTCTTCGAGACCTTGAGACGCTATGAGTGCTTTCAGCGCATATTTCGGCCTTGTCCGGGTCGGCTGGGTGCTCGTGCGCGAAGGCGTGGTCATGGCGCTGCCATCGGAGGGATTGCCGCCCTCCGTCAGCCTTGCCAAATCCTTCGTCAGCATCTTCGCCCGCAGGAAGGCGAAGAGCCAGGCCCGCAGCGACCGGCTTGCCAAGGCGGTCGAACGGCTCGGCCCGTCCTATGTGAAGATCGGCCAGTTCCTCGCAACACGCCCCGATGTCGTCGGCGTCGACATGGCCAACGACCTGTCGCAGCTCCAGGATCGCATGGCCTTCTTTCCGCATAATACGGCAACGGCGGCCATCGAGGCCTCGCTTGGCCGGCGGATCGACGATCTCTATGTCAAATTCGGCGAACCGATCGCCGCCGCATCCATAGCGCAGGTGCATCCGGCCGAAATCGACACGGCCGAGGGCCGCAAGCGCGTCGCCGTCAAGGTGGTCCGCCCAGGCGTTCGTCAGCGGTTTTCAAACGATATCAAGGCGATGTATCTCGTCTCGCGGCTGCAGGAGCGTTTCATGCCCTCCAGCCGGCGCCTTCGACCGGTGGAAGTGACGAAGACGCTCGAACAGACCACGAAGGTCGAGATGGATCTGCGGCTGGAGGCGGCAGCCCTCTCGGAAATCGCCGAGAACACCGAGAAGGATCCGGGTTTCCGTGTTCCGAAGGTCGACTGGGAACGCACCGGGCGCGACGTCATCACCATGGAGTGGATCGACGGCGTGAAAATGTCCGACGTCGAGGGGCTGACGGCCGCCGGCCACGATCTTAACGTGCTTGCCGACACGCTGATCCAGTCCTTCCTTCGCCACACGCTGCGCGACGGTTTCTTCCACGCCGACATGCATCCCGGCAATCTTTTCGTCGATGCCACAGGCATGATCGTCGCCGTCGACATGGGGATCGTCGGGCGGCTGGGCAGGAAGGAACGCCGCTTCCTCGCCGAAATCCTCTACGGCTTCATCACCCGCGATTATATCCGGGTTGCCGAAGTGCATTTCGAGGCCGGCTACGTGCCCGCCCATCACAATACGGAGAGTTTTGCCCAGGCCATCCGTGCCATCGGCGAGCCGATCCACGGCCAACCGGCCGAAACGATCTCCATGGGCAAGCTTCTGACGCTGCTCTTCGAAGTGACCGAGCTCTTCGATATGGAAACACGGCCGGAGCTCGTCATGCTGCAGAAGACCATGGTCGTGGTCGAGGGCGTGTCGCGCATGCTCAATCCACGCTTCAACATGTGGAAGGCTTCGGAACCGGTCGTCGGCGACTGGATCCGCACCAATCTCGGCCCGAAGCGGATCATGACCGATCTGCGGGATGGCCTGAAGGCAGCCGTGAAGCTCGCCGAAGCCGCGCCCGAGATCGCCGCCAAGACTGAGAAATTCCACCATGAGTTGCTGCACATGAGCGAAAACGGCTTGCGTTTCGACCCGCAGACGGCCGAGGCGATCGGCAAGGCCGAGGCCAAGCACAGCCGCTCCGGCCGTTTCGCGCTGTGGATAATCGCGCTGGCGCTTCTCTACATCGCCTGGCATCTGAGCTGACCCGCAAGACCTGCCCCTGCATCAGTTGAAATAATATGGGCTGATGCAGGAACGGCGTTTGCCTTTGCCTGCCTTTCGTCTCACTGAAACTACATACACGAGCAAACACAGAGTTGCGCGACGGCCGGACTCGCCCCAGAATTCGGCCGCATGCCACCGATCGAGGTGTTCGCTATTTGGGATATCCCATTGGCGTTAAGGCTCGCATAGCCTTGCGGAAAAGGAGAACAACGGACATGGAGCGTCAGAGAGCCGGCATCGAACTCAGCGGCCAACCCCTGGGGTTCAGCGACCTGGTGCGGATCGGGGCGGGAGTTGCCCTGCCCTCGGCATCGGAAAGCGGCATGGCCCGGGTGCGGCTCGCGCGCGGCGTTCTTGAAAGCACGATCCAATCCGGCATGCCGGTCTACGGTTCCACCACCGGCGTCGGCGCCATGAAGGACGTCGAATGGTCGCCGGAAGATCTCGACACCTTCAATCTCGGCCTCGTGCGCGCCCATCATTTCGGTACGGGTGCACCCTTCTCCATGTCGGTCGTCCGCAATGCGATGGCGATCCGGGTCAACACCGCGCTCACCGGCAAGGTCGGGTGCTCACAGGAGCTGATCGAAGCCTATCTGCAACTGCTTGGTGCCGACGTCATTCCGGTCGTCAGGCGCACCGGCTCGATCGGCTGCGCGGATATCGGCCTGATGGGCCAGATCGGCGCGGTACTGACCGGCGTTGGCGAGGCCGTCTATCGCGGCCGCCGCATGCAGGCCGCCGATGCCTTCGATGCCGCCGGCATCGCTCCCGTCAGGATGATGCCGCGCGACAGCCTGGCCTCGCTCAGCGTCAATGCCGTCAGCTTCGCCGCGGCTGCCGAGACAACCCGCAATGCCGCCGCCTCGATCCGCGTCCTGCTTGCGACCGGCATGATGGCGGCCGGTGCGCTCGGCGCCTCGCGCGATCCCTGGATTTCCGTGCGCCATGTCGGCACTGCCCGCGAGGCCCTGATCGGCGCATGGCTCTGCAATGCCTCGGACGAATGGCCTTGGCCGGTCGCCACCCACGTGCAGGATCCGCTGAGCCTGCGCATGATCGCCCAGGTCTTCGGCGCCGTCATCGAAAACCTTTTGACCGCCGGTCACAAGATCCTTGCCGCCACCGGCCGCTCCGACGACAATCCCGTCATCGTCGACGGTCGCGTCATGACCTCGGGCGGCTCGCTGCCGCTCGATGTCACCATTCTGCTCGAGGCGGCCGTCATCTGCATGGCCCATGCGGCCCGCAATGCCTTCAATCGCTGCGTGCTGCTCGGCAACGGCCAGCGACGCGGCCTGCCCGTCAATCTCGTGCCCGAAGGCAAGATCGCCACCGGCTTCGGTCCGATCATCAAGCTCGCCGGCGAGATCTTCTCGCGCGTTCTTTCCATGTCCAATCCGGTCTCCGCGCAGTCGCTCGTCGTGGCGGCCGGCATGGAGGACGAGGCTGCCTTCCTGCCGCTCGTCATCGAGCGCTTCGAACGGCAGATGCGGGCGCTGAAGCGCCTGGCGGCTCTGGAAGCGTTGCTCTCGGCCCAGGCGATGGACATTCTCGGCGACAAGCCGGAAGGCGTGGCGCGCATGCTCTACGAGGTCGTGCGCAAGCATGCTGATTTCTACGTGGTCGACCGTCCCCTTTCGGCCGAGGTCGAGGCGATCGAGGAGGAACTGGCCTCCGAAGCCTTCATTTCGGAAATGATCGCCCACAAGCCGATCCTCGCCTATGATGACTTCTTCGCACTCGGCTCGCTGGAGCGGGTCGAAGAGCGGCTTTATCACGATACCGTTGCCATCTGAACCAACCGACGAGCGGGGAGAATACACATGGCCGATTTCGATCTTGTTCTGCAAGGCACCGTGGTTTTGCCGGAACGCATCGTGGAAGCCGGCTATGTCGCCGTTCGCGACGGCAAGATCGCCGAGATCGGCATCGGCGTGCCGCCGGCGGCACGCGAGCGGCATCTGCTCGGGAAGGCGCTGATCCTGCCCGGCGCGATCGATGCACAGGTCCATTCCCTCTCCCAGAAGGATCAGGAAGACTTCATCTGGTCGACCCGCTCGGCAGCCGCCGGCGGCGTCACCACCATCGTCGACATGCCCTATGACGAAGGCAATCTCGTCTGCTCGGCGGCGGCGGTGAAGAAGAAGATCGACCATGCCGCGCCGCAAGCTCGCGTCGACTTTGCCCTCTATGGTACCGTCGATCCGGAAGAAGGTCCGGCGCGCATCGCCGAAATGGTCGAGGCCGGCGTTTCCGCCTTTAAATTCTCCACCTTCGGCACCGATCCGAAACGCTTTCCGCGCATCCCGCCTGCTCTCCTCGATGCCTGCTTTGCCGCGATCGCCCCGACGGGCCTGACCGCAGGCGTCCACAACGAGGATGACGAAGCAGTCCGCGCCTATATTGAGCAGGTGAAGGCAGGCGGCGTTACCGACTACCGCGCCCACGGCCTTTCCCGGCCGCCGATATCAGAACTTCTCGCCATGCACACGATCTTCGAGACAGGCGCAGATACCGGCTGCCCGGCCCATGTCGTCCATTGCTCGCTCGGCCGTGGATACGACATCGCCCGCGCCTATCGCCGCGACGGCTTCGAGGCGACGGTCGAGTGCTGCATCCACTATCTGACGCTCGACGAGGAAAACGATGTGCGGCGTCTCGGCGGCAAGGCGAAAATTAATCCGCCGATCCGCCCGCGCGCCGAAGTGGAAACCTTGTGGCGCAAGGTGGCGGAAGGCAATGTCTGGCTGGTCTCGACCGACCATGTCAGCTGGTCGGAAAACCGCAAGACCAATCCGGACATGCTGGCGAACGCTTCCGGCGTGCCGGGACTGGAGGTCATGGTGCCGCTCTTCGTCAAGGGTGCCCTGGAGCGCGGCGTGCCGCTGACCTGGGCCGCAAAGCTGATGGCGGAAAACCCGGCTAAGCATTTCCGTCTCGACCATATCAAAGGTGCGTTGACCCCTGGCAAGGATGCCGACATCGTCGTGCTGGAGCCGCGCGAAATGGTCTATGACGCAGCCGCCAGCGGCAACAATGTCGTCGGCTGGAGTCCCTATAATGGTATCCGCCTGCCCTGGACGGTGTCCGCCGCCTATCTTAGAGGCAAGCAGATCACCGAGGGACAGAAGGTGCTGGCCGAACCCGGTTCCGGCAGCTTCGTGCGCCCCTTGCCTCGCCAAATCATTGCCGGAGATGCTGCCTGATGACCGACACCAAACGCCGCAACCTGCCCGTCAACGCCGACCGCATCGCCGAAGACATCGATGCGCTGGCCGGCATTACCGAACCGGGCCATCCCTGGACGCGCCGTGCCTTCTCGCCGCTCTTTCTGGAAGGCCGAGCCTATATCGAGGCCCGTATGAAGGCGGCGGGGCTCACGACGCGCATGGATGCCGCCGGCAATCTGATCGGCCGGCGCGCGGGCGCAAAGCCCAGCCTCGGCACCATCCTTGTGGGCTCGCATTCCGATACCGTTCCTGATGGCGGCCGCTTCGACGGCATCGCCGGCACGATCGCGGCGCTCGAAGTGGCGCGCTCCTTGAAGGATCGCAGCATCGAGCTTGATCATGATCTGGAGATCGTCGATTTCCTGGCCGAGGAAGTCAGCATCTTCGGCGTCTCCTGCATCGGTAGCCGGGGCATGACCGGGCAGATTCCCGAGGCATGGCTTACCCGCACAAGCGGCGACCGCACGCTTTCTCAAGGGATTGCCGAGGTCGGTGGCGATCCCTCTGTGCTGCTTGCCCAGAAGCGCCCGGATCTCGCTGGCTTCCTCGAACTGCATATCGAGCAGGGGCCTGTGCTCGAGGCCGAGAACAAGGATATCGGCATTGTCACCGCGATCGCCGGCATCACCCGCATCGAAATCACCGTTGAAGGCCGCGCCGACCATGCCGGCACGACGCCGATGGACCGACGTGCGGATGCGCTGGTGGCGGCCTCGCAGCTCGTGCTCGATATCAGGCAGCGGGCGTTGGAGCAGGCGAAAACGCCCGGCCACTTCGCCGCAACCGTCGGCGAATTCCGCATCGAACCGAATGCCGCCAATGTCGTGCCCTCCAAGGTCGTGCTGTTGATCGATGGCCGCGCCGAAATCCGCAGTGACATGGAAGATTTCCTCGCCTGGATCGATGGCGAGGTGAAGACTATTGCCGCCGATTTTGGCGTGACGATCAACCCGCCGGTGCGTGTCTCCGACAACATGCCGACGCCGGGTGCGCCGGTCCTGCTCGAAACGCTCGAGCGCGCCTGCGACACGGTCGGCGCCAAGCATCGCCGCATGGCCTCCGGTGCCGGCCACGATACGGCCTGGATCGCCAAGGTCGCGCCTGCCGCCATGATCTTCGTGCCCTGCAAGGAAGGCCGCAGCCATTGCGCCGAGGAATGGGCCGAGAATGACGACATCGCCATGGGCGCCGCCGTTCTTTTCGAGGCGGTGCGCGACATGGACAAGAACCTCAAACAGAACCGGGAGTAGCCGATGGGACGCATACTCGTTGCCAAGGATGTGGAAGCGGCCGTCAAGGGTGGCTCCGTTTATGCCGCCGGCGGCGGCGGCTGGGCCGATCACGGCCGCATGCTCGGCTATGCGGCCGTCAATGTCGGCAAGCCGGAGCTGGTGTCGATCGACGAGCTTGACGACAATGACTGGATCGCCACGGCCGCCGCCATCGGCGCGCCGGCCTCCACGACCGCCTGGGAAATGCAGGGCATCGACTACGTGAAAGCCGCGCAGCTGCTGCAGGACGAACTCGGCGAGAAGCTTTCCGGCCTGATCATCGGCCAGAACGGCAAGTCCTCGACGCTGAACGGCTGGCTACCGTCGGCCATCCTCGGAACGAAGGTTGTGGACGCGGTCGGCGACATCCGCGCCCATCCCACCGGCGATATGGGCTCGATCGGCATGGCGGGTTCGCCCGAGCAGATGATCCAGACCGCCGTCGGCGGCAACCGCGCCGAGAACCGCTACATCGAGCTGGTCGTGAAGGGCGCGACGGCGAAGATTTCGCCGATCCTGCGCGCGGCATCCGATCAGTCCGGCGGCTTCATCGCGTCCTGCCGCAATCCCCTGCGCGCCTCCTATGTCCGCACGCATGCAGCACTTGGCGGCATCTCCATGGCGCTCTCGCTCGGCGAGGCGATCATCGAGGCGGAAAAGAAGGGCGGCAGCGCCGTCATCGACGCCATCTGCAAGACCACCGGCGGCCATATCCTGGCCGAAGGCACCATCACCAGGAAGGATGTCGTCTACACGAAGGAAGCCTTCGATATCGGCACCGTCACGGTCGGCAGCGGCGACAGGGCCGTCGTCATGCATGTGATGAACGAATACATGGCCGTCGAGGATACTGGCGGCAAGCGCCTTGCGACCTTCCCCTCCGTCATCACCACGCTGTCGCCGGAAGGCGAGCCCTTGAGCGTCGGCCAGCTGCATGAGGGCATGAAGGTTTTCATCCTGCATGTGCCGATGGATATCATTCCGCTTTCCGCCAGCGTGCTCGACCCGACGGTCTATCCCTCTGTCGAAAAGGCCATGGGGATCGAGATCGCGAAATACGCTTTGGCCGGCAAGAAGGGTTGAAAAGCGCGAGAGGCGCAGATGGCGCGTGACGCGGGCCTCGAGGAATTGCTGAGAGAAGAGCTTGGGCAACGAGCCGGGCTCAGCGAAAAAGCGATGTTCGGCGGCTGGGCCTTCCTGCTCAACGGTCATCTCATGTGCGGCGCCCGGGAAGACGGGATGCTGATCCGCCTTGGCAAAGGTAACGATGCCTGGGCGCTGGAGCAGCATGACGTCAAAACCATGTTGATGGGCGGCCGCGAGATGAAGGGGTGGCTGCGTGCCGGCCCGGAAGCCTATGGCAACGACATGCTGCGCAGGCGGCTGCTTCTGGCAGCGCTCGACTTCGTCGAAGGCCTGCCGCCGAAATGAATGAGTATTCCTCTTCTCCCCAGCGGGGAGAAGATGTCCGAAGGACAGATGAGGGGGTGAGCGACGAAGGAGCGAACGTCTGAGCGGCAAGCGAAGATGGTATATGCCGAGCCGCCCCCTCATCCGACCCTTCGGGCCACCAACCGGGGTCGAGCCACGGGTCTCGACCCGCCCTTCGGACCCCCGGTGGGGAGAAGGGAGACCACCACTAACCAAGAGGTAAGAGGATCATGCCGAAAGCCAATCCACGTCACCCGAAATTCCCTATACCGGGCGGCCCGGAGCTGCGTGCCAAGGGCTGGCGACAGGAGGCCCTGCTGCGCCTGCTCGAAAACGTGCTCTCGGTCGGCGAAGATCCGGATAATCTCGTCGTCTACGCGGCCCTCGGCAAGGCGGCCCGCAACTGGGCGGCGCATAAGGGCATCGTGAAGGCGCTGACCGAAATGGATGAGAACCAGACCCTGCTCATTCAATCCGGCAAGCCGATCGGCCTCATTCGCACGCATGACAAGGCGCCGCTCGTCATCATGGCGAACTGCAATATCGTGGGGCAGTGGGCAAAAGCCGAAGTCTTCTACGAGCTGCAGCGCAAGGGCCTGATCTGCTGGGGCGGGCTCACCGCCGGCGCCTGGCAATATATCGGCAGCCAGGGCGTGATCCAGGGCACCTACGAAATCTTCATGCGCATTGCCGAGCGCCGTTTCGGCGGCGATCTCTTCGGCCGTTTCGTACTGACAGCCGGTCTCGGCGGCATGGGCGGCGCGCAGCCACTCGCCGGCCGCATGGCGGGTGCCGCGATCCTCTGCGTCGACATCGATGCGGAGCGCGCCAGGAAGCGCCAGGAAATCGGCTATCTGCAGGAAATCGCGCCCGATCTCGATTCGGCGCTGGCGATGATCGACGCTGCGGTCAAGGAGAAGCGGGCGCTTTCCGTCGGCCTCGTCGGCAATGCGGCCGAGATCTATCCCGAGATCGCCCGGCGCGGCATCGTGCCCGACATCGTCACCGACCAGACCTCGGCGCATGATCTCGTCTATGGCTACGTGCCGAAGGGTATGAACCTGCAGCAGGTTCGGGATCTGCGCGACGACGGCCAGGGCCAGTTGATGGCGGCAAGCCGCGCGTCGATCGTCGAGCATGTGAAGGCCATGCTGGATTTCCAGAGACAAGGCGCGGAAGTCTTCGACAACGGCAATCTGATCCGCACCCAGGCGAAGGAAGGCGGCGTCGCCAACGCCTTCGATATCCCGATCTTCACCGAAGCCTATCTCAGGCCGCTCTTCTGCCGCGCCATCGGCCCGTTCCGCTGGATGGCACTTTCGGGCGAGGAAAGCGATATCGCCCGCATCGACGATCTGCTCTTGGAAATGTTTCCCGACAACAAGATCATCACCAACTGGATCCGCCTTGCCCGTCAGCATGTACCCTTCGAAGGGCTGCCGGCGCGTATCGCCTGGCTTGGCCATGGCGAGCGCACCGCGCTTGCCCGTCGCGTCAACGAACTTGTGGCAAGCGGCGAGCTGAAAGGTCCGATCGCCTTTTCGCGCGACCATCTCGACGCCGGCGCCATGGCGCATCCGAACATCATGACGGAAGGCATGAAGGATGGTTCCGACGCCATCGCCGACTGGCCCTTGATCGATGCCATGATGCTTTGCTCATCCATGGCCGATCTCGTCGTCGTCCATTCCGGCGGCGGTGGCTATGCCGGCTATATGACGAGCTGCGGCGTCACCGTAGTCGCCGACGGCACGCCCGCCGCCGACGAACGGCTAGATCATGCGCTGACCAACGACACGGCGCTCGGCGTCATGCGCTATGCCGATGCCGGCTACGAGGAAGCGCTGGACGAAGTGGCGAAAAAGGATGTGCCATACATCCGTTTGGGATAGGCGCGTCTGTTCTTACTGAGTACGAACGACTATGGTCCCGGGCAATTATTGACAAGTTTTGAGAGTTGCCCGTGATCCCCTGGACCCTACTCGACACTGCGAAAATCCCCGGCGGCGGAGAGCTGCGCTTGAAACAGCGCGGCCAGGAATTTTCCATCATGCTCGGCACCAACGAGCTGATGAACAGCCGGTTGAGCGGCTCGGAGCGCGCGCTTGCCACGCTTTCCTGCGAGAAGATCAAGGGCCGGAAGGCACCGCATATATTGATCGGCGGCCTCGGCATGGGCTTTACCTTGCGCGCGGCCCTCGGCGAACTCCGTGCGGATGCCAAGGTTACGGTTGCGGAGCTGGTTCCGGCCGTGGTGACCTGGGCACGCGGACCGATGGCAACGGTCTTCGACGGCTGCCTCGACGATCCGCGCGTTGCCGTTCATGAAGACGACGTGCGTCCACTCATCCGCGCCCGCAAGGCAACCTACGACGCCATCCTGCTCGATGTCGACAACGGCCCCGATGGCATCACGTCGGAGGCGAATGACGGCCTTTACGACTACCAGGGCCTCAAGGCAGCGCGCGATGCGCTGCGCCCTGGCGGTATCCTCGCCGTCTGGTCTTCGGGACCCGATGACCGTTTCACGAAACGTCTGCGCGACAGCGGCTTTGCCGTCGAGGTGGTCAACACGCGCGCCAATGGCAAGACAGGCGCGCGTCACGTCATCTGGCTGGCGACAAAGAGCTAAGCCAGTACTTTAGAGATAACGCGTTTCCTCAGGCGCGCGATCGAAACGATCGTCGCGGCCGTCGAAATATCCCACAGGAAGGGCAGCTAATTCCTCATCGGTGGCATCGTCCAGGCAGCTGATGCTGATCGCATAGAACTTGCCGCCGAGCGCCGGGTTTTCACCCCAGTTGAACGAGCTGATGCCGCAAGTCTTGCAGAAGAGATGATGCAGGATGCGCGGGCCGAATTGATATTCGCCGATGCTGTCTTCGCCCGAGATCAGGTGGAAATCGGCTGGTGTTGCCACTGCCAGCCAATTGCGCTTCTTCTTGCAGATCGAGCAATTGCATTTGAAGGTGCCACCCTGCAGATCGAGATCGGCCTCGTAGCTGACGGCGCCGCAATGGCAGCTTCCGTGATAGGTCTTCTTCATCACTCTCATCCTTCCCTTGAGGTGGCTTCTGCGTAGGCGACGTATTTGTCGAGGGCCTGTTCCCAGCCGCCGGTCTGCAATCTCAGTTCGGTATCGTCGGGCAGCTCGGCCTTGCGGAAGACGAGGCGCGTCTTCTCGCCAAGCTCATGGAATTCCACGGTCACCTGCATGGGATGGCCAGGTTTTCCATCCTGGTTTTCCCAGGCAAAGGTGAAGACGAGGCGCTGGGGCGGGACGATCTCCAGATAGCGTCCATGGCTCCAATATTCCCTGCCCTCTGTCGTGAGAATGCAGTGCCGCCAGGCACCGCCCTCGCGCAGATCGATGGAGACGGATGAAGCAGTCGTGGTTTGTGGCCCCCACCAGCGCATCAGATGCTCCGGCTCGGTCCAGAGGCGAAACAGCAATACGCGCGGCGCGGCAATGTCGCGGGTCAGCACGATCTCGCGCGTCGGGCGCATACTGCCGCCCTCAGTTGCTGGGATCATTCTTTCCTCCTTTTTGCAATAGCGCCGCATAGGCTTCCAGGCGATCGAGATTGTCGTTCCAGAATTGCCGGTAGCTTTCCAGCCAGTCATCCACCTGCCGGAGCGGCTTGGGCTCCAGCCGGCAGGGTCGCCACTGCGCCTCCCTACCCTTCGAGATCAGGCCTGCTCTTTCCAGCACCTTCAGATGCTTGGAGACGGCGACCAGCGACATGTCGAAAGGTTCGGCAAGTTCGGAGACGGATGCCTCGCCAGTCGCCAGACGCGCCAGGATCGCCCGACGGGTCGGATCGGCGAGGGCCGAAAGGGTGATGCTCAATGTGTCCATGCCGCTTGATAAACCAGAAAGTTAATTAACTTATTGGTTTAATATAGGTTGAAATTCCGGGAGTCAAGCAGACGCATTCATGGGCATGCTAGGACAGAAAGCGATTCGTTAGCCGGATGGACAATCTTAGGAGAGTGTATTGGACACCTCGATCAGATTGTTGTCCGGATCGCGGAAATAGACCGAGAGAATGGGGCCGGTCGCGCCGGTCCGGCGCACGGGACCCTCTTCGATCGCAACGCCCTCGGCCGTGAGGTGAGCGATGATGTCATCCGGGGGCGTCGTGCTGATGAAGCAAAGGTCGGCCGAGCCCGGCGTCGGCCGTTCGGCCTTGGGCTCGAACTCACGGCCGGCGCGATGCAGATTGATCTTCTGGTTGCCGAAGGTCAGAGCCTTGCGGCCTTCTCCGAAGGTTTCGATGCCCATGCCGAGGACGCGGGCATAGAAATCGCAGCTCTCATCGATGCTCGCAACCGTAAGCACCAGATGATCGAGATGGTCGATGCGGATCATGGCGGCCTCCTGCCTCAACGGCGCGCCAGCCTGGCAACGGCAAGCGCGCTGACGAGACATAGTGTCAGCATGACGAGGATGAAGGCAACCACGGCATTCCAGCCATCGGCAAGCCAGAAATAGCCGCCGACCGAGCCCGCAATGCTGGAACCAAGATAGTAGGCAAGCAGGTAGAGCGAGGAGGCGTGCCCCTTGAAGCCATGGGCCAGCCGTCCCACCAGTGCGCTGGCGACGGAATGGGTCATGAAGAAGCCGATCGTCACCAGAACGATGCCGAGGACAATAAGCGGCAGGGAACTGGACAGCGTGACCGCCGCACCGAGCGCCGCGATCAGCACGCCAATCGGCAGCACGATGAAATGGCCGATGCGATCGCCGAGCAGGCCTGCGGCCCAAGAGGCGGCGATGCCGAAAAGATAGGCGGTGAAGATCAGGCCGAGCTCGGTCTGGCTGAGGTCATAGGGATCGACGACGAGACGAAAGCCGGCATAGTTATAGACCGTGACGAAGGAGCCCATGACGAGAAAGCCGATAGCAAACAGCAGCGGCAGCGCCGCATTGCCGAAATGGCCGCCCCAGGCCTTTACATGAAAGCCGGCATCGAAGCCCTTGCGCGGGGTAAAATTGCGCGACGGCGGCAGCAGATAGAGGAAGCCGACGGCGGCAATCAGGCCGAGAATGCCGACGGCAGCGAGCGCCGGCCGCCAGCTGAAGGATTCGGCGATCGTGCCCGTGACCACGCGGCCGGCCATGCCGCCGAAGGCGTTGCCGGCGATATAGAGGCCCATCGCGCCGCCAAGACCGCGCGGCTCGATCTCCTCGGCGAGATAAGTCATGGCGACAGCAGGTACGCCGCCCAGAAGAAAGCCTTCAAGCGCGCGGACGACGAGCAGCATATGCCAACTCGGCGACACCGCGCAGACGATCGTGCAGATTGCCGCGCCGAGCAACGATATGAACATCAGGCTGCGGCGGCCGAGGCTTTCGGAAACGGCAGCGGCGCCGAAGATCGCAAAGGCCAGGAAGCCGGTCGAAAGCGATAGCGACAATGAGCTTGCGGCGGGCGTGACACCGAAATCCTCGGAGAAGATCGGCATCAGCGGCTGCACGCAATAGAGCAGCGAGAAGGTGGCAAAGCCCGAGAGAAACAGTGCGATGGTCGCGCGGCGGAAAGCGGGCGTTCCGCGCGTAAGGAATTGGCGAGGCTCGGCCTGCGGCTCGTTCTTGACGAGCATCAATTCGGGACGGGACTGAACTTCGGAAGCAGTGGCTTCCTGCTTTCTGGCGGCGCGAAACATGAGGGCACCCAACCTTTCTTGCCCTGGAATCTAGTCAGGTCCGCTTCATTAGTCCAATATATGGAACAGGCGATCTCAATAGCTTTTGGAGATAGCGATGGAGCTGCGTCATATCCGCTATTTTCTGGCGCTCGCGGAAGCGGGAAACTTCACCCGTGCGGCCGCCAACCTCGGGATCGGCCAGCCGCCGCTCAGCCAGCAGATCCGGGACCTGGAAAACGAGGTGGGCGCGCAACTGTTCCACCGCGTGCCGCATGGCGCGGAGCTGACGGCCGCCGGCGAGGCCTTTCTCACTGAAGCAAGAATGGCGATCGATGCGGCGGAAAAGGCAAAGCTCGCCGCCCAGCGCGCCAATCGCGGCGAAATCGGCCGCCTCTCGCTCGGCTTTACCGCCTCTTCCGCCTTCAACACCATCGTCACGGCAACGATCCGCGAGTTTCGGGGGCAATGGCCTGAGGTGCGGCTGTCGTTGACCGAAATGAACACCAATGCGCTGATGGAGGGGCTGATGCGCGGCGAGATCGACGCGGCCTTCATTCGCCCCGGCCTGGAAGATCCGCGGGATGTGCGCCTGAAGCGCTTTGCCGACGAACAGATGCTGATCGCGCTGCCGGCACATCATCCGCTGGCGAAGAAAGAGCGCGTGCCGATCGCGGCCTTGGCCGGCGAGCCCTTCATCCTCTTTCCGCGCATGGTGGGGCTCAGTCTCTATGACGATATCGTCGCCGCTTGTCGCGAGGCAGGCTTCGAGCTCGTGGTGACGCAGGAAGCGCCGCAGATCCCATCCGTCGTCAATCTCGTTGCCGCCAATCTGGGTGTTTCCATCGTTCCGGCGTCGATCGCGCAGATCAAGCTCGATGGCGTTGCCTATAGGCAGATCGACGGGCCGCCGGTCGTGGCACGGCTGGGTCTTGCCAGCCTCAAGGCACAGCGTTCGCCTGTTATCGCCAATCTCATGAGTCTGATTGCCTAGTCAGGTAGCTATTTGTTTTCACGCAATTCCGGACGCAAAACCGTTTCACACTTTTGCTGGAATTGCTCCCGCTCCCAATAAGGCGGATCGCCAAAGGCCTTCTTCAGGTGATCGGCCATCGCGCGGAGCTTGGCCGAGGGGTTGCGCCCCTCCGGATGGGCCATGAAAATGAACTCCGGCTCCGGCCGATAGCCGACATCGATTTCGACAAGGCGCCCCTCCCTCACCGAAGGCCCCGCAATGAAAGTCGGCAGCAAGGCAATGCCAAGGCCGGCAATGGCTGCATCGTGGAGGACATCGCCATTGTTCACGCCCAATGCCAGCGTTCCCTTAATGACGATGGCGCCTTCCGGCCCCTGAAAACGCCAGTCAGCCACGCCGCGATTCGTGTAGAAAATACCACGATGATTCTCGAGGTTGGCCAGAGAGGAGGGCTTGCCGTGACGCATCAGATAATCCGGCGAGGCCACGAGAAGACGGCGGCTGCGGGCAAGCTTCCATGCGACAAGGCGCGAGTCCGCAATCAAGCCGTGGCGAATGATCGCGTCATAGCCATCCGAGGCCGCATCGACCCGGCGGTCGTCGAGATCGAGCGTCAGTTCGATTTCCGGATGCTCAGCGAGAAACGGATAGAGGGCAGGCCCCAGATGCATGCGGCCGAAGGTGACGGGTGCGGCAATGCGCAACGGTCCCATCAGCATGCCGCGCCGCTCGGCGAGATCGGCTGCGGCCTCGCGCACCTCCTGCGCGATACGGGTGGCGCGCTGCAGAAAAGCGGTGCCGTCCTCCGTCAAGGTCAGCTTGCGGGTCGTGCGGTGAAGCAGGGTTGCCCCCAGTGCTTTCTCCATTTCCGACAGGCGCTCGCTGACGACGGATTTCGACAGGCGCAGGCGTCGCGCCGCCTCGCTGATCGAGCCGGCCTCGGCTACAGTCACGAATGTCACGATCCCGTCGATCTTCAGCATCGTTCGGAAACTCCGAATTCGAATTCCACCATTTGCAGACTAATCCGAACGATCGGAAAAGGCCATCTTCCACGTATCGGACACCCCGAAAGACACGTTCCCACACAGGAGATGGAACAATGAACCGCTTGAATGGAAAAGTCGCAATCGTCACCGGCGCAAGCTCCGGCATCGGCCGCGCCACAGCAAAACTCTTCGCCGCCGAAGGCGCCAAGGTTGTCGTCGGCGCGCGCCGCACCGCAGAACTGGAAAGCCTTGCCGCTGAGATCAAAGCCGCCGGCGGTGAAGCAGCCGTGTTGGCTGGCGACGTACGCTCGGAAGACTACCACAAGGCGCTGGTCGCCCTTGCGATCGAGCGCTACGGCAAGCTCGATATTGCCTTCAACAATGCCGGCACGCTCGGCGAGGCCGGTCCCAGCACCGAGGTTTCAGAGGCAGGCTTTGCCGAAGCGCTGGCGATCAACCTCACCGCATCGTTCCTGGCTGCAAAACACCAGATCGGCGAAATGATCAAGCATGGCGGCGGTTCTGTGATTTTCACGTCGACCTTTGTCGGCCATACCGTCGGCTTCCCGGGCGTTGCCGCCTATGCCGCCAGCAAATCCGGCCTGATCGGCTTGACGCAAACACTCGCCGCCGAGTTTGGCCCGCAGAATGTGCGCGTCAATGCCATACTGCCAGGCGCTGTTGATACCGATATGTATCGCGAAATGAACGACACGGCCGACAAGCAGGCCTTCGTAACCAATCTGCATGCACTGAAGCGCGTCGCTGGCCCCGAAGAGATTGCTCGCTCGGTCCTCTACCTCGCCTCCGATGACGCAAGCTTCGTCACCGGCACGGCTTCGCTCGTCGACGGCGGCCTGTCGATCACGCGTACCTGATGGCCCTTCACGGCGCAATTATCGTCGCCGAAATGATCCCGCAAAACATGAGTTGGTTGCGGGATCATGTCGCTGGAATGCTTTGAATGAATTAGGACGGGCCGCGGATCCTATTTCCCCAGCGGCCCTTCCACTCAGAACATCGTATTATTGTTCATTGATTTCTCGGGGATCGGCTGCACCGAGTCCCAATGTTCCTGAATCTTGTTGTCCTCGACGCGGAAGATATCGACGATAGCGCTGCCGCGATCACCCGGCTGGCGAACGGCGTGGACGCGCAGGATCACGTAATCGCCATCGACCATCACGCGCTTGATCTCGCTCTTCGACTGCGGATAGTTTTTCTTCAGATAGTCAAGGAAACCGCGCAGGCCTTCGGGACCATCGGCGGCAAGAGGATTGTGCTGGATGTATTTGCCAAGATATTTGGAGGCCGCGTCGAAGTCCTTGTCGTTCAGCGCCTTCTGGTAGAAATCCAGAACGATCTCCTTGTTCTTCAGCTCCTGCGGCGAATAGGCACGCTCGGCAAGGGCCGGCATGGCGGCAGCCATGATTGGCAGGGCGATCATCGCGACTTTCATCAGTTTCAAGGCGTTACTCCTTCGAACGTTAACGTGTTCAGATTTGTCGAGATGGAAGGCGCCCGCAAATGACAAGGGCGTGAGGTTTCCGTGATCGCCCGCGGGAAATGGGGCGGCCGGACGATTACAACCATGACAGCGCAATGCCGCGATTGCCTATGACACGCCAAAGGCTTAGGCTTATGGGCAAAAGAACAGGCGACGGGTTCAGGCATGGTTCTCGCAGGAAAGCGCATCCTTCTCATCATCTCCGGCGGCATCGCGGCCTATAAGAGCCTCGATCTCATTCGCCGGCTGCGCGAGCGCGGCGCGAGTGTGCGGCCCGTCATGACATCGGGCGCGCAGGAGTTCATCACGCCGCTTGCCGTCGGCGCGCTTGCCACCGACCATGTCTTTACCGATCTGTTTTCGCGTCAGGACGAGCAGGATGTCGGCCACATCAGGCTGGCGCGCGATTGCGATCTCGTGCTGATCGCGCCGGCGACAGCCGATCTGCTTGCCAAGATGGCAAACGGGCTGGCGGACGATCTTGCCTCGACCATATTGCTTGCCACGGACCGGCCTGTGCTCGCCGCACCCGCCATGAACCCGAAGATGTGGGCGCATCCGGCGACCAGGCGGAATGTCGAGATGCTACGCGGTGACGGCGTTGCCTTTGTCGGTCCGATGACCGGCGAAATGGCCGAGAGCGGCGAGAACGGCGCAGGCCGGATGGCGGAACCGCTCGATATCGTCGCGGCGGCCGAGAGACGGCTGGATGACGGTGCCAAGCCGCTCGCCGGCAAGAAGGCGGTCGTCACCTCCGGCCCAACGCATGAGCCGATCGATCCGGTGCGCTACATCGCCAACCGCTCGTCCGGCCGGCAGGGCCATGCCATCGCGGCGGCCCTTGCGGCACTCGGCGCCGACGTCACCCTCGTGTCCGGCCCGGTGACCATACCCGACCCGGTCGGTCTTAATGTCATCCATGTCGAGCGGGCGGACGAAATGCGCGACGCCGTGCTTGCCGCCCTGCCCGTCGATATTGCCGTGATGGTGGCCGCGGTCGCGGACTGGCGCGTCGCCTCTGCCTCCGACCAGAAAATCAAGAAGCATCCGGGCGAATCGATCCCGACATTGGCTCTCACCGAAAACCCCGACATTCTGAAGACCGTCGGTCATCATACGCAGCGGCCGAAGCTCGTCATCGGCTTTGCCGCCGAAACGCAAGATATCGAGAGCAATGCCCGCGCGAAGCTGGAGCGCAAGGGTGCGGACTTCATCGTCGCCAACGACGTCTCACCCGCGACCGGCATCATGGGCGGCACGCGGAACCGCGTGAAGATCGTCAGTCACCACGGCGTCGAACAGTGGCCCGATCTCGACAAGGATGAGGTGGCGGCACGGCTCGCGGCGCTGATATCAGCACAATTCAGGCAGGGATAGCGGCTACCGGCAATCGCTCGGCGGGCGCACGCTCTTCCGGCTGGAAGGGCGTGACATGAACGCCGCTATCGTCGATCAAGACGGCACTGCCATCGGGAATTTCGCGCCAGGCATCGACATCGTCGTTCAAGGGCTCGGACACGAGGCAATACCCTAAGCCGACCGGCGAGGCATAGAGCGTCGGCGCCTTGCGGTCGGTCGCATAGCGGATGGCATAAAGCGACTTGCCATCGGAAAAGGCTGCGGTGAAGCGCACCAGCACCGAGCCGATCAAATGCAGCGACAGCCCTTCGACGAAGCCGATGGTCTGAGCTATCGCCGCGGTCGGGTTCGTCATCAGGCCGAACTGCATCGCCAGCAGGAACAGAAGCTCGGAATCGGTCGTGCCGCTGCGCGCATGGAACAGCCGGTCGTCGAGCATCGCTTCCATCGGCCGGCGCAAACGGTCGAAATTGGAAATCTGGCCATTGTGCTGGAACGACCAGTTCTCGAAGACGAAGGGATGGCAATTGTCGCGCCGCGTGCCGCCGCCGGTGGCCGCGCGGACATGGGCGAGGAAGAGCGGCGAGCGGATCTGCCGCGCCAGGCTCTTCAGATTGCAATCGGACCAGGCCGGCAGGATATCGCGGTAGCGGCCCGGTTCCGGCCGATCGCCGTACCAGGCGATGCCGAAACCATCACCATTGGTCGCCGTCTTGGCGCGCGTGGCGCAATGGGATTGTTCGATCAGGGAGTGGGCGGGCGAAGACACCAGCTCCTCCAGATAGAGGGGGTCTCCACGATAAGCTGCCCAGCGACACATGCGTCTCTCACTCCGATTCCCGCTGTGTTCCTGTCCCGCGGGAGAATGGCAAATCTTGGACGATTGTTTATGCGGAATGGGTAATAAAGTCTTAATTTTCCATTCCGTGACGCGCAAGATGACAGATATTTGACGCTTCGTCCGATCACATTCTGCATCGCAACATTTTCATCGTGAACCCCGCCGCGACAGGGTTTTGGCCCAGGACGTGGCCGGCCAAGACATTTCAGTGCGACAATAAGTGTGAAGCTCTCCAAGGCCGCGCCTCTTGCATCGGCTCAAATTTGAGCTACGTTTGTCTCGTCTGAAACGTAACGAAAGGAAGGTGATCCAATGTCTAGTGAGATTTCGGTCTTTGTATACGGCATGGAAATGGTTGTGAACGTTGCGAGGCAGCCCTCGCGCTGATCAACACCTTCCCGAAGCGTTTGCCGCTTCAGGCCAGTTACGGGCCAAAGCTCATGGGGGGTCGCTTAAGGCGGCCCCTTTTGATTTTCAGCCGTTCGTTTTTTTCCTTGCCAAACGAGAAGAGCGCCTTAGCTAACCCAGCATGTCTTCTCAGGAACAGCCCGAACAGGGTGACGCCAAGCCGAGGCCGCTGAACGAGCCGGCCCTTACCGCGCTCTCATTGTATCCGCAGGACTGGGCGCTGTTCCTCGATATAGACGGAACCTTGCTCGATCTTGCCGAAAGGCCGGAGGCGATCGTCGTCCCGGATTATCTCCCCGGAACCCTTCATGCGCTTTCCCGCCAGCTCGGCGGCGCGCTGGCATTGGTGACGGGTCGCGCCATCGAATTCGTCGATCCGCTCTTTGCGCCCTTCCACTTCCCTATTGCCGGCCTGCATGGCGCGGAGCGGCGCGATGCAGGCGGACGGCTGCGGCGCGCGCATATTCCGCCAGCCTTCCAGGAGATGAAGCAGGTCATCCAGCATGAAGCCATGGCCTGGCCCGGCGCTATCGTCGAGGATAAGGGGGCAGCAGTCGCAGTTCACTTCCGGCATGCACCTGCATACGAGGTGAAGATCGGCGAGGCCATGCAACGCCATCTGGAGGAGGCCGGTCCCGACTGGAACCTTCAACGCGGCAAGATGGTGATCGAAATCTGCCCTGCCCATGCCAGCAAGGGACATGCCGTCGAGGCATTTCTTGCCGAAGCTCCCTTCGAAGGACGCCGTCCGGTCGCGATCGGCGACGACGTGACCGACGAGACGATGTTTGCCGCTGCCAACCGTCTCGGCGGCCAATCCGTCCGCGTCGGCGAAGGCAGTGGAAAAACATTGGCGCGTGCATCCATTGGCTCGCCTGCGCGTTTAAGGGACGTGCTGGCAACGCTCGTCAAGTAATCCGTCGATCACTACGGCGCCCTCCAGCTTCTTATTTCCCGCAATTCCGAGCGGAAAACCGCTGCGCACTTTTCCTGGAATTGCTTTGGCCTTCTCGAAAGGAAGTAACCTTGAGTCGTCTCATCATCGTTTCCAACCGCGTTTCCGTACCCGATCACAAGGGCGCGGCAGCCGCGGGCGGTCTTGCCGTGGCGCTGCAGGCTGCCCTTGCCGAGCGCGGCGGCATCTGGATGGGCTGGTCCGGCAAATCGAGCGGCGACATCGAGCCAGAACCGCTGCAGATGACGCAGGACGGCAATATCACCTATGCGCTGAGCGATCTGACCCAGACCGACGTCGAGGAATATTATCAGGGCTTTGCCAATCGCGTGCTCTGGCCTATCTGCCACTACCGGCTCGACCTTGCCGAATACGCCCGCAAGGAAATGACCGGTTATTTCCGCGTCAACCGCTTCTTCGCCCATCGCCTTGCTCCGCTGGTGGAGCCGGACGATATTATCTGGGTGCATGATTACCATCTCATCCCGCTGGCGGCGGAGCTGCGGCAGATGGGGCTGAAGAACCGCATCGGTTTCTTTCTGCACATTCCCTGGCCGCCGGCAGACGTCGTGCTCGCCATGCCGGTGCATGAGGAGATCATGCGCGGCCTTTCTTCCTATGATCTCCTCGGCTTCCAAACCAAATACGATCTTGAAAACTTCGCCGGCTGCCTGAAACGCGAAGGCATGGGCATCGAGAAAAGCCCCGGCCATTTCAACGCTCACGGCCATGATTTTCGCGGCGGCGCCTATTCGATCGGCATAGAGACGGCGGGCTTTGCCGAATTCGCCCGCAGGGCCGCATCGCACAGCATGGTGCACAGGGTGCGCAAAAGCATCGAAGGCCGCGACCTGATCCTCGGTGTCGACCGGCTTGATTATTCCAAGGGCATCACGCAGCGCATCGACGCCTTCGAACGCTTCATCACCAACAACCCCGCCCACCAGCGCAGCGTCACATATCTGCAGATCACGCCGAAATCGCGCTCCGAAGTGCCGGAATATGAGGCGATGCAGCATGCGGTTGCCGAACAGGCCGGCCGGGTCAACGGTGCGATCGGCACGGTCGACTGGGTGCCCATCCGCTACATCAACCGCTCGATCAGCCGCCCGATACTGGCGGGCCTCTACCGGCTCGCCAAGGTCGGGCTGGTGACGCCGCTGCGTGATGGCATGAACCTGGTCGCCAAGGAATATGTCGCCGCGCAGGATCCGGAAAACCCGGGAGTATTGGTGCTCTCACGCTTTGCGGGTGCGGCGCGCGAGCTGAAGAGCGCCCTGCTGGTCAATCCCTATGATGTCGACGGCACGGCGAACGCCCTTGCGCGGGCCGTCAACATGCCGCTGCAGGAACGGCAGGAGCGTTGGCGCGGCATGATGGATCACCTGCTCGAGAACGACGTATCGCATTGGTGCGAGACCTTTCTCGCGGATCTCACCTCGGAATAGATCACGACTACACGGCGGCTGCTTCGGCGAGCAGCCATTGCGCCAACTGCTCGGCATGCGGGTTCGGCGTCGATGGCGGCAGCAGCCAATAGCCTCGAGCAGGCGCTTCGAGCATGGGGCCGGCCGTCACCAATGTCCGGGCGGCAAGCAGGGAATCGACAAGACCGATCCAGCCGATGGCAACGCCCTGCTCGCTGAGGGCGGCCTGTACGACAAGCGAATAGGTGTTGAAGCGCAGATCGCCGCGACCGGCATAGGTATCCCGGGCAATGCCGAAGGCCGCGAGATAGCTCTCCCAATCGAACCAGGGCGACGGCATCTCCGAATCGAGATGGACGAGCGTGGTGCCGGCGAGCTGCGAGGGATCGGTGAACGGGCCATGACGTTCCGCAAAGCCTCTGGTGCAGATCGGCACGACCTTTTCCGGCAAAAGCAAACTGGTTGCCGGACCGAATTCGCTGCGCGTGCCGAAGAAGATGGCGATATCACCACTCTCCGGCGCGCCGCGATCCAGCCGCTGCGTGGCGACGATCTGGATATCCACCTCGGGATGGAGCAGCCGGAACGCATGCATGCGGGGTATCAGCCAGAGGGCGGAGAAGGCATAGTCCGTGCGCAGGCGCACCGATGGCCGCTCCGCCTCGGCGCGGAAACTGCGCACCAGATTGTCGACGCCGCCAACAGCCTTTTCGACGATCTCGAACAGGCGCCGGCCCTCGGCCGAAAGTTCGACGCCGCGATGCTGGCGGCGAAACAGGGCGACGCCCATCTGCTCTTCGATACGACGGATCTGGTAGCTGACGGCCGGTTGCGTCAGGCCTAGCACCGAAGCGGCGGCGGACAGGCTGCCGGAGCGCCCCACCTCCAGGAAAATCCGCAGCCAGCCGAGATCGATCAAACGTTCAGCCATAAAATTTCCTTTTGGTATCTATCGAAAAATGCCTGCTTCACAGCGGGAACACTAGTGATGTTCAATAAAATAATCGAATAACAAAGAGTGAGCTATCGTCATGCGCATTTCCACAATGGGTTGGCTCGCCGCCGGCCTCTGATTTCCAAGGAAAACACGCGAATGTCCCGCCCGAATATCCTCATCTTCATGGTCGATCAGTTCAACGGGACATTGTTTCCCGACGGCCCGGCCGATTTCCTGCATGCGCCGGTCCTGAAGGCCCTCGCAAAGCGCTCCGTGCGCTTTGCCAACAGCTATACGGCAAGCCCGCTCTGCGCACCGGCGCGGGCCTCCTTCATGTCCGGGCAGCTGCCGAGCCGTACCCGCGTTTATGACAATGCCGCCGAATTCTGCTCGGATATTCCGACCTTTGCCCATCACCTGCGCGCCGCCGGCTATCAAACGGCGCTATCGGGCAAGATGCATTTCGTCGGCCCGGACCAGATGCACGGCTTCGAGGAGCGTCTGACGACGGACATCTACCCCGCCGATTTCGGCTGGACACCTGATTATACCAAGCCCGGCGAGCGCATCGACTGGTGGTATCACAATCTCGGTTCGGTGACCGGCGCCGGCACGGCCGAGATTACCAACCAGATGGAGTATGACGACGAGGTTGCCTATCATGCCAACCGCAAGCTCTACGATCTCTCGCGCCGGCATGACGAGCGGCCCTGGTGCCTGACCGTCAGCTTCACGCATCCGCATGATCCTTACGTCGCGCGGCGCCGTTTCTGGGATCTTTATGAGGATTGCCCGGCGCTCGACCCCGAAGTCGGCGAAATCCCTTTCGAACAGCAGGACCCGCATTCGCAGCGGCTGATGAAGGCGTGCGATCACACCGCCTTCGACATCACGCCGGAGCAGATCCGCCGGGCTCGGCGCGGCTATTTCGCCAATATTTCCTATGTCGACGAAAAGATCGGCGAGATCCTCGAAACGCTCGAGCGCGGCCGCATGGCCGACAACACGATCATCCTGTTCGTCTCGGATCATGGCGACATGCTCGGCGAGCGCGGGCTCTGGTTCAAGATGAACTTCTTCGAGGGCTCCGCCCGCGTGCCGTTGATGATATCAGCGCCCGGCTGGCAGCCGAAGCTTATCGACCAGCCGGTTTCGACGCTCGACGTGACGCCGACGCTGGCAGCCCTTGCCGGGATCGACATCGCATCGCTGCGCCGCTGGACCGATGGCGAAGACCTGACCCCCTTGGCTCTCAACACCGGAAGCCGCAGCCCCGTGCCGATGGAATATGCGGCGGAAGGCTCCGAGGCGCCGCTCGTGGGCCTGCGTGACGGCCGCTACAAGCTGACCCTTTGCGAGAAGGATCCGCCCATGCTCTTCGACATCGAGGCGGACCCGAAGGAGCTGACCAATCTGGCTCACGATCCCGCCTACGCGGAAACGCTGAGCCGGCTGACGGCGCAGGCCATGGCGCGCTGGAACCTGGCAAACTTCGACGCCGCCGTGCGCGAAAGCCAGGCGCGGCGTTGGGTGGTCTACGCGGCGCTACGCAACGGCGCCTATTATCCCTGGGATTATCAGCCGCTGCAGAAGGCATCGGAGCGCTACATGCGCAACCACATGGATCTCAACGTGCTGGAGGAAAACCAGCGCTATCCGCGAGGAGAATAGGAATTCGGTGGCTCGTCGCCGGAGAGGGCGATAGGGTCGCGCCGGTCACAAGGGAGATCATCCATGAAAATCAGCGCAAGAAACCGCCTCAAGGGCAAGGTCGTCGAAATCACCAAGGGTGCGACGACGGCGCATGTCCGCATCGATATCGGCAATGGCTCGATTGTCACGTCCTCGATCACCAACGAGGCCGTCGATGAACTGGGCCTGACGGTCGGCTCCGCCGCCTACGCCGTCATCAAGGCATCCGATGTCATGGTCGCCGTCGACTAAGTATCGGGGGTCAGAGGCGATAGTGAATGTCCAGAGTAGGCGAGACATGTTGTATACGGTCGACTTGTTCTTTCTTACCTCCATTGTACAAGATGGGCGCCGGAATAGTTGCCGGTTTTTCGACAGGAGAAGCGACAAAGGGGTGCCTACCCCATTTAGCTGATTGTGATCGGCTGGCGTGATAAATTGACCCGGTTTTGGGGCAAAGATAAAAATGCAGCATGGGGATTTTTCGGATCACATTCGGTGTCGAACCGATCAAGCTGGCGATTAGGTTTATCCTGATCGCGACGATGTTGATCGTGCCGGAGCTGCGGTTGGTCTCCACGGTCCAGGGTTTTCCGCTGCTGTCAAACGCGCAGATCGCTTCCATTTCGGCCGAGCGTGACGTTACCTGCCGGAGCGCAGAAGATTTTGATGCGACGCAAGATCACAAACATAGTCACGGACGGAAATGTTATGGCGTCGCGCACCTGGTTTTTGGCCTCCTGACGGCTGTGACAACCCTGCATGGCCCACGCTTCACAGCCGTTCGTTTTATCCAAGGCTGGCCGAAGTTAATGTCCGTCATTCCTCCCAATATTCTTCGTCCCCCTATAGGATGATCTGTGACGCCGCGCAGCCAGTGCTGCGCTCGATGCGTCGGACCGCGACCCAATCACTATTGTGATTTGAAGATGGAACGCCAGCCGCTGCCGGCTCGGTCAATTCGCCGTAGTTTGCCAAACATCTTCATTGGATCGCAACAGCCAAGCTGAATTCCGAGGCCTCGTCGAACTTTAATCATGTCACCAATGATGCTCTGACCGCAGGATCGTTGCCGGACGAGCATCCATGAAGGATTTTGCCATGCTCAATCAGGTAATGGGAATAAGCGTTGTGATGCGTCGAATGCCGCGTCAGGTCCTGCGCACTCTGTGGGCCGGGATGCCGCCCGGTATGATGAAGACCACGCTCGTGTATCGTAGCGGCCGATATATTTATCATCGATACAGCCGCGAAGCCGCGAAAGTTCAAAGCCACTACACGCATTTCATGCGAAATCCACCGCTGCTGGAGGTTCTCGCCGGGACGCTATCTGATCATGCAAATGAATCGACGCTGCGAGTAGCGTCGATTGGATGCAGCACCGGGGCGGAGCTTTACTCGACTTTATACGTGCTTAAGGCTAAGCGGCCAGACCTGAATTTCATCTCGCATGGGCTCGATATATCAAGCGGCGTCGTCGAGGTCGCCGCACGAGGCGTTTATCGTCCCGACCAGGCCGCCGCGGTGGCCGGTCTTTACACGGCCGGGCGGGCTGAAGTCTCAAGCGACGATGTTGAGAAACTCAGTGGCATTGTCGAAGCCTTGCCGGATGGATCAGTCCGCGTCTGGGACTCACTTCGCGAAAACATTACTTGGCTAACGGCCGACGCAACCGATCCAATGGTCGCAAAACTGATTGGCGAACAGGACATTCTGATTGCGAATAATTTCATGGGACCGATGGATGATGGTCTCGCGGAAAAATGCCTTCGCAATCTGATGAGGCTCGTTACACCGGGCGGCTATCTCTTGGTCGATGGTATCGATCTCGATGTCAAAATGAAGGTGCTGAAGGGCTCTCGCTTCAAACCTGTCCTTATTCGACAGGATGATATCTGGCTAGCAGAGGAATCAAAAAAAGGATGGCCATGGCTTCGGTGGAGCCGAGAACCGCTCAACCGAAAAGAACGAGGCTGGGAGATCAGGTATTCGGTTATTTTTCGTCTGGCAGGCCAGCCAAACCAGCCTTCAAATCCATGACTAGCATTTGGAAAAAGTCGTGCGAAGGGCGTCGCCGGCAACAGTCCTGGTCGATTGCGGCCTGGCTGCTTGCCGGTGGAGAGGGGCGGAAATGAAAGGAGGGAAATCCCTATCAGTCCTTCGGAAGGTCGTGGCTGACGGATCTTGGGTCGCCACAGCAAAGATCACGTCCCAAGTGAGCCAAATTGGGACCTTCTTCCTGGCTGCTCGTATCTTGATGCCGGAAGAATTTGGTTTCTATGCTTTCCTGTCAGCCCTCATGGTTCTGCTCGTCGTCCTTGCAGAGGGGGGATGGGCAGAATTCATCATGAAATCGGGCGACGACCGCGACCGCTTCGAACAGCTCGTGAGCATATCGCTCCTGAGCGGCGTGCTAGTCACATCGGTTGGCTTGGGCGGTGCCTTCGTCCTCTACTCGGCATTCGGGCGACAGACGGAAGGCGTGTTGGTGGCTATATTCAGCTGCTGGATACTGCCGGCGGCAATCGCCACCGTCTATGACGGCACACTCGTCGCCTGCGGAAGGCTCCGCGCGCAGGCAGTCGTTCGTATCGTCAGCGAAGTGGTAGGGTTCTCGGTGACAGCTACGGGTCTATTCATGGGAGGGCATGCCATTGCGCTGGTCGTCGGCCGGATCGTATCGCAGCTCGTAATTTTGGTTGGATCAATCTGTTTCGTCCGCCGAAAACCACGATTGCATCTAACCTGGGCTACGGTGGTGGAAGTCGCGGCATTCTCCAAATATATCGTCGCAACCCGAATGATCATTTTCCTTGGTTCCTATTCGGGAACACTCGCCGTCGGTGGTTTCCTTGGTGTTACGGAAGCGGGATACTACCGCGCCGCGGAACGGATTGTTGCGGCTATCTCGGAGCTTATGGGTGAGCCCGTAAGGGCGCTTGCCTGGGTAGGGTTCAGGCGGGCACGAGACCTGGGTGAATTGAACGGGACGAATGCTCTTGCCGGCGCCGCCAGCCAATTCCTGGTTTGGCTTTTTGTCGTCGCGAGCCCGGTCTACCTCGGGCTTATGCTGGTCTCGCCAGAGCTGATCCATATCGTGCTTGGCGAAAAATGGATGCCCTCCGCGATCATTGTTTCCATATTGTGCGTGAAGCTGCTGTTGCTTTCACCAGGATATATCTCCGAACCGCTTTTGACGCTGAGTGGCAACATTCATCGCAGAATGGCGGTCACCATGGTCAATGCGGCTGTCTCTGTCCTTTTCATCATCATCTTTGCACCGATGGGGCTTTTGGCCTTGGCGGCGAGCCAATGTGTGAGCGCATCCTTTTCACTCACAACCTCCGCCAGAATTCAGATCCGTTACGTCGGAGTGAATTGGCGAAAGGTCATCATGGATTCCATCCATATGATCGGCCCTTCTGTCGGGTTGATGATCGCAGCGGTTCTAAGTCTTCAATACGTGGTTCAGTTCGCAGCAATGCCGACGATATTGGTGCTTCTTCTGAAGATCGCCGTCGGCACCGCAGCATATGTCTCGCTGTTCCTGATTGTCACGTTTTGGACGAGACGGTTTCCGACGCCCGCTTAAAGCGGTTCAGTTTTTTACGGAGTTTCTGAACCGCCCCATCTCGCCGTCGCCGGTCTGGAAATCTCCGGGCTGCGGCGGCGCGATCGGCTTGAACAGTGTGCGATCCGGCTTCAGGTCGAGCAAGGGAGTGCCGTCAAGGCAATCGAGGCCACGCACCAGCAGTACGGCCCCCTCGACGGCCTCCAACTTGACGATGGATGTGCCGATGGGATTGGGCCGAACGGGTGAGCGCAGCGAGAAGGTGCCATGCACCTTGCCGCTGCTGGCCGGGCTCTGCAGCACGAGGTCCCGACGCGAACGATCGAGCCAATAGAGAACTTCCAGCCGCTCGAAGGCTTCCACGCCCTGCAGTGCCGCCACCCAGGGCTCGAAGATCTCGATCCGGCAAATCGGTCCGTCATGCCGGCCCTGGCGCGGCGTTTCCATGCGCGATGTCCAGGGCGTGGAAATGCGGCCGATGAAGATGAGGCCGGCGTCAGAGGCTGCAGGCGGCTCGACGGCCACTTCGTTTTGGCGAATTTCGTTTTCCCGAACCATGAATGCCTCCCCGACCCCAGCGGTTACTTCACGCCCTTCAGCAATGCCGCCAGTTGATCGTTGGTCAAATCGACCTGATAGAACAGCTTGTAGAAGTGCTTCACATCGTCGGAAAAATCGCTGCGGAAGAGCTTCGGATAAACCAGTTTCTCCAGCCAGCGCATGCCGAGCAGCCGGTTGACGCCGGGCGGCGAATCGAACCAGCCGAAGGGCAATGACGGTGGCACGAAGATCTTGCCGTCCTTGACGGCCTTGATCCCAGCCCATTGCGGATCGCTCTTCACCGAGACCGCGAAAGCAGGGCTCTCGGCAATGATGATATCCGGATTCCAGCCGACGACCTGCTGTACGGTCACCTTGGCGAGACCGCCCTTGCCGGCGGCAGCGGCGACGTTCATCGTGCCGACGGCATCGAGGATCTCCAGATTGATCGAGCCGGAGAGCCCGGTTTCCAGGCCATCGGCGCCGCGGCCATAATAGACGCGCGGGCGCGGATCGTTCGGCAGCGTCGCGAGCTTCTCGTTCAGGTCCTTGATCGCCGCATCGGTGTAATCGGCCAGCTTGTTGGCACGGTCCTCGACGCCGATCAGGGCGCCGACGTCGCGAAGCGTATCGGCGGTGCGGGCGAAGCTGCCGTCGATAAGAATATAGGGAATGCCCGTCTCGCTCTGTACCTTGTCGGCCAGCGCCTTGTAGGTGGGGTCGACCGTGCCGGCATCGAGGATGATGTCTGGTTTGGCGTCCATGACGGCCTGCGAACTGGTCGTGCCGTCCTTGCCCGTCAGGCGCCCGATCGTGGGCAGCGACCGCGCGGATGGCAACAGATAGGCCTTGGCGGCGTCATCGGGCGCGTGAACCCAGCCCACCAGTTTCTCGGGCGCCAGCACATAGACTAGCGCGGCTGCCGGCGGTCCAGCCACCAAAATGCGGTTGATCTTATCTGGGACGGACACCGTGCGGCCGGCTGCATCGGTGATGATTCGCGCTTCGGCCGCGACCGGCACCAGGCCGACAAAGGCCAGCGCGAGAACCGCAAGAAATTTCATCATAAAAGCTGCTCGTCTTGATCGAGGGGACCTCGGGGCGGCACTATGGCATAGCGCTATATTGGATGGAACATCGCGAAGGCAGTATTCCAAAATGAAACGCATCCGAACCGATCACGCCGGCTTGAGGCGCAATCGACCGGTCTTCATTACATCGCATGTAATTGAGAGCGGCATTCGTCCCGGCGTATTTAAAGACCATCTTCTTGCAGGAAGAGCTTATTCAGCCCTTCAACCAAAGAGAGCCTTCACCCGGCATGACGTCGATGGCCACGACATCGTTCCAACGGCAGGCTCAGGAGAAATCCATGACGACGATGTCATTCACCAAGAAAGAAGCCCCTGAATGGCTGCTGGCCTTCTGGCAGGAAATCGACGACAAGACCTTCGGCGAAGGCTTCAATTGCTTCGCGGAAGACGCAACATGCAACCTCGGCATTGCTGACTGGAAGGGGCGCGACACCATTCGCGAAAACCTGCGCGCCTTCATCGACACCGGCTTCACCGCATTGCATGATGTCACCGAATATTGGGACGGCGGATCGCTGAAAGTGTTTCGCGGCACGGTTACCATGACGCCCGACGACCGAACGCAAGCCGTGGTCAAACCGGTCATGACGCACTTCTTCTATATGGACGAGGCCGACCCCACCAAGGTGCGTCACTGGTACGGATCAGTCGGGCCGATCGCGTTCGGATAGGAATTGACATCGGCGGGGTTGTTGAATGACACCCCGCCGCAATGACATGAGCGAAGCGAGGTCTTTGCAAGATGAGTTCTTCCGGCTTAAATCTGAGACTGCCAAACGAACTCGGCCCGCAGCTGCGCGCATGGCGCGACACGCGCGGCAAGAGCCAGCTTGAGCTTTCCCTCGACACCGGCATTTCGCAACGCCAGATCAGCTTTATCGAAAGCGGCAGGAGCACGCCCGGCCGCCAGAATGTCTTGCGTCTCGCCGATGCATTGGACGTGCCGTTCCGCGAGCGCAACACGCTGCTGCTTGCCGCCGGCTACGCACCGATCTATTCGGAAGGAAGTTTCGATGATCGCGAGATGCAGGGCGTTACCAACGCGCTCAAGCGCATGCTGCGTCAGCATGAGCCTTTTCCGGCGGTCGTCATGGACCGCTACTGGAATGTCCTGATGACCAATGATGCCACCCTTCGCTTCTTCGGCCAGTTCATCGATATGGCCGCACGTCCGGCGCCGCGCAATCTCCTGCATCTCATGTTCGATCCCTCGGGCATGCGGCCCTTCATTCCGGATTGGAAGACGACGGCCGAAAGCCTTTTGGGGCGCGTCTTCCGCGAGTCCGTCGGCCGTGTCATCGACGCGCGGACGAAGGAGCTCATCGATAGCCTGCTCGCCTACCCCGACGTGGATGCCGAATGGCAGACATCGCCGGCGATCGAGAATGCGCCGATCATTCCCCTGTCCTTCGTGAAGGACGGGCATATCCTGAGATTTTTCTCGCTGGTCACGACGGTCGGCACCGCGCAGATGATCACGACCCAGGAACTGCGGGTCGAGTGCATGTTTCCGCTGGATGACGCCACGGAGGCGCACTACGCGGAACTGATGAACGCAGCAGCGGAGCAGTAGCGCTATACGCCACCGGCTGACCGCCCGTGGCTGCAACGTCTCTGATATCACGCCGCCTTGACGGCGTGATATTCCTTGATTGCGACCATCTTGATAGCCGGATAACGTTCCGCCTCGTAGCGCAGCGAGAAGCCGTCCTGGGCGAGAAAGACCGGATCGCCATCGAGATCGCGGGCGATATCGCCGCGGCGCGCGGTGACGAATTTTTCGAGATCGACGGACTGATCGGCCGAGATCCAGCGGCAGACGGAGAAGCGCGACATTTCGAAGGAAACCGGCAGGCCGTATTCCGCCATCAGCCGCTCCTTCAGCACGTCAAGCTGCAGGGCGCCGACGACGCCGACGATGGCGGGCGAGCCGTCCTCGGGCGAGAAGAGCTGCACAACGCCTTCCTCGGCCATCTGCTGCAGCGCTTCCTTGAGCTTCTTCGCCTTCATGGCGTCCTCGAGGCGCACGCGGCGGAGGATTTCCGGCGAGAAGTTCGGCACGCCCTGGAAGACGAGGGATTCGCCTTCCGTCAGCGTATCGCCGATGCGCAGCGTCCCGTGGTTTGGAATGCCGACGACATCGCCGGCATAAGCGGTATCGGCGAGCTGGCGCTGCGAGGCGAAGAAAAACTGCGGCGCGGTGAGACCGAGCTGCTTGCCGGTGCGCGACAGCCGCGCCTTCATGCCGCGCTCCAGCTTGCCGGAGCAGATGCGCGCAAAGGCGATGCGGTCGCGATGGTTCGGGTCCATGTTGGCCTGGATCTTGAAGACGAAGGCCGTCATCTTGTCGTCGGTGGCGTGAACCGTCCTGATATCGGCGACCTGGTCACGCGGCGGCGGCGCGAATGCGCCAAGCGCGTTGATGAGATCGCGCACCCCGAAATTGCGCAGTGCCGAGCCGAAGAAGACCGGCGTCATGTGGCCTTCAAGGAAGGATTCCCGATCGAAGGGCCGGCACGCCTCGATTGCAAGTTCCGTTTCGTCGATGAAGGCCTTGCGCTCGTTTTCCGGCAGCCTGTCGGCAACGGTCCGCGGGCCATTGACGGGGGTCGCGGTGACTTCGGTGTCGGAGCCACGAACAGTATTGGATGCCAGATGATAGGAGCCGCAGAAGGTCTTGGAGCGGCCTATCGGCCATGTGATCGGCGCCGTATCCAGCGCCAGCTTCTCTTCCACCTCGTCGAGAATCTCGAAGGGGTCGCGGCTTTCGCGGTCCATCTTGTTGATGAAGGTGATGATCGGGATGTCGCGCATGCGGCAGACTTCGAACAGCTTCAGCGTCCGCGGCTCGATACCCTTGGCGGCATCGATGACCATGACGGCGGCGTCGACCGCCGTCAGCGTGCGATAGGTGTCGTCGGCGAAGTCTTCGTGGCCGGGCGTATCGAGAATGTTGAAGACGTTGCCTTCATATTCGAAGGTCATGACCGAGGTGACGACCGAGATGCCACGTTCGCGCTCGATCTTCATCCAGTCGGAGCGCGTCTGCATGCGGTCCTTCTTCGCCTTGACCTCGCCGGCAAGCTGAATGGCGCCGCCGAACAGCAGCAGCTTTTCGGTGAGCGTCGTCTTGCCCGCGTCCGGGTGAGCGATAATAGCAAATGTGCGGCGGCGGGAGACCGCCTCGGCGAGACTTTCGGCCATGCTTGTGAATCCTGTGAATTGCGGCCGTATCTAGCGACTCAAAGCCCTAAATGCAATTGACCTCCGGCATTCGAGCGCAAACTAATGCCGCATGACCATTCACACCGATATCAGCCCGACCGTGAAGCTCATCCGCCTGCCGCATGGCGAAGGCCTGGAGCTGCCCGCTTATGAAACCAAGGGTGCCGCCGGCATGGACCTGCGCGCGGCGGTCGAGGACGGCGCAGCGTTGACGCTCGCTCCGGGGAAACGGGCGCTCGTTCCCACCGGCTTCATCTTCGAAATCCCGGATGGCTTCGAGGCGCAGATCCGCCCCCGCTCCGGCCTCGCCTTCAAGAACGGCATCACCTGCCTGAACTCGCCCGGCACGATCGACAGCGATTATCGCGGCGAAGTGAAGGTGCTGCTCATCAACCTCGGCGAAGAGCCTTTCGAGATCAGCCGCGGCATGCGCATCGCACAGATGATCATCGCGCCGGTCACGCAGGCCCGCATCGTCGAGGCGACGGAGGCGAGCGAAACCAAGCGCGGCGCCGGCGGCTTCGGCTCGACCGGCGTGTGATAATAAGCTTTAACGCGAAAGCGGCGGCAGGCGGCGCTTGACCGGCGTCGCCTTGATCATCGAGGTGTTCGTCTCGGCGCGCTCGGCGATCTTGTCCAATATGCCATCGAGTTCGCCCATGGAGCGCACCACCAGCCTCCCGATGAAGCAATCGTCGCCGGTGACCTTGTCGCATTCGATGAATTCCGAGGTCTCCTGAATGATGCGCTCGACGACATGCAGCTGGCCGGGCAAGGGCCGGATGCGAACGATCGCCTGCAGGGGATAGCCGATGGCCTCCGGCGCGATATCGACCGTGAAGCCTGAGATAATGCCGCGCTCCTCCAGCCGGCGCAGCCGCTCCGCCGCGCTCGGCGACGAAAGACCGGCTGCTTCCGCAAGCTCTTTCAACGATATCCTGGCATTGCGCGCCAGCGCCTCCAGCATTCGCTGGTCGATCTCGTCGAGACTCAGGGAAGCATTAGGAACACCCATGATATAGCCTTACTTAATTAGGTGATAAGATTTTCATTCCTAAGTAAACCTATATTATCCATGCTCCCGCCGCAATATGATTGGTTCCGATAGATGGGAGCTGGGATAATGAACGAGATAAGACGCGGCACGATGGAAATGACGGCGGCGATGCTGATTTCAGGCACAATCGGCTGGTTTGTACTGATGTCAGGACAGGCCGTAACCGGCGTCGTCTTCTGGCGCTGTTTCTTCGGCGCGCTGACGCTGCTCGTCATATGCGCTGCCATGGGCCTGCTGCGTCCCGGCATCCTCAATCTCAAGACGTTTTCCATCGCGGTCGGCGGCGGGATCGCCATCGTTCTCAACTGGCTGCTGTTGTTCGCCGCCTATTCGCACGCCTCCATTTCCATTGCCACGACCGTCTACAATACGCAGCCCTTCATGCTGCTGGGGCTCGGCGCCCTGTTTCTCGGCGAGCGGATCACCTTTACCAAGCTCTTCTGGCTGGCTCTCGCCTTTGCCGGCATGGCAGTCATCGTCGAGGGCAAGTCGGGCGAGGGAGCCGACGCCGGAAGCTATGCGATCGGAATCCTGCTTTCGCTGGGCGCGGCCTTCTTCTATGCGCTGGCGGCCATTGCCGCAAAATGGCTCAAAGGCACTCCGCCGCACCTGATCGCTCTCATCCAGGTTTCGACAGGCATTTTGATGCTGGCGCCCTTCACCGATTTCTCCGGCGTTCCGCAGGATGCCGGCGGCTGGTCGATCCTCGTCACCATGGGCGTCCTGCATACCGGGCTGATGTATGTACTGCTCTATGGCGCCATCCAGAAGCTGCCGACGCATCTGACCGGCGCGCTATCCTTCATCTATCCGATCGCCGCCATCGTCGTCGACCGCTTCGCCTTCGGCCATGTGCTCGGCGCGGCACAGATCGTCGGTGCGATCATCATTCTGGGCGCTGCAGCCGGCATGAACCTGGGCTGGACGATCCCCCTGCCCCATCATAAAAACGATCGTCTTTCAAAGGAGACCGCCGAATGATCACCTGCTACCTGCGCTATACGATCGACCCTTACAAGCTCGCCCAGTTCGAACATTACGCCAAGCTCTGGATCCCGCTGGTCAACCGGCTGGGCGGCACGCATCACGGCTATTTCATGCCGCACGAAGGCGCGAACAACATCGCGCTGGCGCTCTTCAGCTTTCCGAGCCTTGCCGCCTATGAAGACTATCGGCTCAAGATGGCCGAGGATGAGGAATGCCTCGCCGCCTTTGCCTATAACGAGGAAACGCGCTGCATCGTCAGCTACGAGCGCAGCTTCATGCGTCCGGTCTTCTGAGATTATTTAGCCGGCTGCGGGCAAATCTGCGGCTGGCCGTCGAGGCCTTCGGCCAGCTTCTCGAAAGTAGCGCCTGGCTTGGCGCGATCGCCGCCGAGACGAACGACATAGAGGCTGTCGAAATCCTTGCCGTGCCACTTCGGCACTGCGTCGGCATCGCCGCCGTTCTCGCTCATCAGCTGACGGGCGAGATCGACGATCTGCTTGTGCTCCCAAGCGACGAAGATCAGCTTGCCGGCATAGGTGGGCTTCTTCAGTTCGGCCTTTAGATCCTCGATGTCATCATAACCGAAGCTGGTATCGACGGGCATGCCGAACGCAATCGCCGCTGGCTCGATTGTGGCGAGCGGCCGGATGTAGTCGTAGGAAACGCCCGAATCCTTCTTCCGCGTCGACGGATCCGGCGCGAAGATCGCCGCAGGCTTGCCGAAGAGCTTCGCCAACACTGGCGGCAGAGCCAGTGCCCGGTTAAGGCCCTGGCAGCTGAGCTGGCCAAGTCCGGCCTCCGGCTTCTCCCCATGCCGCATGAAAACAATCGTCTGTTTACCGGCCGCCGCCGAAGCGACCGGCACGAAACTCGAGAGCGAAGCGAGCGCCAGAAGGCCTGTCGTGAGCGCCTGCGAAACGCGCCTCATTAACGCTGCGCTTCGAAAGCCATGCGGACGGCGAGCCCGGCCAGCACCGTGCCCATCAGCCAGCGCTGTACCAGGGCGAAAGACGGGCGGCGGGTGAGGAACATCGCGATCCAGCCGGCACTCAGCGCGAAGATGGCATTGAATGTCACGCTGATGACGATCTGCGCGAAGCCGAGAACAAGCGATTGCGTGAAGACGCTGCCGGCGGCGGGATCGATGAACTGCGGCAGCAGCGAGAGATAGAGAACCGCGACCTTCGGGTTCAGCAGGCTGGTCACCAGCCCCATGGAGAAGAGCCGGCGTGTGCTGTCTTTCGGCAGCTCGCGCACCTGAAAGGCGGAACGACCGCCGGGCTTCAGCGCGCTCCAGGCAAGCCAGACGAGATAGGCAGCGCCCGCCAGCCGCAATGCATCATAGGCGAAAGGTACGGCGAGGACGAAGGCGGTAATGCCGAGCGCGGCCGAGAACATGTAGAAGAGGAAGCCGCAGGCGACACCGCCAAGCGAGATCAACCCTGCAGCCGGCCCCTGCGAGATCGAACGCGATACTAGATAGATCATGTTCGGCCCGGGTGTCAGCACCATGCCGAGAGCGATCAGGGCAAAGGCGATCATACTGGTCAGATGCGGCATGGAGCCTCCGGCGGGGAAAGGGCTTCAGAAGGAAATTTCGCTGGATGCGACTAGGTTGATCTCATGCGGCCCGGCATCGAAGCCGTCAAGCAGCATATTGTGATGGGTGACAATGTCTTCGAAGGTGAGCTTGCCCATATCGGCCGTGGTGTGGCAGTCGGAGACCAGCGTGACGTCGAAACCGAGTGAAACGGCGCGACGCGCGGTCGTATCGACGCAGAACTGCGTCATGCAGCCGCCAACGATGAGGTGGCTTACGCCGCGCGCCCGCAGCCGCGCCTCGAGGTCGGTTTCGAAGAAGGAATCGCAGCTCGTCTTGTGCACCACGGCATCGCCGGCTTCGGGGGCGATTTCCCGGCGCAATTGCCAGCCCTCGCCACGCTTTGCCAGGCGATGACCCGGGCTACCGTCATGCTGGACGATGAAGGTGGGAATGCCAGCGGCGCGGGCGCTGTGCTTCAGCGCCGCGAGCTTGGCGACGACCGCCTCCAGCGCCGCATCGATATCAGGCTGACGCTCCGGCGTGCCAAGGCCGGTCAGGATGGAATTCTGAAGATCGATCAGGAGCAATGCGGAAGACATGATATCCTTGGGCAAAGCGGTTTCGATGTGCCGTCCACGTCTTGGTAATATGTTCGCAGCGCCAGCGCAATCGCTTGAAAACGCAAAGGTGGTGCGATAGAGCAGGCGCTATCTGAGGAGGAAATGGCCATGACGCTCGCATCCCTGCTCGCCTATTGCGGCGCTCTCTTCGTCGCGGCCGCCATTCCCGGCCCGGGCATCACGGCAATCGTCGCGCGCGCGCTCGGCTCCGGCTTTCGCGAGACCTTCTTCATGGGCCTCGGCCTCGTGCTCGGCGACACCATCTATCTGACTGCGGTCATTCTCGGTCTCGCCTTCGTGGCGCAGACCTTCACCGAGATCTTTATTGTCATCAAGATCGCCGGCGCTCTCTATCTCGGCTATATCGCCTGGAAACTCTGGACGGCCGGTCTGCTCGCCGCCGATATCGCGGCCAAGAAATCGAATGGTGCCGGCATGTCCTTTCTCTCGGGCCTATTGGTGACGCTCGGCAATCCGAAGACCATGCTTTTCTATGTTGCGCTCGTGCCGACGCTGATCGACATCGGCAGCGTCGGCCTGCGGGAATATGCGACGCTGGTAGCGGCAACCTTCGTCGTTCTCCTGATCGTACTCGTTCCCTATATGCTGCTTGCCTCTCGAGCCCGAACCTTCCTCAAAAAGCCGAGAGCGCTGCAGATCCTGAACCGGGTTGCGGCCAGTATCCTCGCCGCCACGGCCGCCTTCATCGCGGCGCGTGCAGCCTGAAATAAACATCCCAAAAGAAAGGCCATGGGAGATTCTTTTCTCACGGTCGACGCGGCGACACAGGGTGCACACTCTGGTTTCCGCAGGCGTTTGATCCTATTGTCACTGCATAATTCAAATGTAGGGAGAGCTACCCATGTCCGACACCCGCAAACCCGGTCGCGGCCGCGTCTATACCTCGATCACCGAGACCATCGGCGACACGCCGATCGTCCGTCTCGACAAGCTGGCGAAGGAGAAGGGCGTCAAGGCCAACCTCCTGGCAAAGCTCGAATTCTTCAATCCCATCGCCTCCGTGAAGGACCGCATCGGCGTCGCCATGATCGAGAGCCTGGAATCGCAGGGCAAGATCGCCCCTGGCAGAACCGTGCTGATCGAGCCGACCTCGGGCAATACCGGTATCGCGCTCGCCTTCACCGCGGCCGCAAAAGGCTACCGGCTGATCCTCACCATGCCGGAGACCATGTCGATCGAGCGCCGCAAGATGCTGGCGCTGCTCGGCGCCGAACTGGTGCTGACCGAGGGGCCGAAAGGCATGAAGGGCGCCATCGCCAAGGCGGAAGAGCTGGCTTCTACGCTGCCGGACGCGATCATTCCGCAGCAGTTCGAAAACCCGGCCAATCCGGAAATCCATCGCAAGACGACAGCCGAGGAAATCTGGAACGATACCGAAGGCAAGGTGGATATCTTCGTTTCCGGCATCGGCACCGGCGGCACGATCACCGGCGTCGGCCAGGTGCTGAAGGCCCGCAAGCCCGATATCAAGGTCATTGCCGTCGAGCCGACGGATTCGCCGGTTCTTTCCGGCGGCAATCCCGGCCCGCACAAGATCCAGGGCATCGGTGCCGGCTTCGCGCCGAAGATTCTCGATACCCATGTCTACGACGAGGTGGTCACCGTCAGCAATGACGAGGCCTTCCAGCATGCCCGTCTTGTCGCCAAGCTCGAAGGCGTGCCGGTCGGCATTTCCTCCGGCGCCGCGCTGGCAGCAGCCATCAAGGTCGGCCAGCGCCCCGAAAACGAAGGCAAGACCATCGTCGTCATCATCCCGTCCTTCGCCGAGCGCTATCTCTCGACGGCACTGTTCGAAGGCCTTGGCGGCTAAAAGAACCTGCCATCGGATTGAATTAGAAGGGGTGCTTCGGCGCCCCTTTTTTCATTCAGGCAGGCCGGAGACGGCGCCACCTGAACCTGGAATTTCAAGCATGCGCGGCCAGCCGCTCGCCGGCAATACGGTAGGAGATGGCTTCGGCGAGATGGATGCGCCCGACGGTCGGCTTGTCATCGAGATCGGCAAGGGTGCGCGCGACCTTGAGGATGCGATGATAGCCACGGGCCGAGAACTTCATCTTCTCGGCCGCATCGCGCAGCAATTGCAGCCCGGCGGCATCCGGTTCAGCTATGGTTTCGATCATCGCGGTCGAGCAACGCGCGTTGGTCGAAATGTTCTTTACGCCGGCCCTTTCGAAGCGCTCCCGTTGCCTTTCGCGGGCGCGGGCGACGCGGAGCGCAACATCCGCGCTCTTCTCCGCCGTTGCCGGCCGGATCAGGTCGGCGGCCGATACCGCCGGCACATCGATGCGGATGTCGATACGATCCAGCAGGGGGCCGGAAATGCGGCCCTGATAATCGCTAGCGCAGCGTGGACCACGCGCGCAGGTGTGGCCTGGTTCCCCGGCCATGCCGCAGCGGCACGGGTTCATCGCCGCCACGAGCTGGATGCCGGCCGGATAGGAGACGCGGTGGTTTGCCCTGGCGATGACGCATTCTCCGGTTTCGAGCGGCTGGCGCAGCGCATCGAGTGCCTGCGGCGAAAACTCCGGCAGCTCATCCAGGAAAAGGATGCCATGATGAGCGAGCGATGCCTCGCCCGGTCTGGCGCGCATGCCGCCGCCGACAAGGGCCGCCATGGTGGCCGAGTGATGCGGCGCGCGATAGGGTCGCCGGTCGGAGAGCTTGCCGCCGGAAAGCTGGCCGGCGATCGAATGGATCATCGACACTTCCAGCAGCTCGTGGGTCGACAGCGGCGGCAGGATCGACGGCAGGCGCGAGGCGAGCATCGACTTGCCGGAACCGGGAGGTCCGACGAAAAGCAGATTATGTCCGCCGGCCGCCGCGACTTCCAAGGCGCGCTTGGCGCTTTCCTGACCCTTGATATCGGCAAGATCGGGCAGATTGGCAGCATTGGCGCGAACGGATGGTTCCGGCCGCGACAGGACTTGCGTGCCGCGAAAATGATTGGCGAGCGCGATCAGGCTGCGCGGCGCCAGAATATCGATCTCCTTGCCGGCCCAGGCGGCTTCCGGCCCGCTTTCGGCCGGGCAGATCAGCCCCTTGCCCATGGCGTTCGCGGCGATCGCCGCTGGAAGCGCGCCGGCTACGGGCGCGATCGTACCGTCGAGATTGAGTTCGCCGATGACCGTATAGGATGACAGGGCATCGGCCGGGATCGCGCCGAGCGCCGCCATCAGGCCGAGCGCGATCGCAAGGTCGAAGTGACTACCCTCCTTAGGCAAGTCCGCCGGTGCGAGATTGACCGTGACCTTCTTCGGCGGCAATGCGAGGCCGGAGGCATGTAGCGCTGCCTGGACCCGCTCCCGGCTTTCGGCCACAGCCTTGTCCGGCAGGCCGACGATATGCATCAGCACCTTGCCGGGCGCTATCATCACCTGCACCTCGACGGGTACGCCCTCAATGCCCTGAAACGCCACCGTACTGACGCGCGCTACCATGCCCTATCCCCTGTCGCCGAACCCGTTTGCCGTTACGTGCCCCGATCAGCAAACTTCGGGTTGCAATCTGGCATAAGACAAGGAATGAAACAAGAACAATAAACGAACAAAAACCTCACCCAGACATGTCTAAATCATCGACGTGCCTGGATGAATGCTATTGCTCAGCCGAAAAGCATGGTGGGCATCCGCCGCTCAGACCCGCTTGGATTCGATCGCATCCCAGAGCAGGCTGGCGATATCGGCGCCGCCGAAGCGCTTGACTTCGCGCAGGCCGGTCGGCGACGTCACGTTGATCTCGGTCATATAGTCGCCGATGACGTCGATGCCGACGAGCAGGAAGCCGCGCTCCCTGAGGGCCGGTCCGATGCGCTTACAGATTTCCTGTTCACGCGTCGTCAGCTCGGTGGCTTCGGCGCGACCGCCGACATGCATGTTGGAGCGGGCGTCATGCTCGGCCGGCACGCGGTTGATCGCGCCGACCGCCTCGCCGTCGACGAGGATAATGCGCTTGTCGCCCTTGCGCACGTCGGGCAAATATTGCTGGGCGATGAAGGGCTCGCGGAAGAGCTGGCCGAACATTTCAAGCAGGGACGAGAGATTGCGGTCATCGCGCGTCGAGTGGAAGACGCCGGCGCCACCATTGCCGTAGAGCGGCTTCAGGATGATATCGCCCATCTCGTCGCGGAAACGGCGGATTTCGCCGGCATCGCGGGTGATCAGCGTCTTCGGCATGAGGTCGGCAAATTCGGTGACGAAGATCTTTTCCGGCGAATTGCGCACCCAGGCCGGATCGTTGACGACGAGTGTCTTCGGGTGGATGCGCTCGAGCAGATGCGTCGAGGTGATGTAGGCCATGTCGAATGGCGGGTCCTGGCGCAGCAGCACCACATCCATGGTCGAGAGATCGACACGCTCCGGTTCACCGAGCTCGAAGTGATCGCCCTTGACGTCGCGCAGGATCATCGGCTCGACGGAGGCATAGACCTTGCCGTCGCGCATGCTCAGCCGCTCGGGCGTATAGTGGAAGAGCTTGTAGCCACGGTTCTGCGCTTCGAGGCTCATGGCGAAGGTGGAGTCGCCCGCAATGTTGATGCTCTTCACATGGTCCATCTGGACCGCAACATTCTTGATACCAGCCATAGTCAGCCCTCGCTCAAATTTGCGCACAGATGTAGGTCGGCCCGCATCCAAACGCAACGGCTATTCAAGGGCTTTGGTCAGGCACAGGATGCTCAGGCGGCAAGACCCTGCGCGCCGCCCTGGCGGACGAAGTTGCGCAGGCGATAGGCCATGGTCAAAGGCTTCGGGAACGGCTTGCGCAAAAAGGCGACCTTGCGCAGATAGCGATCGATGCGCCATGTCGCCCAGGTGCCGCCGGCGAAATAGGCGACGTCGCCGGCGTTCAGCGTACGCTCGATGCCGTCTTCCGTGGTGATATGCACCTCGCCTTCGAGGATCATCACCGTTTCGTCCCACCCGAAATACCAGCGAAATTCACCCGCCGTGCAATCCCAGAGCGCGGTCATGGCGGCATCGTCCTGCCCGCGCGAATGCTCGGCGATGCGGGCAACCGGATTGCCCGCCAGGATCCAGGATGGCTCGATCGGCGACGGTTTCATTTCCATTTCGTTGCTGGCGCCAACCACGAAGCTTTTCGACCGCGGCAGCGCGACCACGACCGGCACGGCACGCGCGGCAAAGGCCGCCATGCTCGCCAACATCAGTTTCAAGACCATGCAATCCCCCAATTCCATGCGCGTCTGCGATCTCATCGCATGGAAGAGGTAACGGCACGGTTCAGGAAAAGCCTCGCATTTTAACGATTGCAGCAATCAGGCGACAAAACCCTCGATGGTGCAGACAATCATGTCGTGATCGGACAGCGGCTTGCCTTCCTCGTTCAGCGAGGAAACGAGATGGCTTTCGCTGATCCTCAGACCCCGGCTCAGGAACCAGTCGAGTTTCATGGCGCGATCGGGAAAGCGGGTGATGAGGCTCGGGCGCGTACTCGTCTGATCGAGCGGCCCACCATGGCATTCGAAGCCGCGGCTCTCCGCCATGGCGAAGAGAGTATCGGTCGAGAAGTCGCCGCCGGTGTGGTTGCCGGTGTTGAGATCGCCGCCGATCAGGATCGGAAGGCCCGGCGCAAAGGCTTCGACGGCGTCGATCAGCACCGCCATCTGCCGCTCGCGATAGGCGGCGGTTGCGACACTTTCGAGATGGACCGAAACGGCGACGAAAGGACCGGCTTCGGTTTCGACGATGGCGCCGACAGCGCAACGATCGCCGATGCGCGGCTGCTCGTTGCCGTCATTGAACCAGACGGCCTTGCCCGGCAAGCGGAAGAGGAAAGCATCTTTCAGGGCAACGGAAGCCATCAGGGCGTTGCCGTGAAAACCCTTTTCGTTGAAGTCGTCCCGGCAGTAGGAACGCTCGATTTCGGAACCGAGGCTGAGTTCCAGGAACTCGACGCCATAGGCGTAATTCATGCCGAGTTCAACGGCGACGACGGCGGTCGGATCACGCTGCTCGGTGCGGGCCATGCCCTCATCCATCTCCGAAAGCAGGACCAGTGACGCTCCGGTTGCGCGCAGCTTGGCCGCGGCTTCCTCCGGAAACAGGCAGCGCTCGAGGTTCCATGCAGCGACCGTGAAGGGGAAGGACAAGGCCCCGACTTTGGCTTCAATGCCACCGATCCGCACCGTGTTCATGCAGGTAAGCGACGCCAAGATAGCGGCATGAATGGCCGGCGTTTTTTCGAGCGAGATGAAGCTTTTGCGCTCATCCTGCGAAGGGACGGAGAAGGCGGAAACGGTGCTGCGGATCATGGCGTGGCCTATTGAGATGGGAAAAGCGAACGGCCCCAGCTGGAGCGAACCGCGTAAAGTCATAGGGGCATAAGCACGTTTTATGACGCTGCTGTGATGGCTGAATTGTAAGTTGTTGGGTGTGATGGGTCAGCCAACGATCCTTCGCTCGGGCAAATAGATCCAGAATATTGGCCAAGTGCTGCCCGCCGAGCTTG
Source organism: Rhizobium sp. CCGE531 (assembly GCF_003627795.1). Lineage (NCBI taxonomy): Bacteria > Pseudomonadati > Pseudomonadota > Alphaproteobacteria > Hyphomicrobiales > Rhizobiaceae > Rhizobium > Rhizobium sp. CCGE531. The sequence goes on along the minus strand of NZ_CP032684.1, from coordinate 487,817 downwards.
ACCTCAATGTCCCTCCCATAGAATCCATGACCAACAGATCTATTCAGTATGCCATAGGTTCACAGTTACTTACAGAAACATAAAAATACAAAATGAGCGCTTAACGCCAATGTAAGTTTATACTTAAATTTAAAGCCGATATAACCTTGATGTCTCGATCAGCATTATTTATATAAATTTGTTTAACCTTAAAATAAATTTAGAACATACTACGAATAGCAAGGAAAATTTCCTCGAATTATCACGTTATATATAAAATTTCTTGACTTCCGTCGACCAGGGAAGATGATGCCGGTACTCATTCAAACGGGGGCGCTGATGAGTAACAGCCGGGACCGAGGTGGATTTCTGTCCACACTGACAGGTAGGATTACCGCGATTACTGCGGTAGTAGCCGCACTATCGGGTCTTGTCGGCGCCGTTAAGGATTTCCCGTTTATTGCCTGGGTGCGCGGCAACTCTATTTCCTCCATGCAAAATGATTGTCTTGAGCCGTATAGGTGGCGTCTTGCTGTCGAAAGCGACCACGTTTGCGTCACCGATGATACATTTCTGCGGGTGCTTCAGGACAACCAGCGCGCAGCTTCTCGGCGCAATTCCAACGGTGGCCCTTACGGAGCAGATACATGTTTGTCCGGTTATGTTTTTCGCGATGCCTTTCCGGGAGATCGCATTTGCGTTGAACCGGAAACACGCTACGCCACCATGATTGACAATCAACAAGGACCATTTCGCAAGAAGCAGCCATAAAGTTGACAATAGACATCGGGCACGGAAGAAGCGTGCGAGAATGCAAACCTTGGCAACTTGCGACGCGAGTTGCAGGCAAAGCGACGCGCAGTGTGAAGCATCGCCCGCCTTGCCGGTTTTGACCTCATCCAAGAATTAACGGCTATTTCTAGAAAGCATCCGGAAAATGCTGTGGCCAGCGGCCAGGCAGCATGGCAACGATATCGTAGCGTTGCGACAGACAGGCGAAATCCGGCTGCCGCGCCAGCCACAGGTCGCTGGCGGCGCGGATGCGTCGCTGTGACGAGAAGGAAACGGCGTCGATCGCCTCCTGCGCGCCGCGCCGGGATTTGACCTCGACGAAGATGGCGAGATCGCCCTTGCGCGCAACGATATCGATTTCGCCGAGCTTGGTGCGGTGGCGGATGGCCAGGATGCGATAGCCCTTGAGCATCAGGAAGGCCGCCGCGAAATATTCGGCGGCATGGCCGCGTCGCCAGGCTTTTTGCCGCTTCAGCCTTTGGCTTGCGTCAGGCCCCATGTCAGCCATGGGGCTCCTTCATGTCGAGCAGCCGTTGATAAAGCTCCTTGCGCGGCAGGCCGGTAAGGCGCGCGGCTTCGGTTGCCGCCTTGGCCGTCGGCATCGTCCCTGCGAGATCGGCCAGGATGGCACCGACATCGGCCTCCGTCGCAACGCTTTCCGCCGGCGGGCCGACGAGCCAGACGATCTCGCCTTTTACATTGTCAACGGCATCATAGAATGCTGCGAGTTCGGAAAGCGTGCCACGGCGGAATTCCTCGAAGGTCTTCGTCAGCTCGCGGCAGACGGCACCGGCTCGCTCAGCCCCGAGCACATCGGCGGCGGCGGCAAGCGTGGCGGCAATGCGATGCGGCGATTCAAAGAAGATGAGGGTCGCGGGGACGCTCGCAAGTTCTGCCAGACGGTCGCGCCGGCCCTTGTCCTTGGCGGGCAGGAAACCGGCAAAGAAGAAAGCGTCGTTCGGCAAGCCGGAACCGACGAGGGCCGCAAGCGGCGCCGAAGCGCCGGGAATGGGAACGACCTTGTATCCCGCCTCGATCGCCTGCCTTGCAAGCCGGTAGCCGGGATCGGAGACGAGCGGCGTGCCGGCATCGGACACCAGCGCCACCGACCGGCCACCTTCCAGCGCCTGCAGCAGCCGGGGACCGGCCTCATCGGCATTGTATTCGTGATAGGCATAGGGCTTGTTCTGAATACCGTAGCGATCGAGCAGAACGCGGGTGACGCGCGTGTCCTCGCAGGCCAGCACATCGGCGCCGGCCAGCGTCTCCAGCGCCCTCAGCGTGATATCGCCGAGATTGCCGATGGGGGTGGCGACAAGGTAGAGCGCCGGTTCGAGGGGACGGGCCGGAATCTGGTTGTTGTGCAGGCGGAAACTGCGCGTCCCGCTGCTTGGATGCTCTTCGTTCATGCCGGTCCTGAATTCGCTTGGGATTCACAAGCCTTTATGGGCGAGGCAAGAGCGGACGGCAAGAGCGGTGCAATTCCTGTGAGCATTGTCGGCCAAATGTTCGATTGGCGCTCGACAAAGGGCTTATGCCTCTTGCATTCGGATGCTGAAGTCTGCCAAGTTGCCTGTCCAATCTTTCGGGCCTTGTCCGAAAACCAGTCGCTCGGGCGCCTCGGGCCGCCCGGCAAGTCACGGTCGAAAGCGGTAGCATCCATGCGTATTACAATTGAGCGGTCGAACCTCCTGAAGTCGCTGAACCACGTGCATCGCGTGGTCGAGCGTCGCAACACGATCCCGATCCTGTCCAACGTGCTGCTGAAGGCCGAGGGTACAAGCCTCGACATGAAGGCAACCGATCTCGATCTGGAGATCACCGAGGCGACGCCCGCCAATGTCGAGCAGCCCGGCGCCACAACCGTACCGGCGCATCTGCTCTACGACATCGTGCGCAAGCTGTCCGACGGCTCGGAAGTGCTTCTTGCCACCAATGCGGACGGCAGCTCGATGACGGTCGCCTCCGGCCGCTCGAAGTTCTCGCTGCAATGCCTGCCGGAATCGGATTTCCCGGATCTCACTGCCGGCAGCTTCAGCCATTCCTTCAAGCTGAAGGCGGCCGATCTGAAGATGCTGATCGACCGGACGCAATTTGCGATTTCCACCGAGGAAACGCGCTACTACCTGAACGGCATTTTCTTCCACACGATCGAGAGCGGCGGCGATCTGAAGCTCAGGTCCGTCGCCACGGACGGTCATCGCCTGGCCCGCGCCGATGTCAGCGCGCCTTCCGGCTCCGAAGGCATGCCCGGCATCATCATTCCCCGCAAGACGGTGGGCGAGCTGCAGAAGCTTGTGGACACACCGGACACGATCGTGACCGTCGAGGTTTCCGACGCCAAGATCCGCCTGACGATCGGCTCCATCGTCATGACGTCGAAGCTGATCGACGGCACCTTCCCCGATTACCAGCGCGTCATCCCGGCCAACAACGACAAGGAAATGCGCGTCGATTGCCAGAGCTTCGCACAGGCTGTCGACCGCGTCTCGACGATTTCGTCGGAGCGTGGCCGCGCCGTGAAGCTGGCACTGTCGGATGGGCAACTGCTCCTGACGGTCAACAACCCCGATTCGGGAAGCGCGACGGAAGAAGTCGCCGTCGGCTATGAGATGGACCCGATGGAAATCGGCTTCAATGCGAAGTATCTGCTCGACATTACCGCGCAGCTTTCCGGCGATGCGGCCGTGTTCCTACTTGCCGATGCCGGTTCTCCGACGCTCATCCGCGACACCGCCGGCGACGACGCGCTTTATGTGCTGATGCCGATGCGCGTCTAGAGCATGATGCCGAAAAGTGTCAGGGGATTTCGGACGACATCACGCTCTACTTCTTTGATTTTAGAGCCGGATGATTTAGGTCGAACAGACCTAAATCATCCGGCTCCAGCGAAACCAAAGCGCCCATTCATGCGTTTATACAACGCAAGGGCGCTTTTATTTGATCCTTTGTGAATTGCGACATTTTCTCTTGTTATTGCGTCATCGCATTGCAAGATTTTAGAGAAGCGGTATGTAGGTCGCGACCGTAACATCTGGTGGGGGAGAACATGGCGCTGCGTCTCAAGGAACGGCTGGGCAAGAAATTCGACGAGGAGATCCGTTTCTTCAAAGGCATGATGCAAGGGCCGAAGACTGTGGGGTCGATCGTTCCCACCTCATCGATCACAGCCCGCAAGATGGCGAGCGTCGTCAACACGCAATCCGGCCTGCCCGTGCTGGAACTCGGGCCGGGAACCGGGGCCATCACCAAGGCGATCCTGGCACGTGGCGTCGAGCCGCAAAACCTCGTCGCCATCGAATATTCGACCGATTTCTACAATCACCTCGTGAAGCTTTATCCCGGCGTCCATTTCATCAATGGCGATGCCTTCGATCTCGATACGACGCTTGGCGTGCTGCGCGGCCAGACCTTCGATTCCGTCGTGTCGGGCATCCCTCTCCTCAATTTCCCCATGAAGGCGCGCGTCGAATTGCTGGAAAGCCTGCTGGATCGCATGCCGCAAGGCCGTCCGGTGGTGCAGATTTCCTACGGGCCGGTTTCGCCGATCATCGCCAAGCCGGACCGCTACCATATCCGCCACTATGATTTCATCGTCCGCAACATTCCGCCGGCCCAGCTCTGGGTCTACAGCCGCGGCTGAGGCAATTCATGTACGCTCTTTATATTACGCACCCGCAGGTGCGCATCGATCCCGCCGTGCCCGTGCCGGAGTGGGGCTTGTCCGAAATAGGCGCCGAGCGGGCGCGGCGGGCGGCGAGCGGACCATGGGCAAGCAAGCTTGGCCTGATCGTCTCCAGCGGCGAACGCAAGGCGATAGAAACAGCCGAGGCTCTGGCAGCAGCAAGCGGCGCGCCGATCGAAATCATCGAGGCCACGCACGAAAACGACCGCAGCGCCACGGGCTTCCTGGCCCCGCCGGAATTCGAGAAGGCAGCGGACTGGTTCTTCGCCAATCCGCATGAAAGCTTCAAGGGCTGGGAACGAGCCATCGACGCGCAGGCGAGGATCGTCTCCCATGTCGACACCGTTCTTTCGCGACACGATCCGCTGGTGCCGATCGCCTTCGTCGGCCATGGTGGCGTCGGCACGCTGCTGAAATGCCATCTGGAGGGGAAGCCGATCGCGCGGCAAGGCGACCAGCCTCCCGGCGGCGGCAATCTTTTCTGTTTCGACCTTGCGAAGCGCGTCGTCTCATGCGACTGGACACCCATGGAAGACTGGATGGGATGGGCTTGATATGACCGCACGCGACCGCTTGATCGTTGGACTGGATGTTCCAAACCTTCAGGAGGCCGAAAAAGTGGTCGGTGCCCTCAGCGACGATATCCTCTATTACAAGATCGGCTATCAGCTCGCCTTCGCCGGCGGCCTGGAATTCGCGCGCGATCTCGCCGCTGACGGCAAGAAGATCTTCCTCGATATGAAGCTGCTCGACATCGACAATACGGTGGCCTCCGGCGTGGAGAACATCGTCAAGATGGGCATGTCGATGCTGACGCTGCATGCCTATCCGAAAGCCATGAAGGCGGCCGTCGAAGCGGCCAAGGGATCGGACCTCTGCCTGCTCGGCGTCACCGTGCTGACCTCGATGGACGAAGGGGATCTCATCGCCGCCGGTTATGAATATGATCCGCATACGCTGGTGCTGCGCCGGGCCGAACAGGCGCATCTCGCCGGCATGGGCGGCATCGTCTGTTCAGCGGAGGAGTCCGCCGCGGTCCGCAAGATCATCGGGCCAGATATGGCGCTGGTGACCCCCGGCATCCGGCCAGTCGGCAGCGACAGGGGCGACCAGAAGCGGGTGATGACGCCGGCAGACGCCATCAAGGCCGGATCGAGCCATCTCGTCGTCGCAAGGCCGATCGTCAAGGCGGCCGATCCGAGGGAAGCCGCACGCGCCATCCTCGCCGAGATGGACGCCGCACTCTAAACCACCAGAATACGCAGGGAGGAAAACATGGCAAAGGGATATTGGATCGCGCGCGTGGATGTCCGCGACCTGGAGCGCTACAAGGATTACGTTGCCGCCGCCAAACCGGCCTTCGAGAAATACGGCGCGAATTTCCTTGCGCGCGGCGGTGCATTCACGCCGCTTGAGGGACAGGCGCGCGGCCGGAACGTCGTCATCGAGTTTCCGTCGCTGCAGCATGCCGTCGATTGCTACAATTCGCCGGAATACCAGATCGCCGCCAAAATCCGGCAGCAGGTGGCGGATGCGGAAATGGTCGTCGTCGAAGGGGTTTAAACCCTTTGAAACGCGACGCTGCGATGCAGCGCGATAGCACTTCACCTCGGCGCCCGGATCGGCTAAGACGAAACCAGATCAGCCCAATCAAAGCCTTTCGAGGAGCCTGCCATGACCCTGTCCAACCTCCCGCCGCTCGTTACCGTGTTCGGAGGATCAGGCTTCATCGGGCGGCATGTCGTGCGTGCGCTCGCCAAGCGTGGCTATCGCATCCGCGTTGCCGTGCGCCGTCCCGATCTTGCCGGCTTCCTGCAGCCGCTCGGCAATCTCGGCCAGATTTCGATCGTCCAGGCCAATGTGCGCTACCGCAACTCGATCGACCGTGCCGTCGAAGGCGCGCAGCATGTCGTCAACTGTGTCGGCATCCTTGCCGAAGGCGGCCGCAACACTTTCGATGCCGTGCAGGAATTCGGCGCCAAGGCGATCGCTGAGGCCGCACGCGGCGTCGGCGCTTCGCTGACGCATATTTCGGCCCTGGGCGCTGACGCCAGCTCCGCTTCGGCCTATGCGCGCACCAAGGCTCGCGCGGAAGCCGCCATCCTGTCGATCAAGCCGGATGCGGTAATCCTGCGGCCGTCCATCGTCTTCGGCCCCGAAGACGGCTTCTTCAACAAATTTGCCGACATGTCGCGCACGGCGCCCTTCCTGCCGCTGATCGGCGGCGGCAAGACGAAGTTCCAGCCTGTCTATGTCGAGGATATTGCCGAAGCCGTTGCCCGCAGTGTCGACGGCAAGCTGAAGGCGGGCACAACCTATGAGCTCGGCGGCCCGGAAGTGCTGTCCTTCCGCGAATGTCTCGAGACCACGCTTTCGGTCATCAACCGGAAGAAGTCGCTCGTCTCCATTCCGTTCGGCATCGCCTCGCTCATCGGCTCGGTCGCTTCGCTCGTGCCGCTTATCACCCCGCCGATCACCTCCGATCAGGTCACGCTGCTGAAGAGCGACAACGTCGTTTCCAAGCAGGCGGAAGCGGAAGGACGCACGCTGAAGGGCATCGGCCTGCTGCCGACGCTGCTCGTCTCCGTGCTGCCGTCCTATCTCGTCCGCTATCGCCCGCAGGGCCAGTTCACCGGTTCCGGCAAAGCCGCCTGACGATTCGGCAATTCAGTGAAATACAAAACGCCGCCGGCTCCGCCGAGCGGCGTTTTTCATTGCTCGAAAGCAGCCGCAGACATCTGCGCGCGCCGTAATCGCACTCTGATTCACAGCTTAGCGTTGCCTAAAAGACGCAGTATGAAAATAGTCGCATTAACGTCAAATTTAATATGAACATTTATTGCTATTGCTCATCTCACTGACTAACACAGCCGCGCGTCTCGAGCTTGGACAATGAACCGGTCGTGGCGCGCTTCACACTTCTGCGGAAAGGCATTTTTCGATGGGCAAGTCTATCGCGCTTTTGTTTGCGTGCGCGGCATTGGTGATTCTCGCCGGCTCTTTCGTGGCCCGCGGCAGCATCGCCTCGGTAAAGGGCGAATGTGCGCCGACCTATGGCGTCGATCCCTGCACCACGGGCTCTATCGACACCTCCTCCCCGAACTGATCGGGCACGAAAAAGGCCGGTTCTCACCGGCCTTTGCTTTCTTCGGTTTCTTGATGTCAGGCGATGCGCCTCAGCCGATCGTGTAAAGACCGATCAGGCCGAGCACGCCGACGATGATGCGCCACCATGCGAAGGGGGCGTAGCCGCGACGCGAGACGAAATCGAGCAGTGCCCGGACAACGAGCAGCGCCGAGATGAAGGCGGTAAAGAAGCCGATGACGATCAGCAGTCCTTGATCCATGCTCAGATCGTGACGGCTCTTCCAGAGATCGAGCGCGAAGGCGCCCGCCATAGTGGGCATGGCCAGGAAGAAGGAAAATTCCGCGGCGGAGCGCTTGTCGGCGCCGAGCAGCAGCGCGCCGACGATGGTGGAACCGGAGCGCGAGGTTCCGGGGATCATGGCCAGGCACTGGAAGAAGCCTATCTTGATTGCCATCGGCCAGGAGAATTCATAGGCGCTGGTATATTTCGGCTTGAACTCGATCCTGTCGATGACAAGCAGGACGATGCCGCCGAGGATCAGCGAGACACAGATGACCTTCGGTGAATCGAACAGCACGGTCTTGATGAAATCATGCGCAAGAGCGCCGATGACGGCGGCCGGCAGGAAGCCGAACAGGACGGCCAGCACGAAGTGGCGAGCCTTGACGCTGACGGGCAGTGCCTTGGCGATCTGGACGAGCCGATTGAAATAGACAAGCAGGATGGCGAGAATCGCACCGAGCTGGATCAGAACGTCAAAAGTAGCGGCTTCCTTGAAGCCGAGAAAATGTCCGAGCAATATCAAATGGCCCGTCGAGGAGACCGGAATGAACTCCGTAAGCCCCTCCACAAGGCCCAAAACCAGCGCGATAATAATTTGTTCAGCCATATCGTGTCCTTTGTCAAACGGCAGGGCGGCCCGATTCGCTTGTGCAAACTAGGCCAAGATCCTATAGCTTCAACCGATGACAAATGACTAGGCCGCAGAATAGCGACCCAAAAACTCCGTAGCATCCATCAGAAACACCCGAGTACCAATGCCGACGCTGTATCACCACCCGATGTCATCCTCCTCACGGTTCGTTCGTCTGATCCTGACCGAATACGGCTATCAGACGGAACTGATAGAGGAGCAGACCTGGGAAAAGCGACGCGATTTCCTGGCGCTCAATCCCGCCGGCACCCTGCCCGTCTATGTCGATGACAGCATGCGGGCGCTCTGTGGCGCGACCGTGATTTCCGAATATCTCGACGAAACGCATGGGGTGCTGAAGCGGGATCGCCGGCTTCTGGCCGAAGATCCGTTCCAGCGCGCGGAAATCCGCCGGCTGACGGAATGGTTCATGCAGAAGATGGAACAGGACGTCACGCGCCCGCTGACGCGCGAGCGCGTGTTCAAGCTGCAGATGACCGCCGACCAGGGTGGCGGCGCGCCCGATTCCAAAGTGATGCGCATGGCGCGCGGCAATATCCGCCAGCATATGAAATATCTGTCCTGGCTTGCGGGCTCGCGGCAGTGGCTTGCCGGCGAGCGGCTGAGCTATGCCGATCTTGCCGCCGCGGCCTCGGTTTCCGTGCTAGACTATTTGGGCGAGATCGACTGGACGGAATCGCCGATCGCCAAGGAATGGTACCAGCGGCTGAAATCGCGCCCGTCATTCCGACCGATCCTGGCGGAGCGCGTGCGCGGCGTCACTCCGGTTTCGCACTACGCCGATCTGGATTTCTAGAGCGCTTTCGCATTTCTTCGAACAACGAAAGCGCTCTATCTTTTTTCACGCAATTCCTGTGGGAAAACCGCTAACGCACTTTTCCTGGAATTGCTATGACGAGGGCTCAATATGCCCGATGATCGCGAAACGGAAAAAGCTGACAAGCGGAAAAGCACGCTGACCGCCTTCCTGCGGGAGGAAGCGCGCACCCAAGGCTTCGATCTCTGTCGCATCACCAAACCGGACGCCATTCCCGAGGCTGCCGTCCGGCTTGGCCAGTTTCTCGACAAGGGCCATCACGGCACCATGGGCTGGATGGAGGAGACGCGCGAGAGGCGTGGCGATCCGCGCGTGCTCTGGAGCGAAACCCGCTCCATCGTCGTCTTCGGCCTCAACTATGGTCCCGATGAAGATCCGCGCGGTATCCTCGAGAATAAAGACAAGGCGGCAATCTCCGTCTATGCGCGAAACCGCGACTATCACGATATCATCAAGGGACGGCTGAAGGAGATCGCCACCCGCTTTGCCGCGCGCTCGAAGGAGGACGTCAAGGTCTTCGTTGATACGGCGCCGGTCATGGAAAAGCCGCTGGCGGAAGCGGCGGGCCTCGGCTGGCAGGGCAAGCACACCAATCTCGTCAGCCGTGACTTTGGCTCCTGGCTCTTCCTCGGCTCGATGTTCACCACGGCCGATCTCGAGCCGGACCAGCCCGAGATCGACCATTGCGGCTCCTGCCGGGCCTGCCTCGACGTCTGCCCGACCGCGGCCTTCCCTGCGCCCTACCAGCTCGATGCCCGCCTCTGCATCTCCTATCTGACCATCGAGCACAAAGGGCCGATCGATCCGCAGATCCGGCCGATGATCGGCAACCGCATCTATGGCTGCGACGATTGTCTTGCCGCCTGTCCCTGGAACAAGTTCGCAAGCGCCGCCTCGGAAATGAAGCTGGTCGCGCGGGAGGATCTCAAGGAACCGTCGATCGCCTTCCTGCTTGATCTGGACGACGCGGCCTTCCGCACATTCTTCAGCGGTTCGCCGGTCAAGCGCATCGGCCGCGACCGCTTCATCCGCAATGTGCTGATTGCGGCCGGCAATTCCAGCGAGCGCTCCTTTATAGAGAGATGTCGCGAATTGGCCGCGGACCCCTCGCCCGTCGTGCGCGGCATGGCCGTCTGGGCGCTGTCGAAGCTGATGACGGCTGGCGAGTTCCGTGCATTTGCGGCAGAAAGAGATGACGAGGCGGACGAAGAGGTTCGCGCCGAATGGACATTGGCGGGAGTGGTATGATGCATGTGATGATTTTCGGCTGCGGCTATTCGGGAACGGCCATCGCCAAGGCTTTCGCCGGTTCCGGCGTTCGCATCACCGGCACGACCCGCTCCGCCGACAAGGCCGAGCTGCTGACGAAGGAAGGCATCGAGGCCTTCGTCTTCGATGGCGAGAGGCTCGATCCCGCCCTGGCCGAGGCGATGACCACAGCGACGCATCTGGTGCAGTCGATCGCGCCGGGCAAATCCGGCGATCCGCTGCTGCGGCTGGCGCAGCTCAATCTCAAGGCGCTGATGCCAAAGCTGGAATGGATCTGCTATCTCTCGACCGTCGGCGTCTATGGCGACCACAAGGGCGCCTGGGTTAGCGAACAGACCTCGCTGCATCCGATCGCGGATCGCTCCGTCGAGCGTGTCGAGGCGGAAGACGGCTGGCTGCGCGTCGGCATCAGGCTCGACCTTCCCGTCGCCGTGCTCAGGCTTTCCGGTATCTATGGCCCCGGCCGCAACGCCTTCTGCAATCTGGAAAAGGGCACGGCGCGACGGCTCATCAAGGCGAACCAGGTCTTCAACCGTATCCGCGTCGAGGATATCGGCGCCTGCGCCCGCTTCCTGTCCGAGCACAAGCTTGGCGGCATATATAATGTCACCGACGATGAGCCCGCACCGCCGCAGGATGTGATCGCCGAGGCCGCCCGGCTCATGTGTGTCGAGCCGCCGCCGGAACAGGCTTTCGAAACCGCGGAATTGACGCCGATGGCTCGCTCCTTCTATGGCGAGAACAAGCGCGTCTCGAACAAGAAGCTGCGTTCGCTCGGCTTCGCCTTCCGCTATCCGGAATACCGCATGTCGCTTGCCGAGCTCTGGTCGTCCGGACGATGGCGCGGCTAAAGAGCCGCTCTCCGCGCAGAGAAAAATCGCACGAAAATTCCTACTTAGCCGGCTGGCCTAGTTCAATTTGCTCCGCATTTATGGTTAACGACCTCTAAAATTGCACAAATGCGGCAGCAATTATGGCAAAGCCGGAAAATTATTTTTCCAATTTTCGTGATCTCTGGCATTGCGACACTGCCGTGAGAAAAATCGTTCCATTTTTAACTGATTTTATTGGGTTTTTTCCATAACCGAACAAAAACACTGAATAGTCATAGTATTTGCCTGATCCGTAAATGTTGCAGCTTGTAACATTCCGTGATTGATAATGGCACTTTTTCGCCACTTTTGCCCGGATTTAAGCCCCCGCCGCCTACCCAGGGCGCAAGTTCAATAGCTTGAGGGAAAAATCGGTTTGAAGAAAATCACACGTTCTTTGGCAATCGCCGCAACTATATCCGCCTCCTTTGCTCTTCTTTCGACCGAGGCTCTAGCCTCGAACGGATGCGGAGGCGCCTCATGGTACGGAGGAAGCTCCAAAACTGCTTCCGGGGAACGTATGAGTTCCAGAAACCTTACTGCCGCCCACCGCTCGCTCGCCTTCGGCACGCGTCTGCGGGTCATCAACAAGCATAATGGCCGTAGCGTCGTCGTTCGCATCAACGACCGTGGACCTTTCATTCGCGGACGCGTTCTCGATCTCTCCCGCGCCGCCGCTCAGGATATCGGCATGGTCGCCTCTGGCACCGCCAAGGTCTGTTACGAGGTTGTCGCCTCGAAGTAATCGCTCGATCTGGCCGGAACCATCAGGCATTTCGGCACGACGCTTGCTCTCTCCGTCAATCGCGGCTACCACGCGGTTAGGACGTCTCAATAATCCGCCGCTATGTGCATTATTCGTGCGGATTGATGAGGTGTCTGCGATTTTGGCAGGGCGTGACGCTTCCCGGTGAACTCCGCTGAGTTCGGGATGGTGCGCAAGCAGGAGAGTGTGAATGCGTCTGGGCGGCCGATTGCAGGGGGCCATCGAAGTTCTTGCCGATATCGAAGCGCGCAAGCGACCGGTGGCCGATGCCCTGAAGGATTGGGGCCTTGCCCATCGCTTTGCCGGTTCCGGCGACAGGGCCGCGATCGGCAACATCGTCTACGACGCCCTGCGCATGCGGCTTTCCCATGCCTGGCTGATGGGTAACGACAGCCCCTCGGCACTTGCCCATGCCGTACTCTTTCGCCAATGGGGCCTGACGCCCGAGGCGCTGGCCGCCGAGCTCGACGGCGATAAATTCGCCCCCGAGGCACCGAGCGCCGAGGCACTTTCCGCCTTTGCCACCCGCAGGCTCGAAGACGCACCCCATCATATCCAGGGCGATATTCCCGAATGGGTCGAGGCATCCTTCCAGCACGCATTCGGCGATGACTGGCTTTCCGAAGCAAGGGCTCTCTCCGAACGCCCCACGCTCGACCTTCGCGCCAACGCCCTGAAGGCGGACCGCGCCAAGGTCGTGAAGGCGCTGGAACGCGCAGGCGCGCAAGCATCGAAGATCGCCCGTTTCGGCATCCGCATTCCCGCCGGTGAAGGCGCATCGCGCCTGCCGAACGTTACCGCCGAGCTTTCCTTCCAGAAGGGTTGGTTCGAGGTGCAGGACGAGGGTTCGCAGATCGTTGCCGATCTCGTCCTGCCCGAGGAAGGCGATCAGGTGCTGGACTATTGCGCCGGCGGCGGCGGCAAGACGCTGGCCATGTCGGCGGCGATGCACAATAAGGGCCAGGTCCACGCCTATGATACCGATCGTCGGCGGCTGGCGCCGATCATCGAGCGGCTGAAGCGCGCCGGAACCCGCAATGTCCAGGTCCATGACGAGCGCAACGCACTGCTTACCCTGCACGGCAAGTTCGACAAGGTTCTCGTCGATGCGCCCTGCACCGGTACCGGCACCTGGCGGCGCCGTCCCGATACGAAGTGGCGGCTGACGCAGAAGAATCTCGACGAGCGCACCAGCCAGCAGCAGGAAGCTCTGACCCAGGCCAGCGAATTCGTCCGCCCCGGCGGAGCGCTCCTTTACGTCACCTGTTCGGTCCTGCCGGAAGAGAACGAGGCGCAGGTCAACCGCTTTGCCAACCTCAATCCGGATTTCGAGGTGGTCGAAGCCCTGAGTTCCTGGGAAAAGCTATTCGGCAAGGAGATCCCGCGGCCGCTATCCTCGGATGGCCGGACCATCACGCTGACGCCCGCCTCCACCGATACGGACGGCTTCTTCTTCTGCCGGCTGAAGCGGAAGGGATGAGGCTCAATCCATCTGCCCGTGACAGATGGCAGGCGGATGCCTCTTTTTTCAATAATCCACCCGCTTGCAAGGCCGATGCCCATAAGATTCGGCGTTAAAATCATTCTAAACTAGAGTGTTTGACACAAGTTTATTTTTCATACATGACACAAAACGCCAAGTTTTCGACGGTGCCCCGCCGTCATCAGGAGAGGGAACATGAAATTTAAGATCAATTTTGGTGCCGCGCTTGCGGTGGCCGTTGCTACGGCTGCCGCATCCGGTCTTCCCGCCCTTGCCGCCACTCCCGAGCCGGCTGCCGTCCTCAAGCATTATACGGAACTAGGACATGCCAAATATCAGGACACCCTGACGACGGCGCAGGCGCTCGACACGGCGATCAACGCGCTCCTTGCCGAGCCGAGCGACAAGACGCTGAAGGCGGCGCGCGCGGCCTGGATCAAGGCTCGCGTTCCCTATGCGCAGACGGAAGCCTATCGTTTCGGCAACCCGATCGTCGACGACTGGGAAGGCCAGGTGAACTCCTGGCCGCTGGATGAAGGCCTGATCGACTATGTCGACGCTTCCTACGGCACGGAAAGCGACGAGAACGCGCTCTATGTCGCCAATGTCATCGCCAACAAGACCATCAAGATCAACGGCAAGGATGTCGACGCTTCGCATCTGACGCCGGAATTCCTGTCGGGCACGCTGCACAAGGCCGGCGGTGTCGAGGCGAATGTCGCGACCGGCTACCACGCCATCGAATTCCTGCTATGGGGCCAGGATCTGCATGGCACCGGACCGGGCGCCGGCGAGCGTCCCGCAACCGACTATGATTTGAAGAATTGCACGCACGGCAATTGCGACCGCCGCGCCGAATATCTGAAGTCCGCCTCGACGCTGCTCGTTGCGGATCTGCAGGACATGACTGAAAAGTGGGCGCCGGAAGGCGAAGCCACCAAGCATCTCGAAGCTGATCCGAAGGCCGGCCTCACCGCCATCCTGACCGGCATGGGTTCGCTCTCCTACGGCGAGCTTGCCGGCGAGCGCATGAAGCTCGGCCTGCTGCTGCACGATCCGGAAGAAGAACAGGATTGCTTCTCCGACAACACCTATAACGAGCACAATGGCGACGCCATCGGCATTGCCTCGGCCTATACCGGCAACTACACCCGCGCCGACGGCACCAAGATGAAGGGTCCGTCGCTGCACGATCTGGTCAAGGCCAAGGATCCGGCACTCGACAAGGAAATGGAAGGCAAGCTCGACACGACGCTTGCCGCTATGAAGGCGCTGGTGCATCGCGGCGAGACGGTCGAAAAATACGACCAAATGATCGGCGAAGGCAACAAGGAAGGCAACGCGACGGTCCAGAAGGCCATCGACGGCCTGCTCGACCAGACGAAAAGCATCCAGCGCGTCATCGCCGCACTCGACCTCGGCACGATCAAGCTTGAAGGTTCGGCCAGCCTGGACAATCCTAACGCCGTCTTCAAGAAATAATAGGGACGGTGGCAGCGCGACACGGCGCTGCCACCCCGACACCCATGACAAGCATCCCGGCCAACCGCGCCCTGCTGCCCGCCCTCGCCGCGGTTTTTTTGGTTGTTTCGATCACCCTGGCCGCCGCCGGCATTCTCGACTTTCCGGCAACCCGCACCGATCTTGCGTCCGAACAGCTGACGCGGGTGCGCGACGTCACCCGCGCGACCGCGGATTTCTCCAAGGCCGAGCCCTATGAAGCGATGCAGGGCGGCGCGCTGACCTCGATCGATCCCGTCAACCGCGATATCTTCTCGCAGCCATCGGCCAATCTGGGCTCGGAGCGCGGACAGGATTTCCATCTCGGCAACGCCCTCTTTCGCAAGCTCTGGGTTTCGGCCCCTTCTTCGACGCAGGCTTCCGATGGGCTGGGACCGCTGTTCAACGCCCGCTCCTGCCAGAGCTGCCACATCCGTGACGGCCGCGGCCATCCGCCTAATGTCGCCGGAACTGCCGCGACCTCGATGGTCCTGCGCCTGGCACGGACCGCCATCACGCCGGAAGAAGAGCAGGCAATCAGGGATTTCCACGCGCTGAATTTTCCGGACTCCACCTATGGCGCGCAGCTGCAGGATCTCGCCGTGCCCGGACTTGCCGCCGAGGGCAAGGTGGCGGTCAGCTACAGTGAGGAGATGGTGACGCTTGCGGGCGGCGAGACAGTGACATTGCGCAAGCCGGCATATGGCGTGAGCGACCTCGCCTATGGACCGCTCGACCCCACGACGACAATTTCGCAGCGCATCGCGCCGCCGATGATCGGCCTCGGCCTGATCGAGGCCATTGCGGACGCCGACATCCTTGCCAATGCCGATCCTGACGACAAGAAAGGCACCGGCATTCGCGGCCGCCCAGCCATCGTCCACGATCACCGCACGGGCGAGGTCGCGCTCGGCCGTTTCGGCTGGAAGGCGCAGAACGCCACCGTGCGCGACCAGGTGGCGGATGCCTTCTCAGCCGATATCGGTATTTCGACGCCGGACCGGCCGAACGCCTATGGCGATTGCACTGCCAAGGAACCGCAATGCCTTGCCATGCCGAACGGTGTGCAGAAGCGGCTGGGCGATACGGAAGCGCCGGATCCGGTCCTTCCGCTCGTCACCTTCTATTCCGAAAATCTCGCCGTGCCGGCCCGCCGCAAGGCGAGCTTTCCCGATGTGCTGCACGGCAAGGAGATGTTCTACCGCTCGGGCTGCGCGGCCTGCCACACGCCGAAATTCGTGACCCGCGACAACCTCAAGGGCAGCGACGGCAAGGACTCTCCGCAGGCCTTCCAGCTGATCTGGCCCTATTCCGACTTCCTGCTGCATGACATGGGCGAAGGCCTTTCTGACGGGCAGCAGGTGGGCGTGGCATCCGGTCGCGATTGGCGTACGCCACCGCTCTGGGGTATAGGCCTGACGCAGACGGTGAGCGGCCGGCAAACCTATCTGCATGACGGCCGCGCCGGCACCTTGACCGAAGCCATCCTCTGGCATGGAGGAGAGGCGGAAAAAGCCCGCAATGCATTCGCCGGCCTCTCGAAGGACGATCGGCAAGCTCTCATCAACTTTCTGGAGTCTCTTTGATGCGCCACTGGAAACGCCTCGCTGCCAGCCTTCTCCTTACCGTCGCGGCCCTGCCCGCCCATGCCGAGGATGCAACAACCACCGGCGCCGGATTGAACGAAGCGGCGGTGCCGGCCGTGCTGCAGAAGGCGGTGGACGACGTCATCCGCCCGGGCTACGGCGCCATGCACGGCTCCGCCTCGAAACTGACATCGGCGATGAAGGCGCTTTGCGCCGACCCCACGGACGCGACGCTTTCCGGCGCCAAATCAGCCTTCGGCGATACGGTGAAAAACTGGTCACGCATCGAGATCGTCGATACCGGCCCGATCATCGAGAAGAACCGCCGCGAGCACATCCTCTTTTATCCCGACCGCAAGGGTGTTGGCCTCAAGCAGGTGCAGGCGCTGATCGTCAAGGCGGACGAGCAAGACACGACCGTCGAGGCCGTCGCCGGCAAGAGCGTGGCGCTGATGAGCATGACGGCGCTGGAATATGTGCTCTTCGGCAATGGTTCGGATGTTCTTAGCAAAGACAAGCAGAGCTTCCGCTGCCGCTATGGCGCGGCGGTTGCCGGCAATATCGAAAACACCGCCAAGGAAATCGCCGACGAGTGGGATGCGCCCGACGGCGTGCAGAAATCCTGGAAATATCCCGGCAAGTCCAGCGATGATTTCATGGACAACAAGGAGGCCGTGACGGCGCTGCTCGGCATTCTCGTGCATGGAGCCGCCAATGTCCGCGACCAGCGGCTGGAAACCTTCTACAAGGGCGATCAGGCAACGGCGCGGCCGAAGATGGCGATCTACTGGCGTTCGTCCAACAGCTGGATATCGTTATCAGGCAATATCGAGGGTCTGAAGGCGCTCTGGGAAAAGGCCGACATGGCAAGCCTGCTGCCATCGGACAAGCGCGTCGTCGCCACCAAGATCGGCGGCCTGCTGAACGAGCTCGCGACAACGGCATCGACGATCAATCCGGATATCGAGGCGGCCATCGGCAACGATGGGGAGCGCGCCAAGATCGATAGGCTGCTCTCCATCAGCCGCGACCTCGCCACCAGCTTCAGCGACGACTATGGCGGCGCCATCGGGCTTTCGGCCGGCTTCTCCTTCGCGGACGGAGACTGAAAGCGATGCGCAGCGGCCTCATTGACCGAAGAGCGTTCGTTAGAGGTGCAGGTGTAACCTTCCTTGCGGCGCTCAAGCCCGGTGCCTTGATGGCGCTGGAGCGAGCCGATGCCGTCTATGCCTCCGGCATGCGCGCCGCCGACGGCTCCTTTGCCGTGGCGACGGTGACCGAACAGGGGCGTATCATCGATCAGGTCGCGCTGCCCGCGCGTGCCCATGGCATGGCCTTTTCCAAGGCGACGGGCAAGACCGTCGCCTTCGCGCGCCGTCCCGGCACCTATGCGATGATCTTCGATCCCTGGAACAAGGCCGAGCCGATCGTGATTGCCGCCAAAGAGGGGCGGCATTTCTACGGGCACGGCACGTTTTCGCCCGACGGCAGGCTGCTCTATGCCAGCGAGAATGATTTCGACAACAATCGCGGCATCATCGGGCTCTATGATAGCTCTAACCGTTTCGCCCGCATCGGCGAGTACGAGACTTATGGCGTCGGCCCGCACGACATGACGGTTTCGGACGACGGCAAGTATCTGATCGTCGCCAATGGCGGCATCGAGACCCATCCGGATTTCGGCCGCACCAAGCTCAACCTCGACCATATGGAGCCGTCGCTGACGCTGATCGACGCCGCCGGCGGGCGGCTGATCGAGAAGCACACGCTGCCGGCACAGCATGCCCAGGTCTCGACGCGGCATGTCGACATCGACGCCAGCGGCCGGGTCTGGTTTGCCTGCCAGTATGAAGGCCGTCGCAACGACCTTCCGCCGCTTGTCGGCCATTTCGCGAGGGGCGAGGATCTGACTTTCGTCACCCTGCCCGACGAGACCACCCGGGCGCTTGGCAATTATGTCGGCGCCATCGCCGTCAATCGCGCCGAAAACCGCATCGGCGTCACGTCTCCGGTCGAAGGGACCTCGGTGACGCTCGATGCAAAGACGGGCAAGGTGCTGAAGGTGGAGAGCATCGCCAACGCGGCTGGCATCGCGCCGGCCCGCCATGGCTTTGCCGTCTCCTCCTATGGCGGCGATTTCCTCGGCGAGCACAGCGATGTCGCCTGGGACCAGCACATCGTGCGCATCGCCCGCGGCTGATCCGGACGCTGCCTAAGCCAGCTTGTTGATTTCGACGAAGCGCAGCATCGCCGTCGTCGCATTCAGCATGTGCCCCTCATCCGCCGCGACGCCATTTCCCCGTCTCTCTCCGCGATAGCCTGCATGATGGCGTCATGCTGCGAATACGCATCAACCAGCACTTGTATGCAAAAGCATCTCCTCTCATCGCTTCTGCATACAAATTGGCAATCACGCAACCGTTACGCATCCAATTATTGACTGAAAATGCCATATGGAATACATAGGCAATCAGCAACCTCGCTTTTGCATACACAAGGCAAGCTCGACGCTGAACCGGAATACAAGATCGGGCATATTTGATCCGCTCGTTCGGGCAGATGCCGCTCCGAGACATACAAGATTTCAGAAGCTTCACCGTTCCGACATTCGGCGCGGACGGCTTTCTGGTGCGCATTTATCCTCAACACCACAAGGATCACGATGATGATGATGACCAGACGGAATTTCTCGACCGCCATTGTTGCCGGCGCCGCCGCCTCCCTCATTTCCGCGCGCGGCATGGCCGCCAGCAACCCGGCTGCGGCCTCCGACACGGCCAAGTCCGCGCCATTGAAGGCCCGCAACGTCGTGCTGGCGCATGGACTTTTCGCAGACGGCTCCTGCTGGACCGAGGTCATCGCCCGGCTGCAGGCCAAGGGGCTGAACTGTACGGCGGTGCAGAACCCGTTGACGACGCTTCCCGAAGCGGTCGCGTCGGTGCAGCGTGTTCTCGATCGCCAGGACGGCCCGACCGTCCTCGTCGGCCATTCCTTCTCCGGTATGCTCGTCACCGAAGCCGGCGTGCATCCGAAGGTTTCTGCGCTCGTCTATGTCGCGGCCCGCGCGCCGGATGCCGGTGAAGATTATACGGCGCTCGCCAAGACATACCCGACACCCCCCGCCTCGGCAGGCATCGTGTTCGACGGCGATGAAGGGCGACTGACCGAGGAAGCTTTCCTGCGCGATTTCGCCGGCGACCTGCCCAAGGCGAAGGCCGAGGTGCTTTACGCCGTGCAGGAGCCCTTCCAAAAGGCATTGCTGACGGGCAAGACCACCCAGGCCGCCTGGCGCAGCAAGCCGAGCTGGTATGCCGTTTCCACCGAGGACAGGACGATCAATCCGGATCTGGAGCGCTTCATGGCCAAGCGCATGGGCGCAAAGACCATCGAGGTGAAGGCCAGCCATCTCTCGCTGATCTCGCATCCCGATACGATCGCCCGCCTGATCCTGGAAGCCGCCGGGCATTGATCGATCTCTTGGCCGGTCTAACCCTTCCTGGCGAACTCCGCCTGTTCCGCACTGACCGCGATGGTGGCCGCCTTGGCTGCCGCACGCAGCCAATCCGAACCTCGGGCATCGAGATCGGCAAGAATGCCCGGGATGAGCGATGCGTCTCCGCCATGGCAATTGGCGATTTCGAAGCCCATCAGATCCAGCATATCGGGTGATAGCAGCACCTGTGCATCGCCGTCGACTTCGATCTTGCGGCTGTTGGGCGACAAGCGGCGCACCAGCAAGGTGCCGTCCACCTGATAACGCGGATCAGGCGAACGCGCCCGACCGCCGGCGATGATCCCGGTGCGGATTTTCTTGTCGGATGGATTGTGCTTCAGCGACCAACCGGACTGCAGCAGCGCCTTGACCTCACGCAATACCGGCCCGCCGCGCCATTCGACATAGGCGACGAAGCGTGGACGGCCCAGGCTGCCGGTACCGGCCAGACGCGGCTTCGGCTCGAATGCCGTCGCCGGCTCCGGCAGTGCCTTGTGCAACGCCTTGAGATAGCGGTCCGCGACGGGATCGGTCGCCGGCGGCAGATTGCGATATTTTTCCCAGAAAGCCTTGCGCTCGGCATTCGGCAGCAGCACGGCGTTGCGCAGCCATTTGTAATCGCGCTCGAGAATGACCGGAGACGGCTGCCGCAAGCCGCGGCGATAGCCGGCCAGGATGCTGTCGGCAACGAGGCGCGGCGTCGGCCCGTCATCGCCACGCGCCAGAATAGCACTCGTGGCAAGACGCACGAGGTCGAGCGCATAGGGCATGACGGCGGCCTCGTCGAAATCATTGGCGCCCCAGACGAGCCGTCCCTCCTCATCGCGCCAGGTGCCGAAATTTTCGAGATGCGTATCGCCAATCGCCAATAGCTGCGGGGCGTTCCTGAGGTCGGGACAAATGTCGAGGATGGTCTCGGCCCAGCGCCAATAGGTTCCGCGCAGGAAAGAGAAGCTGTCGCCCTTCATCAGCTTGTGCTTCTTCGCCAGCCCGACTTCCACCAGATCGGCGCCGAGCTGCGCCCGCATCCAGGTCTCGTAGGCCGTTACCGATTGCAGGATCGTCGTCATCTTCGCCCTCGCCGTCAGCTTCCTAATCTCCGATAGCATGGCAATCCGATCGTGGAAATTCGATGTCGGCATGGTAGGCCGGGACGCCTCCGCTTTTCCACCGGATAACCCTTGTCCAAATGGTCTCTCCGTGCCAATTTCGCACCCGCGAAAGGGGACGGCATGACAGGGCCAGATGATACGGGGACCAGCGGCGATTTTCGGACCCGCATCCGAACGAGCTTCGAGCGGCAGGCGGCGATGGCGACGATCGGCGCGGAACTGACGCGCGTCGAGCACGGCACGGTGGAAATCGAGCTGCCGTTCGATGTGAAGCTGACGCAACAGCATGGCATCCTGCACGCCGGCATCATCGCCGCGGCGCTGGATTCGGCCTGCGGCTTTGCGGCCTACAGCGTCATCGACCCTTCGGCATCGATCCTGACCATCGAATTCAAGGTCAACCTGATGTCGCCGGGACGAGGCGAGCGCTTCCTGTTTCGCGGCGATGTCACCAAGCCCGGCACGACGATCATCGTCGCCGACGGCCGCGGCTATGCCATCGGCGACGGACCGGCCAAGCTGATTGCCTCGATGACGGGAACGATGATGGTCATCCGGGGCAGAGAGGGAATTAGCGGATGAAATTTGAATTGAAGCGCGTGTCGGGCAAATCGATCCTGTTCGTCATGGCGGCCGAGGCTGAATATGGCCCCTTCCTGCGCTCGCGCGTCGATCCGCTGATGACGGGCGTCGGCCCGGTCGAAGCGGCCATCGCGCTGACCCGCGCCTTCGCGCAGCTCGAGGCGCAGGGCGACCTGCCCGATCTCGTGGTTTCGCTCGGTTCGGCCGGCTCCGCCAAGCTGGAGCAGACGGAAGTCTATCAGGTCACTTCCGTTTCCTACCGCGACATGGATGCCTCGCCGCTCGGCTTCGAGAAGGGCCGCACACCCTTTCTGGACCTCCCCGCGACGATCGAACTGCCCTTGCGCATCCCCACCATTGCCGAGGGCAGCCTTTCGACGGGTGCCAATATCGTCTCCGGCGCGGAGGCCTATGAGCGCATCGGCACGGACATGGTCGATATGGAAACCTTCGCGGTGCTGCGCGCCTGCCAGATTTACGGCCTGCCGCTGATCGGCCTGCGCGGCATTTCCGACGGCCAGATCGAGCTGCAGCGCATTTCCGACTGGACGGAATATCTCCATGTGATCGACCGCAAACTGTCCTACGCCGTCGACGGCCTGTTTACCGCGCTGGAAGACGGCGTATTCTGGTTCTAAAAGGCTGGAAACCACCGGAGCAATTCCAGGGAAAGTGCAGTGCGGTTTTCCGTCTGGAATTGCGTTGAAGTAAACAGATCGAGGACAATCGGGACAATAAAATCGGCCCTCGCATGATTTGCCCGATTGCCAGGGAAAGCGCTTTTCATTAAAGGCTCGCCATGACCCAGACAGCACATCCAGACACCGTTCTCATCGTCGATTTTGGCAGCCAGGTGACGCAGCTCATCGCACGCCGCGTGCGCGAAGCGGGTGTCTACTGCGAAATCGTCCCCTTCCAATCCGCCGAAGCCGGTTTCAAGCGGCTGCAGCCGAAGGCCGTGATCCTCTCTGGCAGCCCGGCCTCGACCGTCGACGAAGGCTCGCCGCGGGCGCCGCAGATCATCTTCGACAGCGGTATTCCGGTGTTCGGCATCTGCTACGGCCAGCAGACCATGTGCATGCAGCTCGGCGGCAAGGTCGAGAGCGGCCATCATCGCGAATTCGGCCGCGCCTTCCTGGACGTCAACACGGATTGCGCCCTGTTCGAGGGCCTCTGGTCGGCCGGCTCGCGCCATCAGGTCTGGATGAGCCACGGCGACCGCGTCACTGCGCTGCCCGATGGCTTCGAAGTGGTCGCCACCTCCTCGAACGCGCCTTACGCCTTCATCGCCGACGAGAAGCGCAGATATTACGGCGTGCAGTTCCATCCGGAAGTCGTGCATACACCCGACGGCGCCAAGCTGATCGGCAATTTCATCCACAACATCGCCGGCATCAAGGGCGACTGGTCGATGTCGGCCTATCGCGCCAAGGCGGTGCAGGCGATCCGCGATCAGGTCGGCGACAAGCGCGTCATCTGCGCATTGTCCGGCGGCGTCGATTCCTCCGTTGCCGCGCTGCTGATCCACGAGGCCGTCGGCGACCAGCTCACCTGTATCCTCGTCGACCACGGCCTGATGCGCAAGGACGAGGCGGCCAACGTCGTCGCCATGTTCAGCGAGCACTACAATCTGCATCTCTTGCATGTGGACGCTTCCGACCGCTTCATCGGCGAGTTGGAAGGTGTCAGCGACCCCGAGACCAAGCGCAAGATCATCGGCCGTCTCTTCATCGAAACGTTCGAAGAAGAAGCCAAGAAACTGGGCGGCGCCGATTTCCTCGGCCAGGGCACGCTCTATCCCGATGTCATCGAGAGCGTTTCCTTCACCGGCGGCCCCTCGGTCACCATCAAGTCGCACCACAATGTCGGCGGCCTGCCGGAGCGCATGAAGATGCAGCTCGTCGAGCCGCTGCGCGAACTTTTCAAGGATGAGGTGCGCGCGCTCGGCAAGGAGCTCGGCCTGCCCGACAGCTTCATCGGCCGCCACCCCTTCCCCGGCCCGGGCCTTGCCATCCGCTGCCCCGGCGGCATCACCCGCGAGAAGCTGGAGATCCTGCGCGAAGCCGATGCCATCTATCTCGACGAGATCCGCAAGGCCGGCCTCTACGACGCCATCTGGCAGGCATTCGCCGTGCTCTTGCCGGTCCAGACCGTCGGCGTCATGGGCGACGGCCGCACCTACGAATTCGTCTGCGCGCTGCGCGCCGTTACCTCCGTCGACGGCATGACGGCGGATTTCTACCACTACGACATGGAATTCCTCGGCCGCGCCGCGACCCGCATCATCAACGAAGTCCGCGGCATCAACCGCGTGGTCTACGACGTGACTTCGAAGCCGCCCGGCACGATCGAGTGGGAGTGAAGTTCAATTTTGCGCTGGGTGTAGAAGATCCTCGTCGAATACGAAAATGAACTTCGTGCTGTTGCGAGAGAGTTGCTGAGGCTATCCGCCCGCGTGGTCGTTGCCACCGTGCGCGGCGATGAACATGGCGACGGCCGACCGGCAATAGGATTCGATTTCGTTGTCGTCCCCTGCTCTCGCCTCATCGAAGCGTGCGATCATCAGGAGATCGGATCCTTTGAAAAGCGCGGCAAACAAGCGGGCGGACTGGCGAGGATCGGGCACGTTCAGAACCGCCTTCGCGTGCAACTGACGCAACAGGGCCTCGATCTGGGCGATGACATGAGCAGGGCCGGCTTCGTAATGGAGCTTGCCTAACGACTTTTCATCCGTCTTGTCAGCCATGACCATGGCTTCGACACTGCGGACGTCTGATCTCAACAGCGTGCGAAGCAGTAATGATCCCACCGCCATCAGCCGATCTTCGACCGAACCGTCGGCGCCTTCAAGAAGGGTCTGTGGTGCAAACA
The DNA here is from genome assembly GCF_003627795.1 of Rhizobium sp. CCGE531. Classification (NCBI taxonomy): domain Bacteria; kingdom Pseudomonadati; phylum Pseudomonadota; class Alphaproteobacteria; order Hyphomicrobiales; family Rhizobiaceae; genus Rhizobium; species Rhizobium sp. CCGE531. The sequence continues at coordinate 462,988 of NZ_CP032684.1, read as the reverse complement.
ACTGATGGCAGCCGGCCGCGATGGCCGCGCTGAACAGCGCCTCCTTGTTCTCGAAGTGCCGATAGATGCTGAGCTTGGATATCTTCGCTCGCTGGGCGACCTTGTCCAATGTCGTCGCTTGAAAACCCAATTCCACAAAGAGTTCGCACGCGGCGTCGGCTATCGTTTGGCCAAGCGCCTCGTTGGCGGGCCGGCCGCGCCGGCCCTGGCTATTTTCGGTCACGATAATTCCAGTACTTGACAGTATCTTTATTCTTGAATTACGATACCATGCAGTATCAGAAATGTGCAAGAGGTTTCAACCTGTCCTCCCCATCAAGTTTCCCCTGGTCGCCCGGCGATATCGAATGCGGCATTGTCCGCCCGGTCAACACAGTCATGGGCGACTTTCTCCCCGATGCCGGAGCCCTGTTCGCTGCCTGTCTCGAGCGCGTATCGCTGGACGATATCTCGCGTCAGGCTCAGCCCAACCCCCTCCATACACAACACGGAGCTTATCACCATGGATGACGTCATCATCATCGGCGGCAGCTTTGCCGGCCTCGCCGCCGCGCTGCAGCTCGGCCGTGCCCGCCGCAAGGTCACCGTTCTCGATACCGGCCTGCCGCGCAATCGTTTCGCCGGCCACTCGCATGGCCTGCTCGGCCACGACCACAAGCCACCGCTGGACATTCTGGCTGAGGCGCGGCAGCAACTGGCGCGTTATCCCACGGTCAAGCTGGTCAATGCCCGGGCCGACAGCGTCTCCGGCGCCATCGACAATTTCTCCGTCCTCACTGGCGATGGCGAAAGCTTCGGCGCGCGCCGCCTGATCCTGAGCTATGGCGTTGCCGACCAGATGCCTGATGTTCCGGGCTTTGCCGAAAGCTGGGGCACATCCATCGTGCCCTGCCCCTATTGCGACGGCTTTGAAGTCGCCGGCCAGCATTGGGGCCTCGTCTGGTCCGGGCCGCAGTCGCACACTTATGTCAGGCTGTACCATGATTGGACCGACACGTTGACGGTCTTCGCCGATGGTCACGACATTGCACCCGATATCCGGGCCGATCTGGCGCGCCGCAACATACCTGTCGTTGATGGCCGGATCACCGAGATCGCCCGCCACGGGGGCCATAATGCCACTGTCAAGCTCGATACCGCCCCCAATGTCACGGTCGACATCCTGTTCGCGCATCCGCGCAACAAGCCGTCCGCAAGCCTGCATGAATCACTGGGCCTCGCCACGGTCAATACGCCCCTCGGCATTGCCCTCAAGGCCGACGAACGCCGCGAAACCAGCACACCCGGCATCTACGCCGCCGGCGATCTTGCAAATCCAGCGATGGCCTCGGTCACCACGGCAATATCGCTCGGCGCGACGGCGGGTATCTCCGCCCAGCAGTCGATGCTGGTTTGAGAGCGCAGATTCCCTTCTCCGGGTGCCGCGGGCTATCATATTCTGGAGGTTGCGGGCCGGTGTCACGGAACGCGGGGGCCCCTCTCCGCTGAAGGCGTCTTTGGCTGGTCAGCCGTCTCGAAGGGGCAATGACCGACCAATTGCCGAGGCGATTATCGGGTGTCATCGTTTTGGCGATTGTGGAGCTCGTTATCAGCGATGCGGCCGCCCGCGCGAGCGGCTGAATATCCAAGCTGCAAGCACTAGTGCACCCGCCGTACAGGCCCAAGCGAAGACATCGCCGATGCGGGTATAGAGCGTCGGCCCAGGCCCCTCGGGCACCGACCCGACGATCGTTGTCAATTCGGAGGAATCAGCAGTGGCGCGAGCGGTGACGCGGCCTTGCGCGTCCGTAATTGTCAGAAGCCCATTTCGCGCCGCGCGCACCATCGCGAAGCCGTTTTCGACACCGCGCATGATGGCAATGTTCGCATGCGCTTCGCGATCCCTGCCGAAATCCCATGCAGGCACGAACAGAATGCGAATGCCAAGCCGCGCGTCCCGCCGAATCGTATCCTCGAAATCCATGTCCTTGCAGATGGCGACGGCGCGACCCGCACCCAGGAACCCCGGGCTGAGGCCCGGCGAAAGCGGCTCCAATCCCGGTATGAGATGCCGTTTTGTATAGCGGGCGGTGCCGTCGCGGGAGAAGGTGAAAGCGATGTTGCGAGGTGTCTCCGCGACCTCCCGATATCCCACGACGATACGGCTGCCTGTCGCCTCGGCAGTGCTTGAGAAGCCATCGATTGCATTGCGCCATTCGGGCTTAAGCTCAGCTATCTCCTCCGGTAGAACGATGGTGTGTATTTCCTGAGCTGCTAGCACCGTTATTGCCTTGACGTAGTCTTGTGAAACTCTTCGCGCCGCGGCTTCGGTGGAGGGGAGGTTTGTTTCGCCATTTCCGATTGCCGCCACAAGCACAGTTTCGGTGGAAGGTGCCGCTAGTCGCGCCAAACCGAACGCCAAATTGGCTACGAAGAGAACAGCCACGACAATCGCGGGAACCGTTGCGCGGCGTCCCTCCCTGAGCAAAAGAGCTGATGCGCTCGCAACGGCGCAAATAAGAAAGCTGACGCTCCACAGGCCGATTAAGGAGGCGCTTTGGATGAACACCGGCGCGGGGACCTGACTATAAGCAAACGCACCGAAGCTGCCATACGCCGAAATGCGTGCATTAAGGTACTCGACACTGGTCCAAAGTAGGGGAAAGCCGAGCACAGCGGCTGTCGCCGGTAGACGTCTTTGCGCTGCTCTCGCGAACAGCATTGTCGCTGCGTAAATAGCTGCGGTTATGGCGATGACGATGGAGAATTCAGGCGCCATCTGCCAATATGCTTCGAACAGGTTGAGCTGCCCGATCGCATATGCGGTAAAACTCGCGGCGAACACATGCCAGGCCCGTGCCGGGCCGTAGGCAAGCCACAGAAGCGGCACCTGCGCGATCCACATCAACGGCCATATCGTGTTCAGTTCTACAGAAAAGAAGAATAGAACGCCGCCAAGCAGCGCGCATATGATCGCAGTCATCGGCAATCGTTCCTTAGAAACGAGTGAATGCAATGCAGCATAGCCATACGGTAGGCTGCGCGGAATTCCGGTTCGCCGACAAAGCGGCCGGCTTGGTAAAGTGAAACCAATCCCTGGCCAAGCGCGCTGAGCGTGAGCCCCATATCCGTCGCGGATACGTTGCCGATCATTCCCAATTTCCTGGCGTGTTCTATGCGATCGTGGAGGATGGCGATCGCGGGGGAACGGCCGGCAGCGAAGTCGTCCGGATAACGCCTTGCCTGAGTGGCGGGTAGAAGGAAGGCAGCCTCGTACTGGCGTGGCTCCTCGAGCGCGAAAGCAAGAAATGCTTCGCTCGCCGCATGGAGCCATTGAATGGGGTCGCTCTCCTGAATGGCCCGTACCCGTTCCTCCCATGCCGAAATGCCGTTTCGCATGAGCGCGTTCGTCAGGGCCTCCTTATCCGGATAGTGCCGGTAGATGGCCATCGCGGTAATGCCGACGTCCTTGGCAATCGTGCGCATGGAGACGCCGGCAAGTCCTTCCCGCTCAAACCGCCGCTTTGCGGCGTCGAAGATTTGCTGTTTGGTCGTCATGTATACATCGTATACATATACGGCGTATACATCAAGAGGATCGTCCTGGTGTGCCCGAACAGCGTCTATACGCCTTCGATCACTGCTCCTTCTTGAACAAATCCTGGAAGATGAGCTGGCCCCAAATGCGATCGCGGGCGTGCACCAGCGCGCCACCCTCGTCGAGCTTTCCCAGCTTGACGGGTGCGAACCCGAGTTGTTTGGCCAGGGCCACCACAGGAGCGGTCGCATCCTCGTCGTCGCTCGACAGAAAGATGACCCGGTGCCCGCTCTCGACGATCGGATCGGCAGCCAGCTTGGCCGCAATCAGGTGATTGAATCCCTTCACGAGCTTGGCGCCGGTGAATGCCCTGGCGACAAAGGCCGAGGACGGGAGGCCGCCCAGCTCCTCTGAGGAAACCAATGCGTTCGTCGCGTCGATGATTGTCTTGCCTTCCCAGCTCGGGAGGGCCTTCGCAACCTCGCGATGCTCCCCGAACGGGACCGCCAAAATGATTGTGTCGGCCTCGACTGCATCCCGCAGCGATTTGGCGACGACCGTGGGGCCGATCGCTTGAGCCTGCGGCATCAATGCCTCCGGCGGCCGGCGGCTCGCGACCGTGACTTCGATTTCCTTGCGGGCGAACGCTCGAGCGAGTGCTTGGCCCACCGCTCCAAAGCCAATAATTGCATAGCTCATGATACTTCTCCGATCCGTGTTGATATTGGTTCCCCGAGCCTCAACGGCGCCGGGTTATCCGTTTCGCTGATCTTCGGACTGCCGCCCCAAGCGATGCGCGTCATCGGTTCGAATTCCTTAATTGACGCTTAGAGCCGTGAATGATTTCCGCGCGGCCGGATGGTCAGCCGCTTCCCGTGATCAGGCGCGATTTCAGATGGCCGAGAAGCCGCCGTCGACAGATAGCTCCACCCCATTCACGAAGCTGGAATCGTCTGAAGCAAGAAACACCGCGACCGCCGCAATTTCCTCAGGACGGCCCATCTTTCCCCGCGGGATCAGGGATTCGAACATCCGCTTCGCCTCCTCGGTGAGAACTTGGTCCTGCATCGGCGTGGCGATCGGCCCCGGGCTCAGCACGTTCACCCGGATATTCCTGCCCTTCAGTTCGTTGAGCCAAGTGCGTGCGAATGAGCGCAACGCCGCCTTGCTCGCCGCATACACGCTGTAACCAGGAAAACCTTTCACCGAAGCAACTGACCCGGTCATGAAGATCGATCCGCCATCGTTGAACAACGGCAACGCCTTCTGAACCGTAAACAGCGTGCCGCGCGCATTCAGGTTGAAGGCCGCATCGAAGTGCTGCTCGGTAATCTCGCCCAATGGGACGGCTTCGCCCATGCCGGCGCTCGCGTACAGGACGTCGATCTTGCCCTTTTCCCGCTTGACTGTATCGAACAGGCGGTCGAGGTCGTCGAGATTGGACGCGTCGCCGCGCACGCCGGTCACGTTCCGGGCGATCAGCTTGACGGCCTCGTCCAGCGCCTCCTGGCTCCGGCCCGTGATGAAAACATAGGCGCCTTCTTCAACGAACCGCTTGGCGCTCGCCAGCGCCATGCCGCTCGATCCGCCCGTGATGACTGCAACCTTACCCTCAAGCTTTCCCATGACTTCTCCTTTTGTGGTGTCGGGACAGCATCTGCCTCCGAGAACCTCGAAATGGGTCCGCCGGCGTCAGTTATTGAGTGCGGAAGCGCGCACATCGGTGGTGCAAAATCGATCCGGCTGGACGATTGACGCCAGCCGCGACGATCGGTGTCCGCTGTTCGGAACTGGGCCGAGCTCGTCGACATAAGCTATGATGACCGCGCGTACTGCTGTACGATGCGCTAGATACGGCTTAAGAAGGCGCACCGCGCGGTGCAGGATTGCACCATGATCGACTGGGATGACATTCGCTACTTTCTTGCCGTAGCGCGCGGAGGCTCAGTGCGGGCTGCCGCCGAGGGCCTCGGGGTGTATCACTCGACCGTGCTGCGACGCATCGCACAGCTCGAGGAACGCCTCGGGGCGCAGATGTTCGAAAAGCTGCCTTCAGGCTACCGCCTGACGGCTGCGGGCGAGGAGGTCCTCGAGCTCGCGAACCAGATGGAAGCGTCGTCGCACCAGCTGGAGACGCGCGTCTTCGGGCGCGACCAAAGCGTGCGCGGGCTTCTGCGGGTGACGTTGGCTCCACCCCTCGCGACACACCTGCTCATGCCGGACTTCGCCGATTTCGCGCGTCTGCATCCGGACATCGAGATGGAAATCCTGTCGTCAGGCGAGCTGGCAAATCTGACCAACCGAGAGGCCGACGTGGCGATCCGGGTCGTCTACGACCGCAAAACCCTGCCGCTCAATCTTCACGGCATGAAGGGACCGGAGCTGTTCGGCGGCGTCTACATGTCCCGCGATCGACTAGCCGCATGGCGCGCGGGCGCGGCTGATCCCATCCGGTGGATCGTCATAAGTATTCATGGAATTCCGGATTGGGCCAGCGAGGGTGAGGTTCGCACTACAGGGGTTCCGTTCAGGGTCACGGACGGCGAGGCGCAGATCGCTGCAGTACAGCAAGGGCTCGGGATCACGACACTGCCATGCTTCATCGGAGATGCCGACCCCCTGCTGGTGAGGGTGCCGGGCACCGGCCTGCACATGTACGGAACGCTCTGGCTTCTCACACAGGGGGAGACACGCAAGACGAAGCGCGTGCGGCTCTTCACGGAGTTCGTATCCCGCAGGCTCGCCGCGTACGCTCCGCTTCTCACGGGGCTGTCCATATCACGCGACTGACGCCCGGCAGGTCGCCGGCGACGCTTGCCGCAATCCGGTCGGAAGCCGAGCTGCGATCGCCTGAAGCAGTGTCGTTCAATCCGCGAATGTTGCGCCGCATCGCAACCGGCGCGTCATCATAGCAGTCCGTACTGATGTGCGACGCCGTAGAGCGACCACGCGAGCAAGCACGCGATCACAACCAGCTCCTTCCAGGGCCGGCTGGGCCTGGCCTGGATGGCATACGACATGATCTTGATTGGCGAGGACGGTGGCTCCGGCGCTTCGTCAGAGGACAGCGGGACCGAGAACTGGTGGAAGTAGATTTGTATCAAGGTCATTCCTACAAGGAGACCCGTGAGAAAGCTCACATGGTCAGCGCCCCGGATGCCGAGCAGACCTGCCAGAATAATCGCAAACACCAAAAGAACGGCATCCGCGGTCTTTGTCGCGCTCGTCTTCCCAGCATAAACGCGGTCGAGCGCCTTGCGGCGGCTGCGATAACTTAGCACGAAGAAGAAGCCAAACTTCGCCAGTGCATGGACGGCATAGATCGTGACGAGGATTGTGAGGACCGTTGCCACCATTGCTCTCCACCCTCCAGCGTCAGTGCAGCTCCCTGAGCTTCCGATATTGACGGTCTGACTTATGGTGCGATACGATACGCTACAATATCGTATCCTTGGAAGCCTTGTCAATGCGCCCACCCCCGAACCCTGCGACCGGCCGGCCGCGAAGTCCCGATGTCGATGCCGCAATTCTCGACGCCGCGCTCGCGCTGTTCGTCGATGGCGGGCTCGGGGCGGTGAGCTTCGAGCAGATCACCAAGCGATCGGGCGTCAGCAGGACGGCGATCTACCGTCGGTGGAGATCCAGGGAAGAAATCATTGCCCGAGCCCTGGGTCGCCTCCGCGAGCAGGCGGAGGAGACGTTCTCGGATTGGGCCGAGCGTCCGATTTTCGAGGTGATGGACTGGTTCGTCGAGAATGTACCCAGGCAGATGCTCAATCCGCTCTATCGGAGCCTGTCACGCAGCGTACTGGCCCTGGAGGACTCGTCGGAGCTCAAGGCGATCTATTCCGAGGCGGTCCTGCGTCCTCGCCGGGAAGCATTCTCCGTGCTGATCCAGCGTGCCCGGGGCAGCGGCGCCCTTCCCGAGGGTCTCGACCCTGATCTCATTCAAGACATGCTGAGCGGGGCCTTGCTCCATCAAATCCTCCTCGAACCTGCGGGTCAAACGGAGGAACAGCTCAGAGAATATATCATCCGCCTTCTTGGCGGCTTCGGGCTTCTGCCAAGACGAGTGAGCCATCGTTTGACCGGCGTGGAGGAAGAATGAGAGCGATCGCGCTTGGTATAAGATTTGCCCTTGAACTTTGCATCCTTGCGTCGCTTGCCGCATTGGCCGCGCATCTGGCCGTGCCATTGTTGGTGCAAGCACTGTTGGGAATAGCGTTCTGCGCGACGGGCGCCGTCGTCTGGGGCACGTTCCTCTCCCCAAAACGGAAATACGAAATCGGGTCGGCCGGACGACTGATTCTTGAGGCCGGATTCTTCCTGGGCGCGGCCTTAATCCTGAATTATGTCGGCTGGCCGGCGTTGGCGATCGCGCTGATCATCGTCGCTGCCGCCGATCGGATCGTCCTGGCGCTGTTTCCGTGAGTTCGAGGTCGTGGATTGTTACTGACCGACACCGCAGAATGCCGCCGCGCCGACTTTAGTCAGGACAGCTTGATGCACACCTGTTGCCGACGATCGTAGCGATTTCAAACACTTTCCGCACTCACGCAGGTGCCGCACATAATTCGGACTAGCGTTGCAAGCATCTCGCCGCCTACCCATAGGTCGGTCGCTGAGGCCAAGCCGGTGGGGAGGCCAAACTTCGGGCAGCCTCCGGTCTACGTTTGGTCCGCCTGGTGACTACTCATCGCAGGTTCGATCTGCGCCTCGCCGCGCACGACCACGGTCATGGTTGATCCTGCTGCCGTTGCGGCGCGTGGCAGCCACAAGCCTGCGATGGCAGCCACGACCGACAGACCGGCGGAGACGCCAATCGCCACTGCAAAGCCTTCGCTGAAAGCCTTGGCGGAGTGAATGTTGCCCGTGTGCGCAAACACCGCGACAAGAACAGCAACGCCGAACACCCCGCCGAGATAGCGCAGCATATTGAAGGTGCCCGACGCCTTGCCGATTTCGCTGCCTGCGACCGAACCCAGTACGGCATTCTGTGCGGCAGGCATCGCCATCGACACACCAGCACCCGCAAATACCATCGGAGCAACGAGTTGCGCGTAGGCGAGGTCAGGTGCGACGATCAGGCCAATCCACGCCATGCCGAGCGCCTGCAGGATGAGGCCGCCGACGACGAGAGGGCGTTCGCCGATCCGGTTGACCAGTTTCCCGGCGAATGGCGCCACCACGAACAGCGTGGCGGTCCAGGGCAGCAGTCGCACGCCGGCCTCGAATGCTCCGTGGCCCTGCGCGGTTTGCAGGAACTGCGGCAGGAGGAACAGGACGCCATACATCGAGGCATAGAAGAAGAAGCTCGACCCGATGCCCGATGCAAAGGCGGACGAGCGGAAGAATCGCATCGGCACCATCGGCTCGCGGGCCCGCAGTTCCCAGCCGACGAAGGCGGCCGCCAGCAGAAGGCCCGCCCCGAGCGTCGCCACAACTTCGACGCTGCTCCAGCCCGCATTGTTCCCGCGCATCAGGCCCCAAGCCAAGCCGAGCGCGGAGCCGGTCACCAGCGCAATTCCTGGAATGTCGAGAGCCGAGCCCGATCCGAAGCTCTCGTCGATTCGACGCGCCGCCAGCGGGATGACAATCGCGGCGATCGGCAGATTGATCCAGAAAATCCACTGCCACGCCAAGCCCTGCGCAATTGCGCCGCCGATCACCGGTCCGCCGATGAGCGCGACGCCCGTGACACCACTGAAGACGCCAAGGGCCTTCCCGCGCTCTTCGCGGGAGAAGGCCGCGCCCAGAAGTGCCATCGCGAGCGGCACGACAAGGGCCGCGCCGGCTCCTTGGAGGGCGCGTGCCGCAATCAGCCAGCCAACAGTGGTTGCAAGCCCACATGCGGCCGATCCGCCGGCAAACAGCACGATGCCGTAGCAGAACATGCGCCGGCGTCCGAAGCGGTCGCCGAGCGCGGTGCCAGTCAACAGCAGCACGGCAAAGCTAAGGTTGTAGGCGTTGACGGTCCACTCAAGCGATTCGAGCGAAGCCCCCAGGCTGACCCGGATGGCGCTCAGGGCCGTGGTGACGACCATGGCGTCGAGCGCTACCATGCACGATGCGATCGAGACGAGCGCTAACACCCAGGATTTACTCGTTTTGTTGTTCTGCTCACTCATGGCAATCTCCTCGTGGCTGCGGTTCAACGGTCCACATCACGAAGACGAACCGCGTCGGCCAAAGGATTCGGTGGAGGAAATTTTCTTGTTCCGGCGAATCTTTTCGCAGTTCGGGACGTCTTTAGGGGGGTGACGATCGAAACGTGTGGCCAATGGAGGATTCGATGAAAATGACCGTGGTGCGCTACAGGACGAAGCCGGAGACGGCGGACGAGAACGAACATTTGATCAAGGCGGTGTTTCAGGAATTGCGTGCGAAATCGCGGGACGATGTCCGGTATCTTTCCTTGAGGCTGGACGACGACACGTTCGTTCATGTCAGCATCGCAGAGACCGAGGACGAGGCCAGTCCGATCCCGTCGCTGGAGGCGTTCCGGTCCTTCCGATCGGGTCTCAAAGAGCGTTGCATCGAGCCGCCGCAGCAAAATGACGCCACCGTCGTCGGCAATTACCGGATGCTTGGCGAGCCATGAGAGCATGAGGACAAGGCCATGACTCCATCCGGAGCTGAAGCCGACGAAAGCCGTAGCGCCTTCGATAGGCGTCTCGGCGAACTGCGGCCAAAGCTACACCGTTACTGCGCACGCATGACGGGCTCGGTGATCGATGGCGAGGACGTCGTTCAAGAGGCGCTGATGAAGGCGATCAAGGCGCTTCCGAAGGCTGGACGGGTCGCCAATCTCGACGGATGGCTGTTTCGCATCGCACACAACGCGGCGCTGGATTTTTTGCGCCGACGGCGGCGCTACGAGGCCATCCATTCCAATGAGGAGGCAGAGATGACCGCTGCTTTGATAAACCCGGTCTCCGATCGTCAGGCTGCGGCGGCAAGCCTGAGGACCTTAATGCGGTTGCCGGTGACGCAGCGGAGCTGTGTCATCCTGATGGATGTGCTCGGTCACTCGCTGGACGAAATCAGTCAGGTGACAGAAACCAGCATCCCGGCCGTCAAGGCAGCGTTAAACCGTGGCCGCAGGGGTCTGCGAGAGATTGCCAATGAACCCGAGGATTTATCCGTTCCGGCCCTGGCCGAGCCTGAGCGTTTACTCCTGGCCAAATACGTCGACAACTTCAACGCGCGTGACTTCGACGCCGTCCGGGACATGCTCGCCGATGAGGTGCGACTGGAACTCGTCAACAAGACACGCATGAATGGCAAGCGCGAGGTCGGACGATACTTTCACAATTACTCTGACGTCGACGATTGGCATTTTGTCCCCGGGCTGGTTGACGGACGCCCGGCGCTTCTCGTGCGCGACCCTCGCGATCCATCCGCGGCACCGTCGTATTTCGTTCTGCTACAGTGGGTGGGGGACAAGTTCACCAACATCCGGGATTTTCGCCATGCCCGCTATGCGATTGAAGGTGCGGAGGTCGTAATAGCGGGTTGAACAAAGCGCGACGCGCGAGGGCGCGGCGCGGTGTCGGTTTTCACGCATGATCGATCAACTTCGGGCTCGTCGGTCACTGCATGATAGTTTCGTACTACTGGCGCTGACGGTATTCAGGATCGGTCAGGCAACAATCAAATCGTGGACTACGGCGCCCATCAGGACAACGATTGCGAGGAGGGAGACCGCAAAAGCGATCGTCCGCCATGGCTGTATGGCCTTCAGATAGATGATCGAATGCACGATCCGCGCGGCTACAAAGATTGTGAAAATGGGAATCGCAATTGCAGGGCTTCCTCCCAGGAATACGTAAAGCAGCCCCAGCAGCAGGAATGGATAGATCGTAGCCTCGGCATTGCGATGCGCACGCAGGAGCCGTGCGACAATTGGCGGGTCGAATTCTGACACAGGGACACCAAAGCGTGCGCCATCCTCCGGATTGATTGCCACGCGGCCCTTGGCGCGGATCGCCCCGCTGGAGACCCAGAGCATCAGAAGATTGACGCACAGAACAGTGCAGGTGATGGCATACGCCAGGAAGGCTGGGTGTGCTGCAATCCAAACTGACCGTTGCATCGCAATACTACCCCTCGGTGCTCGGAACATCTGACAACGCGCTTGACGTCCGCTGGGGCGTCGCACGGACATATACGACGAGATTGTCAAGGGTCTTCGCCGTTCCAGTGTCGATGCCCATTTTCAAATACTGATCGAGCCGTTCCGCCGAGCCGCATTCAATCCTCATCGTCAAACGCGTCCCGCCCGCAGTCTCGTCGAAAGTGACGCGCCCGATCGCCCCCATCGCTTCGAAGATGAGATGACGTGGCGGTGCGATCTCGCGATAGACACCCGCGAACTGGTGGGTGGCGGCGGAATGCCGGTTAAGGAACCTGAACGTTCCCCCCGGGCGAAGGTCGATCTCGCATTCTGCCAGCGGTTCGCCTGTTGGGTCCCACCAGCATGTCACATGCTCGGGCCGCGTCCATGCTTCGAAGACCTGTTCACAGGGTGCGGCTAGGACGCGCGTCACGATGATCGTGTGCGTGTCCCGGTCAATCACGACTCCGCTGTCGGCGATTGTCAGCGTCATGCCTCTCTCCTACTTCTTCATTTCCGCGAGGTGGCGATCCAGATTGTCGAGCCTGCCTTCCCATTGTTTGCGAAAGGGCTCTACCCAGTCGGCGACATCCTTAAGAGCCGTTGCCACCAGCTTGCGCGGTCGCCGCTGCGCGTCACGCCCGCGTTCGATGAGGCCCGCATTCTCCAGCACCTTGAGATGCTTCGAGATCGTCGGTTGGCTGAGTTCGAACGGCGCCAGCAGTTCCGACACCGTGGCTTCGCCGGTTGCGAGCCGAGCCAGGATCGCGCGCCGCGTCGGATCGGCAAGAGCAGAAAAGGCCTGGTTCAGCTGGTCCGCAGTAGATTTTTCAATTGCCATATGGCTATATAGCTAGTAAGCAATTAATGAGTCAAGACTAAAAATTCAGAGGTCATCGAGGAAGAATTCGGGTCAGAGCGAATTCCGCGGCACGCTATAGAGCCTTCGGTTCGAATGCGTACCCTGACCCTAATTTCCTGCCCTAGCGCCCATGATCTGGTGGGCGATCACGCTACTCAAGGAGGTGTAGAATGCGAAAAATAACGGCGGGGCTTTTCATCTCTCTCGACGGCGTCGTTGAGCTGCCCGAGCGCTGGGGCTTCCAGTACTTGAACAAGGAAATGGGCGAAAGGATCGTCGCCGGAATTGAGAAGGCGGACGCCGTCCTGCTTGGCCCAGCGACCTACCGGATCTTCGCCAACCTGTGGCCGCACCAGACGGACGATGTGCCTATGGCCAGGTTCCTGAACCACTCGCCCAAATATGTGGCGACAAGGACCCCCGGCAAGCTGGGCGAGCTCGCGTGGGGACCGGCGGCGGTGCTCGAGGGCGATCTCACGCCTGCGCTGGCGAAACTGAGGGCGCAGTCCGGGAAGGCGATCCAGGTTCCCGGCAGTCCGAGGCTGGTGCGCTCGCTGCTACGCGAAGGGTTGCTGGACGAGCTTAGCCTCGTCATCTGTCCGGTGGTGGTCGGCTCCGGCCTGCGGTTGTTCGACGAGACGAGCAGCCCCATGAGCCTTTCGGTCGAACAGGCGAAAATGTTCAATAACGGCGCCATATCGGTGACCTATAGTCCGGTCCGATCAGGCGACGAGGCGACATTCCCGCCGCAACACTTCCCGGCCGCCGCCGGCCGCGAATAGCTGACTCTGCGGCGACTTGGAGCCGTAGGGAATTGCAACCCCGAGAACCGAGAGCGTAAGGCTTCAGCCTTGCGTCAACGACTTTTGCTGCCCTTTAGCGGTCTGCTTTGCACTTTGTCGATCCAGCCGGGCTCTTCCCCATTGCGTCAACATCTCGACAACTGGCCTCAGGCTTCGCCTTCCTCGGTGACGCGGTACTCCACGCGCGGCGGAACTTCCGCGTACACTGTTCGCAGCACGAGCCCAGCTTCCTCGAGCTCGCGTAATTGCTTGGTGAGCAGCCGCTGGGTGATCCCCGGCAAGCGGCGGTGCAGCTCGTTGAATCGAAGGCAACCGGCATCGAGGAGGTGGAATAGTACGACACCTTTCCATCGGCCGTCGATGAGGTCGAGCGTCACCTCAACGGGACAGCCGAGAACATCCACATAGTTCTCATGCTTCCCCATCATCGCCGATAGCGTCACCTGAGCTTTACCGCTCCGCGAAAGCTGCGGCGCTGGGGCTCAAGTGCCCCTTCATGCCATCGAGCGCGCCCACGCCCGACTGTGAAGTTCTGCTTCATGGCCCATCGACATTATCGCCAATAGTCGATCGCTGGAAGCGGCCATACATTCGGCGTGCAAATCTGGACGCACGCCGCATTTCGGAAGCCCCGGAGCCATCGAGGCTCGGATGCGACGATTAGGAGAGAGCGACACAATGCGAGACGTGACATTTTCCCGACGCGAGGTCCTCTGCGCAGGGAGCGCGCTTACCATCGGTGCCGCTATCGGAAAGCCGCTGAAAGCCGCCGCCGCTAAACTCGGCGGAGCTGACCCCGAGCCGACGTCCTGGGTGGATTCGGCGATGCCCGAGGTTACGCATCGCATGGTCGAGGCGAACGGTATCCGGTTGCACGTGGCCGAACAAGGTGAGGGTCCGCTCGTCATCCTCTGTCACGGCTTTCCCGAATGCTGGTATTCCTGGCGCCATCAGCTTGACGCACTGGCGAAGGCCGGGTTCCGTGCGGTGGCGCCCGACTTGCGTGGCTATGGGCGGAGCGACCGTCCGGAAGCAGTGGAAGAATATACGATTCTCCATGACATCGGCGACATGCTGGGGCTCATCGATGCTCTGGATGCCAAACAAGCCGTGATCGCCGGCCACGACATCGGCGCTGCGATAGCCTGGCAAACGGCGCTTCTGCGTCCCGACCGCTTCCGCGCTGTGATCGCGCTCAGCCCGCCATTCCGCTCGCGGGGGTTTGGCGACGCGGGACCGCCGACGACGCTCATGCCGCAGACCGAGGACGCGGTGTTTTACCAGCTCTACTTCCAGACCCCGGGAGCTGAGGCGGCGCTCGGGCGCGATCTGCCTCGCACGTTCCGTTCGATGTTCTACTCCCTCTCGGGCGACAGCCCGCCGCCGACAGGCGCCGGAGGGTTTGCCGCCGGGATGGTGCCCCGGAACGGCGATTTCCTCACCAATCCGGTGTCGTTGCCTTCCTGGTTCAGCGAGTCCGACATCGAGGTCTATGTCGAGGCATTCTCGCGGAGCGGATTCCGCGGCGCCCTGAACTGGTGGCGCAACATCGATCGCAGCTGGGAACTCATGGCCGCCTTTGGCCGAGCGGCGGTAACCGTTCCGGCGCTCTACATTGCGGGCGATCGCGACATCATTGTCGAGGTGTTTCAGCCGATCATTGCCAAGCAGTCGGCAATGGTTCCCGAACTCCGGCCGGCGATCATGCTGCCGGGCTGCGGCCACTGGACCCAGCAGGAACGTGCGCCGGAGGTGAATACCGCGATGATTGACTTCCTTCGGAGCCTTTAACCGAGGGAAGACCGGCTCGGCATCCTGACCGCGGTGTTGGAGGCCGCGGCTTGACGAACGAAACCACCTGAAAGGAGCGCACATGCCGGCGCAAATCCTATTCCTAACCCATCTCGTCCTGGCCTATATCCCATGGCTGCTTTGCTTCGGTGCATACATCTGGCCGAGGCTCAAGGTGATGGATCACGCCGATGCGCAACGAGCCATTGCGACCCTGCACAGCTTCCGCTTCTTCGGGCTCGCCTTCCTGCTTCCCGGCGTGGTTGGCGCCAATCTGCCCGCCGGCTTCGCCACGTTCGCCGCCTACGGCAACTTCGCGACCGGGCTGCTGGCCATGCTGGCGCTGCTCGCGGTCAGGATACGTCCGCTATTTTGGCTGCTCGTCCTCGCCTTCAATCTCATAGGGGTAGCCGACGTTGCCTTCGACTTTTACCACGCGGTTCAAGTCGACCTTCCTGCTGTCGCAGGCGAACTCGGTGCCATGTACGCGTTCCCGATCATCTACATGCCACTGCAGATGATCACGCACCTCGCGGCATTCTATCTGCTCGCGCGTTCTCGATCGAACATGGCTTCTTCCCTCGCCGGCGATACGGCCGCATCCTAGAGCGGTTCAGTTTTTCACGGAATCTCTGAACCGCTCTATCTCTCTGTTGTCTAGCAATTCCGGACGGAAAACCGCTGCGCACTTTTCCTGGAATTGCTCCAGTACTCTCCGCTTGCCTTTCAAACGATGCTCTGTGCTTCGCATTCGCGCGCCAACCGGTAACGTTATGAAAGCCATGGCAGGAACTCATACCCACGGGACTGGAAGGAGCATGGTGTCAAGATCGATGAAAGCAGCCACACTCGCAATCCTTCTGATTGCGACGACAGCCGCCGGCGTCTCGGCCGCATATCCCACGGTGGCCGCTGTAGCGTGCCCGAACTGCCTGGGGTTCAAGAAGACCCAGGGTCAGGTCTATGTCGAGGATGGGATGGCTCCCCAGCAGCAGGCAGCCGTGCTCCAGACGATTGCCGCGGCTCGCGACCGGCTCCGCCAATTCTACGGGACGATCGATGGTGATCCCAAAATCTTCGTCTGCGGCGACGATAATTGTTACCGCAAGATCGGCGGCGGAAAATCGCGCGGCATGGCGCTCCTCAATCTCGCATTGTTCCTCTCGCTCCAAGGAACGACCGTCACCATTGCATCACACGAGATGTCGCACATCGAACTTCATACCCGGATCGGACTGATCAAGACTTTCCGTCGTGATGTGCCGCAATGGTTCGATGAGGGCGTTGCGGTCCTCGTTTCCGATGATAGCCGCTACCTGAGGCCAACGTCATCGCCCGATCGTTGCCTGGTGGAACCGGATGGTGCGCTACCGACGTCGAGGAGCGCTTGGATTGAAAGCGCGGCGTCGACCAGCCTCTACGCGAAAGCCGCCTGCCGGGTGAGCAAGTGGATTGCGGACCACGGCGGTTCCCCCGCCGTAACGCAGCTCCTAGCGAATGTTGCCGCAGGCCAATCCTTTGAGATGGTGTATTGACGGCATCCTCGTCCTCGCGAGCGGCAGCGGCAAAAATAATCACGAGCTGTCGGAAGTTGCCGATCTGGCCGTCCTCGGGCTGGAACCGCAACGAGGAGAAAGTCTGGGCCGTAAAAACCATATGGAACGCCAGCCTGCCCATCACGGGCAGCCACAGCTTCGAAGCCATGACCGCCTGGTGGCCGACCTCCACCGACGGGTTGGCGGCGCCGACGCCTCTCAAGCTGACAAACTCGAAGGCCTTTCCCGGGAGCGTCGTGGCGCAGAACTATCGGGCGGCGTGACCCGTCGCCGAAGATCCAGTCGGCGGCAATAAGCCAAGGGTAGCTATTGGCGCAGAGTGACGAGCAAGCGCAGCGGTCCTCCCTGGGCGGCTTTCCCAGAGGTGCCCGATTGCTAGAGCCCTTCCGCTTTTCTTCGAATCGCGAAAAGGCTCTATCCTCTTGTTTTCCGCAATCCCGGACGGAAAACCGCCGCGTACTTTTCCTGGAATTGCTTTAATTCAGCAAATCGGGCCTATCCAGGGGATGACGAAGGGAGTAACGCCTTACTTCACCCTGATGCTCATGCCGCTGATATCGGCGTTGACTTGCAGGCCGACCTGCCGGCCCGTGAGTTCAAGCTCAGCGCCTTTGTCATTGGTCATGACGATTATCTGGGCGCCCTTGCCGACCGCGCCGCCGCCGCCGGCTGCGCCGTAGACGCCGCTGACATCCTGGGCACGGCGAATGTGGCGCACGGTACCGCTGAAATAGGTCTTGGAGGCACCGAAAGCGAGGCCGCCCGAGATGCCGCCGATCGAGACGGGATAGCGCCGGCCATGGAAGGTCAGCGTACCCTCCCCTCCGGAGCCACCGACGAAGAAAGCCGCCTTGTAGACGGCAAAACGGATCGTGCCGCTATCGGCATGCGCAGCGCTGGCAAAGCCAATCCCCGCGACGGCGATGGCGGCAACCGCGACTGAACGAAATCCAGACGAAATCTTCATGATGAGATGTCCCTAAAGAACGCCGCTTACCCAGCCGGCCGGGAACGACATCAGCGTCGTATCGAAGTTAGAGATAAACGATCTCGCACGACCTTTAGTTCCAAAGCAAGGTAATAACAAAGCGTTAGAACCTATCGAAATAATCGAACGGGGATGAGGGCAACGGCGATACCTTCCATCCAGGAAGGCACCGATAGCATAATTGCATCACGCGTTCCTTTCCCGATACGCGCAGCCTAAGGCTTGCGGCTCCTGACGTGATCGATGAAGGCCCGCAGCTTCGGCATCACTTGATGGCGGCTGGGATAGTAGAGAAACACACCCGGCGCCATTGGCGCGAACGGCTCCAGGACGTGTACGAGTTCTCCCGCTTTCACTGGTCCAGCAGCGATCGGCTCAGGCACTTGCACAAGCCCCATACCTTCCACCGCCGCCCCAAGCATGGTGGGGAAATCGTGGGCAATTAGCGGCCCCGAGACGATGGCCTCGATCGGCTTGTTGCCGTTGACGAACGACCATGGCGCGATTGACCCATTCGAACGGCGAATGCGTATGCAGGCATGTTGACGCAGATCCTCGATGAGTTCCGGCCGTCCCATCCGGCGTAGATATTCGGGGCTGCCGACGACCACGAAGGGAAAGGGCGGCGTCAGCCGGACCGCGATCATATCAGCCTCGACGAACTGGCCCAGCCGGACGCCGGCGTCAAACCCTTCGGCGGCGATATCGACCAGGTCCGCGCTTGCGGCGATCTCCACCTCGACCTCGGGATAGGCCTGGCAGAAGGATGCGATTAGCGGCTCCAGCAGGATCGGCACCACTGCCCGCGGCACCGTGAGGCGCAACAGTCCGGCGGGCCGCTGCCCCAGGTCACGCGCGCCCTCGCTTGCGGCGACAAGCTCCGCGAAAGCGGGCTTTGCGCGCGATAGGAATCGCTCGCCGGCTTCGGTCAGGCCAACACTGCGCGTCGTGCGTATAAAGAGTGCCGCGCCGATACGCGCCTCGAGAGTGCGCACCGCCTGGCTGATCGCCGATGGCGTTACCCCGAGCTCCGCGGCTGCTTTGCGAAAACTGCGGTGCTGGGCAACACTCAGGAAGGCCTCGACGCCATCGAGTGCACCCTGCCTGACTGTGAAGTTCTGCTTCATAACTCGTCGACATTATCGAGAATAGTCGCTCGTGAAAAGCGGTCTTATCTTTGAGTTGCAAATCAGGACGTCGCCGAAACGAGACCGTGAAAACGATCGGTGGCGTCTTCCCGACCCCTCTCACAGGAGCTGCTTCCATGACCCATCCAACCCCTACCCAGGCCCAGGCCATCTCGCCCGCAACCACCGGGGTGATGATCATCCTTACCGTGAAGGCGGGCGTCACACGCGAACAAGTCATGGCCGTCATGCCCGCTGAAATCCAGCAGACGGTGCAGCTCTATCTCAGTGGGAAGATTCGCGAATGGTATTCGCGGGGCGACGGTCGCGGAGCCATCTTCCTGCTGGATTCCAGCGATGTCGCCGAGGCACAGGCAATCATGGAGGACCTACCGTTAGCCAAGCAAAATCTCATGGACCACGAATACATCGCAATCGGCCCGCTTTGGCCGCTCCGCTTGCTCATGGCCAATTCCTGAGTACCCTCAGATATCGAAATATATCCAACAAATACAAAGGAATCCGAGCATGCCGCCGGACTTCAATCTTCCATTCGTTCTCAGCGTCGCCGGCGCCTTCCTGACCAGTTCGGTGGTGGCTTACATCTATGTCTGGCCAGCGGTTCGTGCCATGCCGCGCCATGAGGCGCTGAGACTTCTCGCGGCTTTCCATGCGTTCAGGTTCTTCGGCATGAACTTTCTGGTATCCGGATTCGTATCTTCGGAGTTGAGTCCGGATTTCGCCAATCAAGTCGGATGGGGTGATCTCATCGCAGCTGTTCTCGCGCTTGTTTCAATGGCGGCACTTTCCTGGCGGTGGCCAATCGCGGTTCCGATTGTCTGGATATTCAATATCTGGGGAACCCTGGATCTTCTGAACGCCTACTATCTGGGCGTAATGAAAATCGGAAATCCCGGCCTCTTTGGCGCCGGCATTTATATACCAGCGCTTTACGTGCCATTGCTGCTCGTCAATCACGGTCTTGCCTTCGCAATTCTGTGGCGGAAGAGATCATCGGAACAAGCGGTATGAGGCGCGGCAGGAAGATCGCGATCCGGCCATAAGCCGATCCGCTTGAACGACAATGATACGCTATTGTTCTCCCGCAATTCCGGACGGAAAACCGCTACGCAGTTTTCCTGAAATTGCTCTAAAACCCAAGCGATTGCTGCACCGGCTTCGGCGGCGCGAGCTGAACGCCCTCCAGCTCCAGCATGCGCGCCTTGGCATTCGAGCCGCCAGGCGCCGAAAAGCCGCCGATCTTGCCGCCCGCCGCCAGAACGCGGTGGCAGGGAATGATCAGCGCCACCGGGTTCTTGGCCATGGCCTGGCCGACATCACGCGCGGCCTCCGGCCCCACGCCAAGCTGCTTTGCCAGCGTCCCGTAGGTGGTGGTATGCCCCCAACCGACCTGCCGGGCGGCGTCATAGATCTGCCTGAAAAACGCGTCCTGTTCGCTGAGGTCGAGCGGCACGCCCGAAAAGTCGATTTCCTCGCCCGCGAAATAGCGCTGCACCTTGGCGATCGTCTCCGCAACCTCCAGCGTCGGTGTGCCGGGCTGCGCATTCGACAGGCGCCGCAGAAGCAGGCGCTCGGTCGCCCCTGCATCCTTGGTTGGCAATTGAAAGCGCATGACACCGACATCGCTCCACGCGATGCCGCAGAAGCCGCCTGCGGTTTCGAAGATTAGATAATTCTGCTTTGTCTCATTCATGACGAAAGCTCCTGTGTTTCCACTTGCCATGAAAATCGTCCTCGGGGGCGTCGAATTCAACCCGATTCTTGCGAAGATTAAGAATTGCCACCATTTTGACGACGGCGAAGCGATGCTGAGACACTCGCAGGCACAGGTATCAATATCCGCCGCCGGTCGGAGGAGTATTCAACGTCATGCCGCCACCGGAATTGCGCTCGCCCGAGGTGGAGCAAGACGCAATACCAAGGCCGATGAGAGCGAGAAAAATGGCCGCGAAGACTGGTCTGGTGAACATGGCTGTCATTCCTTGTTGGTGAGAATGGGCACGAAAGCCCGAACCTGGAATGAACGGATCAAGCCGCCCTTTTATTCGATCCTTTTTTGTGAAGCTTACGGCCGCAAAGATCCATTGACACATACGTTCATGTTTTGTTCTTGAATTCATGGCCGCGGAGTACTATGGTTTCGAGATCGAGAGACAGGAGGAGGCAAAGCCGGGACGGCTTTGAACAAAGCCATGCAGCGCGCGGACCAAATGTCATTGGATCTCGGCAAACCGCCGATAAGGCGCAAAGGCAAAAGCCTGCCAAAGCGCGGACAAGCTCTTTATTTTGCGGCGCTGCCGGACCCGGAAATCGCTAAATTGGCCGCTGAAATGACCGTGGACCACAGTCGGCGAAACGGACTCACGCGCACGCCAAGAAAGCATGGTCTCTACCATGTCACCATCTATCCTATCGATATTGTCTCCCGCTCCCAAGAGGAAGCCACCTTCGCTGCGTTGGGGGCCGGATCAACCATCTGCCTGAAATCGTTTCCCTTGGTATTCGATCGGGCGGGAACATTCGGCAATGGCAACAACCGTCAATATGTCCTCTGGTGCAGGGAAGAAAATGAAGGGCTAACGACACTCCGTCGGGAATTGGATGCCGGCATGCAAAGCATGGGCTTTGAAAGTGGCATACCCAGGTCATTCCAACCCCATATGACGCTATTCTATTGCGACCGCATTCTTCCCGAAATGAGGTTGGAGGAGCCGGTCACGTGGCCGGTTGAAAACTTCACGCTGGTGAACAGCTTTCAAGGCGACGGCGAACACGGTCATGTCTGGCACTGGCCGCTGTTCTAGATTCGGCGTTTACTATTTTAGAACAGGTTCAGCAGCCCCCCGAAGACGCCATCACCGCCGCCACAGCGTCATCGACGCTGAAGCTGCAGCGGTTCTCGACCTCGGGAACACCGGCGGCCGTCATAAGATCGCGGACGCGGTCATGCACGCGGGCGAACTGAACGCGCAGACCCCTGCGGTGCATGGCGCTGTCGAACTCCATCAGTGCGTCCATCGCCGTGCTGTCGATATCGGAGCTCTCCTCCAGGCTGAGGATAACCGCCCGCAAGCCGGTTTCGCCGCGGCTGCCCAACAATATCTCGCTGAAGATCGTATCGGCATTGCCGAAAAACAGGGTTTCGCCGGGGCGCCAGATGGCAATGCCCGGTATCTCGGAGGCATCATCGTGCCTGCCGACATCGATGAAATCATGGCTGTCGTTCAGCCGACCGAGACGAGCGACATGCGGCGAGGCCAGGCGATGCATCATGGCGGCGAGCGAGAGTGCGATCGCCAGCAGCATGCCATTGAGGACGCCGAGGGCCAGCACGCCGACAGCGGCGCCCAGCGCCACGTAGAAATCGCGATGCAGGC
The DNA here is from genome assembly GCF_003627795.1 of Rhizobium sp. CCGE531. Classification (NCBI taxonomy): domain Bacteria; kingdom Pseudomonadati; phylum Pseudomonadota; class Alphaproteobacteria; order Hyphomicrobiales; family Rhizobiaceae; genus Rhizobium; species Rhizobium sp. CCGE531. The sequence continues at coordinate 440,830 of NZ_CP032684.1, read as the reverse complement.
GGCGCAGACGCAGGATCGGGCTGGGATCGAGCGCATGGGTCAGGGCCGCGACCACGACGGCGGCGAGCACCGGCTCGGGCAGAAGCGCAACCAGCGGCCCGGCACAGGCAATCAGGATCGCAAGGCCGATCGCGGCGAAGACGGTGGTCGCCCGCGTCTTTGCCCCCGCCGCCTCGCTGGCGAAGCCGGCGGAAAAACCCGCGCCGACCGGCATGCCCTGAACGACGGCGCTGGCGATGTTGGCGGCGCCAAGCGCACCAAGCTCGCGATTGACCTCCAGCGTCTCGCCATAGCGCAACGCCAAGGCCCGCATCGTTCCCCAGGATTCGGCAAAGAGGATGAGGACCAGAGGTACCGTGAACTGCACCAGGCGCGAATAGCCAGCCCAGCCAGCATCCGGCAGCGACGGCCATTGCGGCAGGATCTCGATTGCGCCGACCAGCTTCACTCCATGGCCTTCCAGAGCGAACAGGTAGGAGGCGAGGATGCCTGCGGCGAGCACGAGGAAGGCGCCGGGAACGCCCGGCAACCGCTTCAGCAGCAGCAGTGCCGCCAGCGCGACGACGCCGACGGCAACACTGATCGGATTCCATTGCAGGACCGCGCTGAACAGTGCTGCCGCATAGGTCAAGATATTCGAGCCCTGCACGGGCACGCCGACCAGAATCGGCAGCTGATGCAGGATGATGGTGATTGCCAGTCCCAGCGCGAAGCCGCGCAGCACCGGCCGCGAAATAAAGCCGGTGATGCCACCGAGGCGCAATGCGCCGGCAACGAGGAACAGAATGCCGGCAAGCGCCACGGCAACCGTGGCAAGGCCCGCCCTGACGGTGGCATCGCCCGGAACCACCGCCAATGTTGCAGCGAGAATGGCGGCCGACGAGGATGTGGGGGAGACGATGGCAAAGCGGCTGCGGCCGAATATGGCATAGACGAGACATCCGGCAATGCCGGCGAGAATAGCCCGATGCGGCGGCAAGCCGGCGATGCCCGCGTAAGCGACCGCTTCGGGCAGCATCAGGCCTGCAACCGATATGCCCGCGACGAGATCCGCCCTGTCCATCACGAACCAACTGCCCAGCTTCGTCATCGATCACCGACCGTAAGTAGGCCCGTCCATCTATGGCCCAGCCATCTATGGATAGAGATTCGCCGCCGGGCCGCAACAGGAAAATACAAGTCGGAACTTAGCCTTACGCAGCCGCCTCCGCGTCGCCGCGCAGGGGGCAGCTTCCACCGATGATGTCGCTGACGAAATCCATCACCGCGCGGATGGCCGGCGAACGGCGCAGATCGGGATAGGTGACGAGCCAGAGGTCGCGCGTGGGTGACGGAACCGCCACCGGCAGGCGCGTCAGCCCCGCTTCGCTGTCGCCCAGAAAGGCTGGGAGCGCCACGACGCCGAGCCCGGCGCGGGCCGCCTCCAGCTGGCCGAAGACATCGGTGGCGCGAAATACGATCGGGCGGCCTTCCAGCAGGCTGCGAAGCCAAGTCTGCTGCGTCAGATGCTCCATTGCCGCATCGTAGCCGATGAAGACCCAATCCGCCTCGGGCCTTTGCGCCACGGTCGGAATGGCGTAGAGGCCGAAGCGCATGATGCCGATACGCCGAACCAGGAGATCGCTCTCCTCCGGTCGTGTCATGCGCACGGCGATATCGGCCTCTCCGTAGTTGAGCGCGGCACGGCGGGTGACGCCGGCAATCGTCAAGGTGATGTCCGGATGCTCCTCACGGAAGAGAGCCGCCTTCGGGGCAAGAAGATGGGCGGCGATCGACGGTGGCGCGCTGACCTTGACCGCAGCGGAAAGTCCGGTCACGGCGCTCTTCGAATAGCGCCTGATCGCTTCGACATTCTCCTCCATCCCGGTCACCAGTTCGGCAATGGCGCGGCCATCGGCCGTCAGCGGCGAGGTGCGCGGCCGCCGATCGATCAGGCGCAGGTCGAGCGAACGCTCCAGCGCGGCAATGCGGCGGCCAACCGTTGCGTGATCCACGCCAAGCTCCCGCGCCGCCGCGGAAAGCGAACCGGTTCGCGCCAGGGCGGCAAAGTGAAGAAGGTCCTGCCAATCGATCATCTGTGCATTATTGCACAGATGCGGTGAGCTCATACCGAATTTATTCAAGTCGCTGTTTATGGTCAAAGATCTCCTGAAAGGAGACTTCCACATGCCCCTAGCGATTGCCATTACCGGCCCAGGCGGACCCGAGGCCATGAAAGCCGTCGATCTCCCCGTCACCGAACCAGGTCCCGGCCAGGTCCGGATCCGCCAAAGCATTTCCGGCGTCAACTTCGTCGACATCTATGTCCGGTCCGGGCTCTATCCGCTGCCGCCCGGCCAGAGCGTGCTCGGCTTCGAGGGCGCCGGCGTCGTCGAGGCCATCGGCCCTGGCGTCAACGAGCTGAGCGTGGGCGACCGCGTCGCCTATATCGGCCATCCGCTCGGCAGCTATGCCGAGGTGCGCACGCTATCGGCCACCCGTCTGGTGAAACTGCCCGATGGCGTCAGCGAGCGTGTCGCCGGCAGCACCATGCTGCGCGGACTGACGGCGCATATGGTGCTGCAAAAAGTCTATCCCGTGAAAGCGGGCGAATGGGTGCTGGTTCATGCGGGAGCGGGCGGCCTCGGCCAGCTCGTCACGCGCCTTGCCAAGCGGCTTGGCGCAAACGTCATCGCAACGGTCGGTTCCGAAGCCAAGGCTGGCTTCGCCCATGAGGCCGGAGCCGATGCGGTTCTCCTGCACACATCCGAGGATTGGGTCGCAGAAACGCGCCGCATTGCCGATCGGCGCGGCGTGCATCTCGCCGTCGACGGGATCGGCGGCACCATGCTGTCGCAGACGTTTGCCGCCATCCGTCCTTTCGGAATGGTCGCAAGCCTCGGCCAGGCGGCCGGTCCCATTCCGCCGATCGAGATAGAGGAGCTGACCGCCCCCAGAGCCATTGGGCTGTCTCGCCCGAGCGTGCTGACCTACGCCAACGATCCCGAGCTCTATCGCCAAGGCACGACAGCGCTGATGGCGGCGCTACAGGCCGGACTGGTCAACCCGATCGGCGCCGAATACGAGCTGAAGGATGCGGCGAGAGCCCATGCCGATCTCGAGGCGGGGCGAACGACGGCGAGTGTCGTCTTGACGATGTAAAGTCCTTTCAAGCGGGGCCTGCAAACCGGCCCCGCTTACGCAATGCGCGGCTTCGGCTCCGACGCACAATCAACTCATCCCGTCAATCGCTTTTGCTGCAAGGCAGCAATTCGTTGACCATGCCTGCTTTTGCCTGATACCGGTTGTCCGTGGCGATGCACGGCCCTCCGGCCGCCACCGTCATGGCTATCCGATACCGAACCCCGTTCCTTCGTGGCAAACAGCATGGACATCGTTGCCGATGTCCGCAGGCGATATCCCGTGAACACTGCCTCCCAGACCATCCGGTCCACCTCGACCCTATCCCTCCTCTCGATCGTCGCACTGACATTCTTCGGCTATGCCGCCATCGGTCTTCCGCTCGCGGTTCTGCCGACCTATGTCGACAGCGGCCTCGGCTTCGGCGTCGTCTGGGCCGGCATCGCCGTCAGCACGCAATATGTGGCAACCATCGTCAGCCGGGCGCAGGTCGGGCGGCTCTGCGATCAATATGGACCGCGCCGTTCGGTCTTTCTCGGCTTTCTCGCTTACGGGCTTTCCGGCGCGCTGACGATCGCCTCTACGTTCACTGTCCATGTTCCAACGGCGAGCCTTGCCCTTCTGCTGGCCGGCCGGTTGGCGCTCGGCATCGGCGAAAGCTGGGTGAGCACCGCGGCGATCACCTGGGCGATCGGCCTCATGGGATCGCGCGAAACCGTCCGCATCATCTCGTGGAACGGCATCGCCACCTATGGCGGCATTGCGCTCGCCGCACCGTTCGGCGCCTGGCTGCAGGGGCAATATGGCTTCTTCACCATCGGCGTCGTCACCATCCTCTTCGCCGTCGCCGGGTTCTTGCTGGCGCAGACCCGTCCGCCTGTTCCGGGCGTGAAAGAAAAGGGCATCGGCACCGGCCAGGTCCTGAGCCGTGTGGCGCCGTACGGCGTCGCGCTTGCGCTCGCCTCCAGCGGCTTCGGCGTCGTCATGGCCTTCGTCGCGCTGTTTTTCCATAGCCGCAACTGGGACGGCGCCTCGTTTGCCCTTAGTGCTTTCGGCCTCGCCTTTATGGGCGTGCGCCTGGGTCTTGCACAGGCTGTCGCCCGCTTCGGCGGCCTGCCGCTGGTGCGCATTTCACTCGTCATCGAGATCATCGGCCTGGCAACGCTTGCGCTTGCGCCCTCCCCGACCATTGCCATCATCGGCGCGGCCCTGGCCGGCGTGGGCTTCGCGCCTGTCTTCCCGGCACTTGGCAACGAGGCGATGGAGCGCATCCCGCCGCAGAACCGCGGCGTCGCGCTCGGGCTCTATTCGATCTTCCTCGATGTGTCGCTCGGCTCGACCGGACCGATCGCCGGCCTTTTTGCCGATCATCTCGGCTATGCCGCCCCCTTCTCCTTTGGGGTCGGCGCGGTCCTGCTCAGCCTGATCCTGAGTTTCTGCCTGCGCGGGAACCGCAATCCCTGACGCCATTTTCGTCGTTCGTCCAATCCTGATTTCGGCGCGCGACGACAAACGGTTGCAGCCTGCCGTCAAGGCTTGGTATGCGTCTCTCACTATTATCAGCAGGAGGCCGGCCCATGAACGTTACCGAAATCGTCATCGAAGGCGACACTGCGGGGATCGCCTGGCGGCTACCGGTTCTGCATTTTGCCGGCAGCAAGGCCGATGCGCCGAAGATCTACATTCAGGCGGCGCTGCATGCCGGCGAACTGCCGGGCACGGCCTTGGCGCATTTCCTCTGCGAGCGCCTGCGGCAGGCGGAAGAAACAGGCGCCATTTTGAGCGATATCACCGTCGTGCCGCATGCCAATCCCATTGGCGCGGCGCAATCGCACTTCGGCGAGATGCAGGGCCGTTTCGACCTGGGCTCGCGCACCAATTTCAACCGCGATTTCCCGCTGATTTCGGTCCGCGACCGCGATCTGCTGATCGAAAATCTGGAACGCTATCCCGCCGTCGACCGGCTGAAGCGTCAGCTGATCCACATGGCGCTCGGCGCCGATCTGGTGATCGATCTGCATTGCGACGATGAATCCCTGCAATATGCCTATATCGACGAGGCCTTCTGGCCCGAGGCTTCCGATCTTGCCGCCGCGCTGAAGATGGATGCCGTTTTGTTGTCGGATGGCGAAAGCTCGGCCTTCGAGGAGGCCGTGAGCTTCGCCTGGAAATACGAAGTGCCCGGGGAAAAGAAGGCAAGGCTGCCGGGCAAGCTTTCGGTGACGGTCGAATTGCGCGGCACGCGCGATGTCTATCCCGAGATGGCAAAGGAAGATGCTGCCGGGCTCTGGTGCTTCCTGGCCGCGCGCGGCGCTGTGCGGGACGAAAGCGTGGTACTCGGCCCCTTCGATGGTCCGGCCGTGCCGCTCGACAATGTCGAGATGATCCGCGCACCACAGGCCGGCACGGTGCTTTTCCATCGCAATATCGGCGAACGGGTCGAAGAAGGCGATCTGCTGGCGACCATCATCACCAGGCCCGGCGTGGCAGACGGGACCATCGACGTCCGCGCACCGCAAGCAGGCCTGATCGTGACCCGCGTCTCCGACCGGCTGGTGCGTCGTCGCGGTGACCTGATGAAGATCGGCTCTGATAAGCCAAGCTCCGTCGCCCGCAAGCCGGGAACGCTGGAAGACTGATTTGCCCTAATGGCCGTCAATTATCTTGCACCGTATGGCGAAGGCGATTGCGGCCGCTTCCCGCAGAAGCGCACCAAAGCGGCGGACGTGATCCTGCGCGCCCACAAGGGCCGCGTGCGCAATGTCCGTTAGCCGGGCAAGAATTGAACGATTTACTATCACGATCATGCCTCCGATCGAATTGATGTAGGCGATGTTCAGCGCTCGAAGGAAGCGACCAGACGTCCTTCAAATTATATGCATGCAGTGTGCATATAATAGAGAGAAATGTCAAGGTCGCTGTTCGTGCGCTATGACATGAAGGCAATCGGGCAGCGGTCCTGATCGCAAACACCCTGATCGCAAACACGACAAACCACATCCTGATCGTCCCCGAGATCGACCAATGCCGGCAGCAGTTTCTCGATGAGGCGGCCGAGCTGTTCCGTCTCTTCCGGCTTCAGCGCTTTGAACGCTCGATCGATGACGGCTCGGCGGGCGGCAAGGCTTCGGCCAAAGAGCGCCCGCCCGCTCTCGGTCAGCTGCAGCGAGCGGGCGCGCTTGTCACCCTCGACGCCGCCGGCGCGCAGCACGAGATCGGACGCCACCAGTTGATCGACAAGGCGCACGGTGGCCGAATGCGAAAGCGCGATCATCCTGCGCAGGGTCTCGATCGTGATACCGGGCTCTGTGCCGATCTGGACGATGGCGGCGATCGCGCTCGGGCCATGGCCGGTTTCATCGGCAAAGGCCTTTTCCATCTTGTCCACCAGAGCAAGGCTCATGGCGCCGAAGAGGTTCTCCAGCCGTAATATTTCCTTGTCCGCCATCATGCTCCATCCGCACTGTAAATGTGCATGCTGCATATTTACAGGATGATTGGTGGCAACGGCAATGGACGAGGGAACCGCTTTGCCCCGTGGTCGACTTTCGCCGCGCTTTATTCGCGTGCTATGCCCTACCGGACAGCGAGAGACGGATTCGACATGACGATCACCATTTACGGCATCAAGAACTGCGACACGATGAAGAAGGCCCGGACCTGGCTCGAAGGCCACGGCATCGCCTATGATTTCCACGACTACAAGGCCGTCGGTATCGACAGGGATCACCTGGAGCGCTGGACGAAGGAAGCTGGCTGGGAAGTCGTGCTCAACCGCGCCGGCACCACCTTCAAGGCCCTGCCGGAAGCGGATCGCGCCGACCTTTCGAAGGACAGGGCCATTGCGCTCATGATGGCCCAGCCTTCGATGATCAAACGCCCGGTGCTGGAGGCGGACGGCAAATTGCTGGTTGGATTCAAGCCGGATATTTATGCGGCTGCATTCGGCAGGGCATAATCAACAGCCGCATATTATTCGGAGGAAACTTTGACATGAGCACGCTGACAATTCGTCTTCCAAGCGATCAGCACGAACGGCTGAAAGCTCTTGCTGCATCTCGCGGCACGAGTCTCAACAAGCTTTTTGAAGAACTGACGACAAAGGCACTCACAGAGTTCGATGCCGAAACGCGGTTTCGGCTCAAGGCGGCCAAGGGCGACAAAGCTCGTGGTTTGGACATTCTCGAAAAGCTCGACCGCGTTCATTCTGAACGCGGATAAAGCCGCGCGGCTGGAAATATTGGTCCCATGTCAAAAACCACCCGCGCGACGCAAGTGCTGATCCAGGCGAAAGTCGCCTTCACCGTGCATGCCTATGATTACGATCCGAATGCGGAGCGTGTTGGCCTACAGGCGGCGGAAGCGCTTGGCGAGGAGCCGCATCGCGTGCTGAAGACGCTGATGGCGGAGGTGGATGGCAAGCCCGTCTGTGTCGTCGTGCCCTCCGACCACGAAGTCAGCATGAAGAAGCTCGCCGCAGCCTTCGGCGGCAAGTCGGCGGCCATGATGAAGCCTGTCGATGCCGAGCGTCTGACGGGCTATCATGTGGGCGGCATCAGCCCTTTCGGCCAGAAGAAGCTGGTGCCGACAGCGATCGAGGCGCAGGCGATGACCGAAGCTTATGTCTATATCAACGGTGGCCAGCGCGGCCTGCAGGTGCGGTTGAGTCCACAGGACGCACTGACCGCCCTGAAGGCCAAGGCTGCGCCGTTGATTGCCTGACGATCTCCCAAAGTCGGACAAACCGCCTTCAATTTCGCCGCAAACCGGTCTAAGTCTTCAGACCATTCTTTCGATATCAGCCAAGCAGGTTTCGTCATGACATCAGCCTCCCCCAATCATTATCCCGTCGATCACGCCAAGCTGGAAAAGCTTGCGGAAGTAGCCGTAAGGGTCGGGTTGCAGCTGCAGGCAGGCCAGGATCTGCTCATGACGGCGCCGATCGCGGCGATGCCGCTGGTCCGGCTGATCACGCGCGAGGCCTACAAGGCCGGCGCCGGCATCGTCTCCACCTTCTATTCGGACGAAGAGACGACGCTTGCCCGCTACGAATACGGTCAGGAGGCGAGCTTCGACCGCGCCGCGACATGGCTCTATGAAGGCATGGCCAAGGCCTTCTCCAACAATACGGCCCGCCTCGCCATCGCCGGCGACAATCCGATGCTGCTTTCCAACCAGGATCCGAACAAGGTGGCGCGCGCCAACCGCGCCAATTCGGCCGCCTACAAGCCGGCGCTGGAAAAGATCTCGAACTTCGACACCAACTGGAACATCGTCTCCTATCCGAACGCCTCCTGGGCGAAGCTGGTCTTCCCGAACGATCCGGAAGCGATCGCGGTCGCCAAGCTCGCCAAGGCGATCTTCTCGGCCTCTCGCGTCGATGTCGAAGATCCGATCGCGGCATGGGCGGAGCACAATGCCAATCTGCACAAGCGCTCGACATGGATGAACGATCATCGCTTCGCCGCCCTGCATTTCCAGGGACCGGGCACCGATCTGACCGTCGGGTTGGCGGATGGCCATGAATGGCATGGCGGCGCTTCCACCGCCAAGAACGGCATCACCTGCAACCCGAACATCCCGACGGAAGAGGTCTTCACCACGCCGCATGCGCTGCGCGTCGAAGGCCATGTCTCGTCGACGAAGCCGCTGTCGCATCAGGGCACGCTGATCGACAATATCCAAGTGCGCTTCGAAGGCGGCCGGATCATCGAAGCCAAGGCGACGCGCGGGGCGGAAGTGCTGAACAAGGTGCTCGACACCGACGAAGGCGCCCGCCGGCTCGGCGAAGTGGCGCTGGTGCCACATTCCTCGCCGATTTCGGCGAGCGGCATCCTTTTCTACAACACGCTCTTCGACGAAAATGCCTCCTGCCACATCGCGCTCGGCCAATGCTATTCCAAGTGCTTCATCGACGGCGCTAAGCTCAGCCAGGAGCAGATCAAGGCGCAGGGCGGCAATTCCAGCCTGATCCACATCGACTGGATGATCGGCTCCGACAAGGTCGATATCGACGGCATCAATGCGGATGGCTCGCGTGTGCCCGTCATGCGCAAGGGCGAGTGGTCGTAAGGGACGCTCGCATATCCCGAATGCCATCGTGCCGCGGTACCCCTACCGCGGCATCTTTTTTTGGCTGGAAGCGTAGGATCAGATCGTCGCCAGCGCTCGCTTGACGCGTTCGAGATGCACCTTGCGTCCGGCTTCGGTGACGCGGTCCATATCGTGCAGCGCCAGCATGCGAAAATTCAGCCGTTTGGCGCAGAAGGCGGCGATGCCGCGTTTCAGCAGGCGCCGCACCGGATTGCCCATATAGAAATGCACGATCCACCAGGGCGAGCCGGTCGTCGTCAGCGCCCAGAACAGGCGGATATTCGTGAGCTGCGGCACGATGCGCCCGCCGGCCGGATCATGGGTAAAGGCAACTCCGGGCGCAAAGGCGCGATCGAAGAAGCCCTTGAGGATGGCCGGAAAATTGAACCACCATTGCGGAAAGACCAGGATCAGTCCCTCGGCCGCTCGCAGCCGCGCGACGATGGCATCGACATCGGACGTATCATAGGGTTGGTCGAAATAACCGCGCCGCTCGGCCTGCGAAAGACGGGGATCGAAACCCTCGCGATAGAGATCGAGCAGATCGACCTCGTGCCCGCCGGCAGCAAGCGTTTCCCGCGCAAGTTTCGCCACGGCGGCGGTGAAGCTGTCTTCCAGCGGATGGGCCAGCACCAGCAGGATGCGCATCAGAACAGGCTTCCCTGCTTCGACGGAGCCGCAGGCTCAGCCGGCTTGGTGGCGCGCTTCTTCGCGGGCGGAGTGCCTGATGCGGATGAAGACGGCGGAGTGGCATCATCGCCGGTTACCGCGCCAACGCGACCATCCGCGAATTCGATCGAGATGGCCGCACCCGTCGAAAGCGCCGCCGCCAGCGAAACCGGGCGGTCATCCTCGTCACGCACGACGGCATATCCCCGCTTCAGGACATTCTTGTAGGAGAGCGACTGCAGAATCCGCTCCTGCGCCACCAGCTCGCTGCGCGAGCGGGTCAGCTGATGACGGATGGCGGTATCGGCGTGGCGGGCGAGATTGCCGAGACGATCGCGGGCGCGGCCCGTCTGCGCCTCAAGGCGCGATGGCAGTGTGGCGAAGACGGCGTCAGCCCGTTCGATGCGGGCGCGGGACCGGTCGAGCATGCGCTCGATGGTCCGCTCCGCCCGGGTCATGCGCTCGCCCAATTGCTGGCGGCGCTCGGCGATCCTGTTCGACAGGATATCCGGCCGCAGCTGCGAGGCCATGCGCTCGAAGGAACGGCGCTTGTTCAGCGTGTTCAGCTCCAAACCGCGGCCGAGACCGGCGGCCGCTTCATCGAAACGGCGGCGCGGCAAAGCGAGGATCTGATCGAGCGAAGGCAGGGCGCGCAGCAGCGCACGCACCGCCTGCCGCCGCTGATCCATCTGCCTCACCATTCCGCCCTGCAGGCGGGCGGCAAGACTTGCGAGCTGCGCCTCCAGCTCGGCCTTAACAGGCACGGCCATTTCCGCAGCACCCGTCGGCGTCGGAGCCCGCATGTCGGCGGCATAATCGATCAGCGTCCAGTCGGTCTCATGCCCCACGGCCGAGATCAACGGGATATCGCTGGCAGCAGCGGCACGGACTACGGCCTCGTCGTTGAAGCTCCAGAGATCCTCGAGACTGCCGCCGCCGCGCGCGACGATCAGCACATCGGGGCGCGGGATAGGTCCACCGGGCGCAAATTCATTGAAGCCGCGAATGGCATTCGCCACCTCGTCACCGGAGCCCTCCCCCTGCACCTTGACCGGCCAGACCAGCACATGCACGGGGAAGCGATCGGAGATACGGTGCAGGATATCGCGAATGACGGCGCCGGTCGGCGAGGTGACGACGCCGATCACCTTTGGCATGAAGGGAAGCTTGCGCTTGCGCTCGGGATCGAAAAGACCTTCGGCACCGAGCTTGCGCTTGCGCTCCTCCAACAGCGCCATCAGGGCGCCGGCGCCGGCCGGTTCCAGGCTCTCGATGACGATCTGGTATTTCGACGAGCCCGGGAAGGTCGTCACCTTGCCGGTCGCGATGACCTCCATCCCCTCTTCGGGGCGGAATTTCAGCTTGGAGAAGGTGCCTTTCCAGATCACCGCGTCGATACGTGAGCGGTCATCCTTGAGCGAGAAATAGGCGTGGCCCGAGGAATGCGGCCCGCGATAGCCGGAGATTTCCCCGCGCACGCGCACCTGGTCGAACGCATTCTCGACCGTGCGCTTGATCGATCCGGACAGTTCCGAGACGGAATATTCCGTCAGGTTCGAAGGCGAATCATTCTCAAAAAAGCTGCTCATATCCTCTTTCTACCTGATGTCGCGGTAAATGCGGAGCAGGTGCATACCCCTTAAGTCTGAATCGATCGAAGGAAAGGATTGTGCGCATATTTAAGGTACTGCCGCCTCCTTTGCATGTCCCATAAAGGGGGTGGAGCTTATTAGTTCATCAAGCGTTAACCCTGCTGGCAAAGCCTTTCTTAGCCATCCATGCGTAAACCTGTGCAAACTGGTTCTTGGTAAAGAGGATATGGAGCGATGATATTCGCGACCGCCACGATCATCGGAATTGCCGCCGGCCTGCAGCGCACGACGATCGGCGCACTGCTCGGCGTGGCGCTGGTGAGCATCGCCTTCATGGCGGCGGTCGCGATGTCGGTGGTTCCGCCGCCGCTGATGACGTTGTTCATCGCGCTCGGCGGTTACAATCTCGGCTTCATCGGCTATCTCATCACCGCCGATGTGATGGAACAACGCCGCGCCTGAAGCGCATCGCAATCTTTCAGATTAGCGCCTTGCGCTCGAAGTGACTTGATCTCGCGCATGTCGTTATCGCAAAACCGCCGCACACATTTGCGCGACTTGCTCCAGCTCACTCCCGCGGCTTGAAGCGGAAGAAGCGAACCGCCGCATCCGTCGGTGCGGGGATCGGCTCCAGATAGACCGGCACCTGGCCTGCGCCGAGCTGAGCATAGAGCCCTTTCGGTTTCATCTCGGACAGCATTTCCACCTGCGGATCGCTCTTGCAGAAGGCAAGTAGGGTTACCTTCGCCTCGCGCAGAAGCGTTTCCGCCTGCTGTGGTTCCGCAAGGGCGATATGCAGCTCGGCCAGCATCCCGGCCTGATCTCGATGATAAGGGCCGGAGAGAGCACGATGCGGCGTGAAGCGAAGGAGCGACGTGCCCATGTTGGAAGCCGATACGATCACACCAGGTTCCAGGCTGGAGATCGGCGCCAGCGCCGCCTTCGAGGCGCAACCGGCAGTCTCCCCGGCCTTGGCGGGCTCTGCGACGGTAAAGCTGTTACTGAGACCCTTGCTGGCAAGCGCTCCCCCGACGGCCCAAACGGCAGGGACGGAAACCAGCATAGCAACCACATAGAGCAAGGCCGATCGCAGGTTCTTCGTATTGGCCATGTAGTTGCGCCTGAGTTCGGTGATCAACAGGGCCAAAGGCGGGATGGCGAGCAGGTTGGCGAATTCCGCGCCGCGCACCTGCACGAGCGTAATCACCCAGTTGATGGCAACCAGAGCCATCAGTACCGCATGCAGGCTCCCGCGATCGCGACGCAGCATGCGAATAGCGCAGACGAGCATCGCCAGAAGGCTCGTCGCATAGAAAGCGCCGAGCGTATCGGGCTGAGTCCGGGCGATCGAAAAGATCGATTGCGCCTCGGTCACCTTGCTCAGCCAGAGATCCACCAGCATCGGGTCCAGATCGGCAAGCGGATTGCGCAGGCATTGCGGCGCGAGCGCAACGGTCGTGGCAATCACGAACGCGCCATTGGCAAGCAGAACCGCAATGCGCCACGGCCGCGACAGCCGGCTGGCAAAGAGCGCCGACAGCAGAAGCCCGATGCAGCCGGCGCTGGTAATGCCGTAAAAGCCGAGCGAGAGATTGTCGCAGGTAACGGTCGAATAGAGGCGCGGTGGCACCAGCGAGAAAAAGGCGGCGCTGACGGCAATCGTCAGCGTCAGGGCAAAGGCCTTCGCAGCCGGTGCGAAGGCTTCACCCTTCCAAGTCCACAGGCACGCAACCGACATGCAGGCGACGGCAACGAAGGGCGTCGTCTCCGCGCCGATACCGAGCTGGATGGCAAGGGCGATGGCGGCGATGGCGAAGTTGCGCGGCCGATAGGTCTCATCGGCGAGCATGGCAACGGTGAGGGCGACGAGGCCGAGCTGGACATTGTCGTGATCGATGGAGCCCGGCACGAAGCGAGGCGAGATGACCACGAACAGGGCGGTCAGGATCAGCGAGAAGTGCATGCCTTCCACGCCGGCAATGCGGCGGCCGGCAAGGCCCATGAAGAACATCAGCGGCAGGATGAGCATGAGCGGCCAGACGGTGAGCGCCGCCGCTTCGGCGCCTTCGGATGAGAAGAACATCTGGAAGAAGAGGATGAGGCTTGCAATCGGCAGGTCGATGAAGCGCGACCAGTGCATCAGCGTCCCGCCTTCGAGGCCGAGACGGTATTGCATCATGTCGAACCAGCCCTGGCCGGCGAGGAAATCGCGCACTTCGACAAGGCGCATCGCGTCGTCATTGTCGGGGCCGACATAGTCCGTGAGGTGGCGGTGAATGACGAGCTGCGCGATGACGACGACGACGGCATAGATGAGCGCAACCAAGGCAGGATGAGACCAGCGCAGTGGCGCCGTCTTCACTGCCGCTCCGGCTGCCTCGGGCGGCATTGCCAGCGTCTGCGCCATCTCGATAAACCCCATGTTGGAAGGATAGTCGGGCGATACGCTAGCGGCTGCGCATCAAAAAACAGTAAAGCGCCTGTGGGCGGCCGAATTCATCACGATAATGTTTTTCGCGGAGCCGAGATCCCGCCATTTTTAATGCGCAGCCATAGGGTCTTATTAACAGCCAGCGGGATAAGCTCTCGTCCGGATCGTCCGTCAGGCCTCAACTTGACTTTACGCGTAGGAACAACCGGCCAAGACCATGTGGAATGAGAAGCTGAGCATCGCCGTCCTTCTGCCCTGCTACAACGAGGCCGCGACGATCGGCGACGTCGTGCGCGGTTTCCGCAAGGCGCTGCCGCAGGCAACGGTCTACGTCTACGACAATAATTCGACCGACGGCACGGCGCTGCATGCCATGCTTGCGGGGGCGACCGTCGTGCGCGAGCGCCGGCAGGGCAAGGGGCATGTGGTGCGCCGCATGTTTGCCGACATCGAGGCCGATATCTATCTGATGGCCGACGGCGACGGCACCTATGCGCCGGAAGACGCCGAGGAGCTGATCCGCACGCTGTTGGCGGAAGGATCCGACATGGTCGTCGGCACCCGTCGCAACGTTCACAGCGATGCCGGACGGCAGGGTCATGCCTTCGGCAACCGCATCTTCAATTGGCTCTATCGCACCATTTTCGGCGCCGATTTCACCGATATCTTCTCCGGCTACCGCGCCTTTTCGCGCCGCTTCGTCAAGAGTTTCCCGGCCGTGTCAGGCGGCTTCGAGATCGAGACCGAAATGTCGGTGCATGCATCGCGGCTGAAGCTGCCCGTCAGCGAGCTGGAACTCGACTATGGACGGCGACCGGAAGGCTCGCATTCCAAGCTTTCCACCTTCCGCGATGGTGGCAAGATCCTCTGGATGTTCGCTATGCTGATGAAGGAAACGCGGCCCTTCGCCTTCTTCGGCATCCTGAGCGCCATTGCCATGGAGCTCAGCATCGGTTTTGGCATTCCGGTCCTTGTCGAATATTTCGAAACCGGGCTGGTGACGCGCATGCCGACCTGGGTGCTCTCCGTGGCGCTGACGATGATCGCCTTCATGCTGTTCACGGCCGGCCTGATCCTCGATTCGGTCGCCCGCGCCCGCGCCGAACAGCTGCGCATCCACTATATGAGCCTCGCCAAGCCGGCGTCCCGCGAAAACGGCGATGACCGGACGGTCTATATGGCGGAACTCGAAAAGCCCGCAAGCCGGAAGAAAAGGGCGAAGGCTGCATGAAGAAGCTCTTTCGCTTCCTGATCGCCGGCGGCGTCGGCTTCGTCGTCGATGCCGGTGTGTTGCATCTGTTGCTGTGGTTCACGCCCTTCGGCCCCTTCGTCGGCCGGGCAGTCTCGATCCCGACTGCGCTGCTCGCCACCTGGGTTCTCAATCGCAACTTCACCTTCGGCCGGTCCAACCGGTCGCTGGCGTCGGAAGGCTTCCGCTACGGTTCGGTCGGCCTGACCTCGGCGCTCTTGAACTACGCCCTGTTCAGTTCGCTGCTGATGACCGAACCGTCGCTGCGGCCGATCATCGCCCTGACGCTTGCTTCGGCGGCGGCAACGGCGTTCAGCTTCTTCGGCTATTCACGCTTCGTCTTCCGCCACCGACAGAACTCCTAAAAAATTTCTTACACAGGCTCCCAGCCATCCTTCTCGCTCGCGCGGTAGATGGCGTCGATGACCTTCTGGTTGAGCTTAGAGCTTTCCAGAGACACGACTTCCGCGCCTTGGCCCAATGCCGCCGAAGCAAAAGCTTCCGCCTCGCGCCTGTACTGGCGGCTGTCGGGGAAGCGGAAGATCTGCGATTCCGAATGGCCGCGATTGGTCAGCTCCAGCTCTTCCGCGCCATAGCGATCGGCATTGAAGGGCGACTTCACCTCGATGAAGCCTTCGGTGCCATGGAAGACCATGACCTGCCGGTTGGCCATCTGCGTCGAGATATAGAAGGTCAGTTCGAAGTCGCCGAAGTCTGCCTTGACGCTGGAATAGATGTCGGTGCCGAATTCCGGATCGCGCTCGGTCACCGCCTGGATGCGCAGGGGTTCGCGATCGGTGACGAAACGGGTGCTGATGGTCGGATAGACGCCGATATCGGGCAGGCCGCCACCGCCGAGCGCCGGAATATTGCGCATGTTGCCGGCATCGCGGTTGAAATAGGTGAAAGCGCCCTGGATGTGGCGCAGGCGCCCGATGGCGCCGTCGGCGAGCAGCGAGCGAATTTTCCGCCAGACCGGCGCATAGGTGACCATATAGGCTTCGGTCACCAGGACCTTGTTGCGGTCGCGAGCGGCGATCAGGCTGTCGATCTCATCCGCCTTGAGCGCAATCGGCTTTTCGCAGAGCACATGCTTGCCGGCATCGGCAGCCTTGATCGTCCATTCGACGTGCTGGGAGGTCGGCAGGGGGATATAGACCGCGTCGATCGCGTCGGAGGCGAGCATCTCTTCATAGGAGCCGAAGGCATGCGGTACGGAGAAGCGGTCGGCCATCTGCCGGGCACGATCGAGATCGCGGCTGGCGATTGCCGTGACAACGCAGTTTTCCGCATCCTGAATGGCGGGCACAACCAGATCGCGGCCGATCTTCGCCGTCGACAGAATTCCGAAACGCAGCATGATCTCTCTCCTGAAGCATAATATCCAGGGCGCAGGGGCGCCACCCGGATCGGGCAAAGTTGAAAGGCCGGCAAACGACTCTATGCCGTCGCAACGGCGGTGACCTTAAGCGGCGACGGCCAAGGGTGCAACGCCGTTCCGCAAAGCGCCATCGACGGCGGAATAAAGAAATCGTTAGTGGAATTTCACCGCTCGCGGCGATAGCCTTGCCTTCTCCCTTCGCGCCGGCGCCCGCTCGCCGGCCTGCCCCTCAAGTGATTTGGAGAGATATCATGGACATGCGCAAGCTTGGACGAACCGATCTGTTTGTCGCCCCCATCGTTTTCGGCGGCAACGTCTTCGGCTGGACGGCCGATGAGAAAACCTCCTATGCACTGCTCGACGCCTTCTTCGATGCCGGCTTCAATACGATCGACACGGCCGATGTCTATTCCCGCTGGGTTCCCGGCAACAAGGGCGGCGATTCCGAGGAGATCATCGGCAAATGGCTGAAGCAGGGCCGCATTGCGCGCGACAAGGCCATCATCATCACCAAGGTCGGATCGGAGATGGGGCCGGGCAAGAAGGGGCTCAAGGCTGATTACATCATCGAAGCCGCCGAGGCCTCGCTGAAGCGGCTGCAGACCGACCACATCGATCTTTATCTGTCGCACTGGCCGGACCCCGAGACGCCGCATGAGGAATCGCTGGCTGCCTATGCGAAGCTGAAGGAACAGGGCAAGATCCGCCATGTCGGCTGCTCGAACCTCGACGCGACGCAGCTCCAGGCGTCGCGGGATGCCGCCGCCAAGGCCGGCCTGCCGCGCTACGACGTGCTGCAGCCCGAATACAATCTCTATGCCCGCGACAGCTTCGAAGGACCGCTGGCGGATCTCTGCGTCAAAGAAGACATCGGCGTCATCACCTATTTCAGCCTGGCCGCCGGCTTCCTGACCGGCAAATACCGCACCAAGGCGGATACCGAGGGACGGGCGCGCGAGAACCGGGTTGCCGCCTATCTCGACGATAAGGGTCTGCGCATCCTGGCAGCCCTCGACAAGGTCGCCACCGAAACCGGCGCGAAGCCGGCCGAGATCGCGCTTGCCTGGCTGCTGCGCAAGCGGGGCGTTACGGCGCCGATCGCCAGCGCGACTAGCCTCGGCCAGCTCGACGCGCTAATCAATTCGGCGAAGCTTTCGCTTTCCGATGATGCCATCCGCCTGCTCGACGAAGCCGGCGCTTAAAACGAGGCAGGCCGATGACCGTGACGATCCGAGATGCCAGATCCGAAGACGAAGCGCGCTGGCGTGCGTTGTGGGACGGATATCTGGCCTTTTACGGCGTCAGCATCGCGCCCGACATCACCGATGCAACATGGCGCCGGGTCTTCGATCCGGCGTCGGCAATCTTCATGCGCGTGGCCGAGGTCGACGGCGAGGTAAAGGGCTTTACGCTCTTTCTCACGCATGAGGGCACATGGGTGCGCGCACCCGACTGCTATCTGGAAGACCTGTTCGTCGACGAAAGCGCTAGGGGCCGCAGCGTCGGCCGGGCGCTGTTGGATGACCTCGTCGCGCTCTGCAAGACGAACGGCTGGGCCCGGCTTTACTGGCATACCGAAGAAGGCAATGCGACCGCCCGCAAGCTCTACGACACCTATGTGAAGAGCGATGGTCATATCCGCTACCGCGTCAGCTTCTGAGCCTCGGAAAGCCCTCATAATGGGCGGAATGATCGCCCTCCCAGTTGGCCATGCCCGGCTTGGTCAGCATCCCGCGTGGGCTGACAAAGCTTTGAATCGTCCGCTTCGGCCGCTCGTGCCACTGGATATTGAAGGCGCATAGTTTCGGGAAGAAGCAGAGCGAAGCGTAGGGCAAATGATCGTGGATCCACCAGGCGAGCTTCTGCCAATCGCCCTCATGGCTGTGGTGATCGATGAGCCACGGTACGACGATGCAGACGGCCGAGCCCATGCAGCCGTCAAGATCGCGCATATCCCAGATGTGGTGCGCGGCGGTGTGGGGATTGGTCGAGCAATTCAGCCCGTTCCTGTTGCCGAAGGCATTGACCTCGGGCGAACGATAGCCGGAGCGGATATGTAGCCGGCCAAAGGTCGTCTCCAGCGGCTCCAGCAATTCCTCGCAGAGCCTGCGGCCAGACTCGATCGCCAGATCGGGGTCTTCGGGGATATTGGGAATGCGATAGAAATCGGCGATCTCCGAATGTAGAAAGTCTCGGAAGAAGAAGTTCTTCGACAGTCTGACGCGACCTAGATCCTCCAAGCCCTTCATCGACCCCGGTTTTCTCATCGGCAAGCCCCCCCAATTCCCCATGGATGCTTCAACATTCCGTCTTTTTAAAAAATTTGGCCACCCGATTTCTTCGGAACAATAGCGCTGCCGTTCGCTTGTAAGAGGGTCACCGTCAGTGACACCCCAAAAAACGAGGATGGAAGCCATGTCCAAGGACAAGACGCTGGAAGACCTTTTCCATGACACTTTGCAGGACATCTACTATGCCGAGCGGAAGATCCTGAAGGCACTGCCGAAGATGGCGCGCGCCGCCCAATCCCCCGAATTGAAGGCAGGCTTCGAAAAGCACCGGGAGGAAACCGAAGGGCAGGTCGAGCGTCTGGAGCAGATTTTCGAGCTGATGGGCAAACGCGCCAAAGGCAAGACCTGTGACGCGATCGAGGGAATACTCGCCGAAGGTGAAGAGATCATCGAGGAATTCAAGGGTACTCCCGCCCTCGATGCCGGCCTCATCTCCTCGGCACAAGCCGTGGAGCATTATGAAATGGCGCGCTACGGTTCACTGAAGACCTGGGCGCAGACGCTCGGCCTCAAGGAGGCTGTCGGCCTGCTTGACCAGACGCTGCAGCAGGAAACCAACACCGACAAGACTCTGACCAAGCTTGCAAACAGCGGCGTCAATCAGAAGGCAGCGGCCTGAATTGCGATATCCAAAAGGCGGCCGGGCGATCCGGCCGCTTCCTTCTGCCTCATCCGGTGTATTTGAAGAAATCGATGAAGGCTCTGAGCGCCGGGCGCATCTGGCGGCGGCTTGGATAATAGATGCAGAAACCGGGATAGGGCGGGCACCAGTCCTCGAGTACGCGGATGAGCTTGCCTTCGGCCAGTTCCTGCCGCACGCGGATATCGAACAGGTAGGCAAGCCCGGCGCCGTTGACGGCCGCCAGAACCCCGAGCCGATCCTCGATCACGATCAAGGGTCCATCGATGGCGACGACCAGTTCCTGGCCATCCTTCTCGAATTCCCAGCGATAGATCGAGCCATCGGTAAATCGGCGCTTGATGCAACGATGATGGACGAGATCGCGCGGATGCAGCGGCTTCGGATGTTTCTCGAAATAGGCCGGGGAGCCGGCGATGACGGTGCGGATGTCAGGCGAGACCTTCACCGCGATCATGTCGCCTTCGATGCTTTCCTCGAGCCGGATGCCGGCGTCATAGCCGTCCTTGACGATATCGTTGAAGCCGTCCTCGTTGGCGATCTCCAGCGTGATATCGGGATAGGTATTGAGGAAATCGCCGATGCGCGGCGCCATCAGCAGATCGGAGGCAAAGCGCGGTGCGGTGATGCGGAGACTGCCGGCCGGACGGCCTCGGGTCGCAAGCGTATCCTCCAATGCGATATCGATTTCCTCCAGAGCCGGCGCCAGCCGCTGGAGCAGCGCCTGGCCCTCCTCGGTCGGCAGCACGCTGCGCGTGGTGCGGGCAAGCAGCCGCACGCCCAAGCTTTCCTCGAGGCTGGACACGGCATGGCTGACCGCGGAGGGTGCGATCGACAGTTCCTTGCCGGCAGCGCGGAAGCTGCGATGGGCGGCGACGGCGGCAAATACCGCGAGTTGGGAAAGCTGAGTTCTATTCATTGATCTAAATTATAGAACAGCCTGTAAGGATTTGCATGGATTTTCATTCATTATGTCGGACCCTAACTTGAGCGTGTAGGCAGCAAACATCGACCACTGCCGCTTCCATACGTCTCAAGAGGAACACACCATGAAAACCCGCAGGCTTGGTCAGGATCTCACCGTTTCCGCCGTTGGGCTCGGCTGCATGGGCATGAGCTTTGCCTATGGCGCGACCGACGAGGCCGAATCCGTCAAGACGCTCCATCGGGCAGTCGAGCTCGGCGTCACCTTTTTCGACACTGCTGAAGTCTATGGCCCCTTCACCAACGAGGAGCTGCTTGGCCGCGTACTGAAGCCGGTTCGCGACCGCGTGGTCATCGCCACCAAGTTCGGCTTCAGGCTCGATCACACGAAAAGCGGCCCAGCCGCTATAGTCGGCGTCGACAGCCGGCCCCAACATGTCAGGCAAGTCGCCGAAGCCTCACTGAAACGGCTCGGCACGGATGTCATCGATCTCTACTACCAGCATCGCGTCGATCCGAACGTGCCAATCGAAGACACGGCCGGCGCCATGGCGGAACTGGTGAGAGAGGGCAAGGTGCGGGCACTTGGCCTTTCCGAGGCCGGTGCCGCCACCATCCGCCGCGCCCATGCGGTGCATCCGATCGCCGCCGTGCAGAGCGAGTATTCTCTCTGGAGCCGCGATCCGGAAGAGGACGTGCTCGCCACCTGCCGCGAGCTCGGCATCGGCTTCGTGCCCTACAGCCCGCTCGGCCGCGGCTTCCTGACCGGTGCGATCCGCAACACCGACGATCTGGCCGCCGATGATTTCCGCCGCTCGCTGCCACGCTTCCAGGACGAGAATTTCGATGCCAACGCGGCCCTGGTCGCCAGGCTCGAAGCGCTTGCCCAAGAAAAGGGCGTGACCGCCGCACAACTGGCGCTCGCATGGGTGCTGCATCAGGGTGACGATATCGTGCCGATCCCCGGGGCGCGCAAGCTGCATCATCTCGAGCAGAATGCGGCGGCTGCCGATATCGCGCTGTCACCGCGGGAGCTGAAGGAACTCGGCAGCATCATCTCACCCGAAACGGTCGCCGGCAAACGGTATACGGATGCCTCCCTTGCCATGACGAATATATGACAAATGGGCTGCTCCTTCCGCCCTAACGAAGACACCGGCCATCAAGGCCGGTGTCATTTTGGGACTGAAAAAGAAAAATGAAGCCCTACCTAAGAGCAGCTGAACATGCGAATCGCCTGAATTGCGGGCCTTTTCAAACTTCTAGGCAGAATGTCACTGGCGCGAAGCTCACGCCGGAGCTCGACGCTCGGTTGACAAACGGGTCCGAAATTTGAAGATTGCGCCATCAAAAATGGGCAGTGTCGGGGGGACTTATGTCTAAGCGCACGTTTATCGGCTTCTCTGCTTTTCTTCTCGCCACTTTCGCCTCTCTGAACCCTTTGGCCGCTGCCGACGTCAAGCGCCAGGTGGTCACCACGAAGGACGGCGATTACTTCGGTTTCGATCTGCGCACCGAGCAGAATGTGACGCTGGACCAATGCTCGGCCTCCTGTATCGGCGACAAGTCCTGCAAGGCCTTCACCTACAATCCGAAGGTGAAGTGGTGCTTCATGAAGTCGGACTTCAACCAGCTGAACAGCTTCCCCGGCGCGATCGCCGGCAAGATCGTCGAGACGGCGGCCACCAGCGAGCCTGATATCGGCGCGGCACCCGCCCTTTCCTTCCTTTCGGACAATTTCGTCCAGAGCGCGCGCGACGCGAAAAGCACGCTGACGCTCGGAAACGAGCTGAAGGGCCAGGGTGTCGAGAGCCTGATCGCGCTCGGCCGCATCGAGCTGACCTCGGGCAACGTCAACAATGCTCTGAACGCCTTCCAGGGCGCACTCTCGCTCGGCCCCGATAATGGCGATCTGTGGATCGAGATGGCGCGCGCCGCCAATACGATCACGAACGATACCTCCGTCGCAACGAGGGCCGCCTACGCCGCGCTCAACGGCTACCAGCTGACCCGCACCAGAACGAGCCGCGCCGATGCATTGGCCGTGCTTGCCGAGTCGCTGAAGAATGCACAGAACTATCGCCCGGCGCTCAGCGCCTACAAGGCAAGCCTCGAACTCACCAGCTCGGCCGCCATCCAGGCAGCGTATGACGACCTGAGGGCACGCCAGGGCTTCCGCGTCACCGGCAATACGCTCGACAACGACAACGCCTCGCCCCGCGCCTGCGTGCAGTTCTCCGAAAAACTGGTGAAGAGCGGCGTCGATTATACCCCCTTCGTCACCGTCAATAACGCCGCGCCGAAGGGCGTCGATGCCAAGGACAACCAGATCTGCGTCGAAGGCCTGGAATTCGGCCAGCACTACCGCATTTCGCTGCGCGCCGGCCTGCCCTCCTCGGTGGAGGAAAATCTTCCCTCGCAGGTCAATGTCGACGTCTACGTCAAGGATCGCACGGCTTCGCTGCGCTTCACGGGTGACAATTTCGTCCTGCCCTCGACCGCACGCCGCGGCATTCCGATCATTTCGGTCAATGCCAATACGGCCAACCTCAAGCTCTACCGCATCGGCGACCGCAATATACCGCAGCTGCTGAACGGCTCGCAGTTCCTGACGCAGATGGACAGCTACAGCGCCCAGACCGTCCGGGACACCAACGGCGAGCTGGTCTGGCAGGGTTCGATCGAGATCAAGCAGGAGCTCAACAAGGAAGTCGCGACCAGCTTCCCGGTCGACGAGGTGTTGCCGAAACGCAAGCCCGGCGTCTACGTGCTGACGGCGGTTGCGCCCGAGAGCGGCGGCCATGAATGGGACCCGCAGGCAACGCAGTGGTTCGTGGTTTCCGATATCGGCGTCACCACCTATGCCGGCACCGACGGGCTGAGCGTTTTCGCCCGCTCGCTCGGCAGCGCCAAGCCGCTTGCCGGCATTCAGCTGCAATTGCTCGCCAAGAACAATGAAATCCTCGGCACGGCAAAGACCGACGACAATGGCCGCGCCACCTTCAGCGCTGGCCTGATGCGCGGCACGGCGGGCATGACGCCGGCCGTCATCACTGCCCAGAACGGCGATCAGGATTATGTCTTCCTCGACATGACGCGCGCCGGCTTCGATCTTTCCGACCGTGGTGTGGCTGGCAGAACAGCGCCCGGCGCGATCGACCTGCTGACATGGACGGAACGCGGCATCTATCGCGCCGGCGAGACAGTGCATGCTTCGGCACTTGCCCGCGACGTCAGCTCGACGGCGGTCGAAAGCCTGCCGCTCACCTTCGTCTTCCTGCGCCCGGATGGCGTGGAAGACCGCCGCATCGTCACCGACGGCGGCAAGCTTGGCGGCTATAATGTCGACCTGCCGCTGCAGCAGACCTCGATGCGCGGCACCTGGACGATGAACATCTACACCGATCCGAAGGGCTCCTCCATCGGCTCGCAGACCTTCCTCGTCGACGACTTCGTGCCGGATCGCATCGAATTCGACATGAAGAGCGACGCCAAGGAGATCGAGGTCGGCCAGCCGACGCCGGTCAATGTCGATGGACGCTACCTCTATGGCGCACCGGCCGCCGGCCTCAATCTGGAAGGCGAAGTGTCGCTGAAGCCGACGCGCCAGAGCGACGCCTATAAGGGCTATCAGTTCGGCCTCGCCGATGAAGGCGCGGGCAAGGACAATAATGATAATAATGACGAGGACGGCAGCAGCGGCGACAGCAAGGCCGAGAGCACGCAGGTGCCGCTCGAAGACCTGCAAGCGCTGGATGAGAACGGCAAGACCACCTTCAACGTCACGATCAACGACACGCCTTCGACCACGCAACTGTTGAACGCCAATATCACCGTGCGTATGCAGGAAGCCGGCGGCCGCGCCGTCGAGCGCTCGCTGACGCTGCCCGTCAAGGCGGATGGGCCGCGCATCGGCATCAAGCCGGAATTCGACGGCGACCTCGGCGAAAATGCCGTCGGCAACTTCCACGTCATCGCTGTCGATGCCAATGGCCAAAAGCAGGCCATGCAGGGCCTGACCTGGAAGCTCCTCAGCATCGAGCGCAATTATCAATGGTATCGCGACGGCAGCAGCTGGAAGTATGAGCCGATCATCTCCACCAAGCAGGTGGCGATCGGCACGGTCAATGCGACGACGGACGGTGCGGCGATTTCCATGCCCGTCACCTGGGGCCGCTACCGCCTCGAAGTGTCGACCGCCGATGCGAACGGCCCGGAATCCAGCGTCGAGTTCAATGCCGGCTGGTATGTGGCCTCCACCTCGACGGAAACGCCGGATGCGCTTGAGATCGCGCTCGACAAGGAAAGCTACCATGTCGGCGATACCGCCAAGCTCAAGGTAACCTCTCGCTATGCCGGCCAGCTGATGGTGACGGCGGGTTCCGAAACGTTGATCTCTGTCACCAACGCCGATATCGGCGCCAATGGCGGCGAAGTGGATGTTCCCGTCACCGCCGACTGGGGTGCTGGCACCTATCTGACGGCCACACTTTTCCGTCCGGGCGAAGCCCAGGAAAGCCGCATGCCGATGCGCGCCATCGGCATCAAATGGGCGCCGGTCGATCCGGGCGAGCGCAAGCTGCAGGTCAAGATCGACGCGCCGCAGAAGACGCTGCCGCGTCAACCGCTCAACGTCGCTCTGCAGGTCGCGGGCGCAGGCGCCAACGAGGACGCCTATGTCACGATCGCCGCGGTCGATGTCGGCATCCTCAATCTGACACGCTACCAGCCGCCGGCACCGGACGACTGGTATTACGGCCAGCGCCAGCTCGGCCTCGAAATCCGCGACATCTACGGTCGCCTCATCGACGGCTCGCTTGGGGCGACCGGCAAGCTGCGCACCGGTGGCGACGGCGGACAGGCGGCCTTGCAGGCAAGCCCGCCGAAGGAAAAGCTGATCGCCTTCTTCTCCGGCTCGATCAAATTGGATGCCAACGGCAAGGCCAATGTCAGCTTCGACATTCCGCAGTTCAACGGCACGGCACGGCTGATGGCCGTTGCCTGGTCGAAGGCCGGCGTCGGCCACGCGACACGGGACGTGATCATCCGCGATCCCGTCGTCGTCACCGCGAGCCTGCCGAAATTCCTGGCGCCCGGAGACAAGGCGAACCTGCGTCTCGATGTCGCCAACACCGACGCGCCTGCCGGCGAGTATACGCTCGCGGCTACCGGCAACAACGCCGTGAACGTGGACGCAAGCGCCACCCAGCAGAAGGTCAACCTGCAGGCCGGCGGCAAATACAACATCACGCTGCCGCTGACCGGCGGACAGCCCGGCGACGGCACGATCTCGATCAAGTTGTCGAATGCATCGGGCATGTCGCTCGATCAATCGGTCGATATTCCCGTTCGTCCGGCACAGCTGCCGGTCACCGAACGACGTATCATCGCGCTGGCACCTGGCAAGAGCCTGACGGTCAATGCCGACCTTCTTGCCGACAGCGTGCTGCCCGGCGCCGCGGTCAGCGTCAATGTCAGCCGCTCCAGCGCCTTCGACGTGCCGGCGCTGCTGATGAGCCTCAGCCACTATCCCTATGGCTGCGCGGAACAGACGGCGAGCAGCGCGTTGCCACTGCTCTACTTCAGCGACATGGCGGTCAAAAACGGCCTTGCTGATGATAGCGAGATCCGCAAGCGCGTGCAGGATGCCATCTATCGCGAGATGTCCTACCAGTCCTCGACCGGCAGCTTCGGCCTCTGGAGCCCTGGCTCGGGCGATCTCTGGCTCGACGCCTATGTGACCGACTTCCTGACCCGCGCGCGCGAGCAGAAGTACAACGTGCCGGACCAGGCCATGGTGCAGGCACTGGAGAACCTCCAGAACTCGTTGAGCGCCAATACCAACGTCAAGGACAACGGCAACGAGATCGCCTATGCGCTCTATGTGCTGGCGCGCAACAAGAAAGCCTCGATCAGCGATCTGCGCTACTATGCGGACACGATGCTGAACGACTTCCCGACGCCGCTCTCCAAGGCGCATCTGGCCGCGGCACTGGCGCTTTACGGAGACGCGCAGCGCTCGCGCAACATCTTCGTGGATTCGCTGCAGATGTCGCAGAAGGCGGCGGTCACCAAGGTCAGCTTCATCCGCTCGGATTACGGTTCTTCGCTGCGCGATGGTGCCGCCGTGCTGGCGCTTGCCGCCGAAAGCCGCCCCGTGCCGCCGATCATTCCCGAACTCGCGAGCGTCGTCGCCAAGGATTGGCAGAGCCGGAAATATACCAGCACGCAGGAACAGACCTGGATGCTGCTTGCCGCCCGCGCCCTGCAGAATGGCGATGATGGCCTGACACTCGATGTCAATGGTGCTGCCCATAGCGGCACCTACATGGCGCAGATGTCAGGCGACGCGCTGATGGGCCATCCGCTGACCGTCACCAACACCACGCGCCAGCCACTGTCGGCAGCCGTCACCACGGTCGCGGCTCCGGTTGCGCCGCTGCCGGCCGGCGGCAACGGCTTCAAGATCGAGCGCAAGTACTACACGCTCGATGGCGAAGAGGCGAATGTCAGCCAGGCACAGCAGAACGAGCGCTATGTCGTCGTGCTGCATGTGACGGAGAGTAACGACTGGCCGCAGCGCCTGCTGGTGACCGATCTCCTGCCGGCCGGCTTCGAGATCGACAATCCGAGCATCGTCAACAGCGCCCAGCTTTCGAATTTCGACTGGCTGAGCGACGTTCAGCCGGCCCATGTCGAATTCCGCAACGACCGCTTCGTCGCAGCCTTCGATCAGAATTCCGGCGCCGATCGTGACCTGACCTTCGCCTATGTCGTGCGCGCGGTGACCCCCGGCGTCTACGATCATCCGGCCGCAAGCGTCGAGGACATGTATCGTCCGCAGTTCTCGGCCCGCACGGCGATGGGCCGCATGGAGGTGCTTGCTGCACAGAAGTAAGAGCCGTCATGAAGAGACGATGGAAGATTGCGATCGGCTTCGGAGCCACTGCCTCGGCGGCGGTGGCGCTGGTCTTCGGCCTTGAGGCTGCGGACCGCGCCTATCCGCCGCCGCTGGACGGTGCCCGCGTGGTCTCGGCTGAGGTGCTCGACGCCAATGGCGATCTCCTGCGCGCCTTCGCCACGCCCGAGGGCCGCTGGCGGCTGAAGACCGGCGTTGCCGATGTCGATCCGCAATATCTGCGCATGCTGGTCGCCTATGAGGACCGCCGCTTCTACGATCACCACGGCGTCGATCCGATGGCGATCGGCCGCGCCATCCTGCAACTCGTCACGCATGGCCGTATCGTCTCCGGCGGTTCGACACTCTCCATGCAGGTGGCGCGCCTGATCGAGCCGCGCGGCGAGCGTTCGATGACGGCGAAGCTGCTGCAGGTCGTCCGCGCCATCCAGATCGAGCGGCGGCTCAGCAAGGAACAAATCCTCGACCTTTACCTGACGCACGCGCCCTATGGCGGCAATCTGGAGGGCGTTCGAGCCGCGAGCCTTGCCTATTTCGGCAAGGAGCCGCGGCACCTGACCGTCGCGCAGGCAGGCCTGCTCGTGGCGCTGCCGCAGCTGCCGGAAAGGCGCCGGCCGGACCGCAACCTCGCCGCCGCCCAGGCCGCCCGCCACCGCGTCCTCGAGCGCGCCGCCGTCGCCACTGTTATCGGCGAAGGCGAAGCGGAACGGGCGTCGCTCTCCCCTATTCCGGCTCAGCGGCGGCAATTGCCGGCCTATGCCGCGCATCTGGCCGAGCTGGCGCTCCGCAAACAGCCCGGCATCATCAAGCACAAGACAACGCTACGGCGCGACGTGCAGCAGGGCCTGGAAGCCGTTGCCGATACGGCGGCAAAGCGGCTCGGACCGAAGGTCTCGGTCGCCATGATCATGGCCGACGCCAAGACCGGCGAGATCCTCGGCGAAGTCGGCTCGGCCAACTATTTCGATTCTTCCCGCTCGGGCTGGGTCGACATGACCCGCGTGCTGCGCTCGCCCGGCTCGACGCTGAAGCCTTTCATCTATGGCCTTGCCTTCGAGCAGGGCTATGTGGCGCAGGAGACGATCATCGAGGATCGCCCCGCCGATTTCTACGGCTACCGCCCCCGCAATTTCGACATGACCTACCAGGGCGATGTCAGCGTGCGCCAGGCGCTGCAGCTGTCGCTCAACGTGCCGGCCGTGCGCCTGCTCGACGCTGTCGGACCGACGCGGCTGCTGGTGCGCTTCCGCCGCGCCGAGGTGAAGCCGAAGCTGCCGCCGAACGAAGCGCCTGGCCTTGCGATCGGCCTCGGCGGCGTTGGCGTCACGCTGAAGGACCTCGTTCAGCTCTATGCCGGGCTCGCCAATCGCGGCAAGGCGATGCGGATCGGCGACGGCATCCAGGACGAGCCGGGACCGATTGACGGCGAGCCCCTGATGGAGCCGATCGCGGTCTGGAATATCACCGACATTCTCTCGGACATCATCGCGCCGCGCGGCAGCA
Organism: Rhizobium sp. CCGE531; assembly: GCF_003627795.1. Classification (NCBI taxonomy): domain Bacteria; kingdom Pseudomonadati; phylum Pseudomonadota; class Alphaproteobacteria; order Hyphomicrobiales; family Rhizobiaceae; genus Rhizobium; species Rhizobium sp. CCGE531. The sequence continues at coordinate 412,018 of NZ_CP032684.1, read as the reverse complement.
AGCAGCTGGGCATCGCCTACAAGACCGGAACCAGCTACGGCAACCGCGATGCATGGTCGATCGGCTATGACGGCGCACATGTGCTCGGCGTTTGGGTCGGCCGGCCGGACAATGGCGCCGTGCCGGGGCTGGCGGGCTATGTTTCGGCCGCCCCCATCCTGTTCGAAGCCTTCGCCAAATCGGGCGTCGCCATAACCCCCTTCCCTCCGGCTCCGATGGGCGCCGTGCGTATCGCGCCGACCGAACTGCCGATCAGCCAGCGGCGCTTTTCCGTCACCGCCGCCGGGCTGCTGGCCGCTTCGAGCCGCGAGCCGGCACCGCAGATCGTCTATCCGCCGGAAGGGGCGCGCGTCGATCTCGGCGCAGGCGGCGGCAACGAGATCATGCCGCTGGCGCTGAAGCTGCAAGGAGGCCGGGCGCCGTTCCGCTGGCTCGCCAACGGCAAGCCGCTGCCCGACATGTCGCGCCGCCGCACCAACCAGTGGACGCCCGACGGCGCCGGCTATTCGACGCTGACCGTCATCGATGCGGCCGGACGGGCGGCAAGCGTGCGGGTTTTCGTGGAATAGGTCGATTTCAGGCGCGAGTTTTGCGAGCCGGACTCACCTGTGATAGTTTACCGGATACTCAAACGAGGAATGACGAGATGTCGGAAGAGCAAGCAATCCGTGCGGTTGTTCATCTCTATGTCGATGGCATGGCATTCGCGAACGAGCCGGCGCTGCGCAAAGCCTTCCATCCGCGAGCCGATATCATCGGCAACTATCAAGGCGCGGTGGAATGGATGACGCGGGATGAATTCATTGCCGCCATCGTCGAACAAGGCAGCGCGCCCCCGGACACGATACCGCTGATGGAAATCGAGCTGATCGACATCGAAGGCGATGCGGCCAGCGTCAAGGTCGTCGACGAATTCGCCGGCATGCGGTTTTCGGACTATCTATCATTGGTGAAAATCGATGGGCGGTGGAGCGTGGTGAATAAGGTGTATCATCTGCATCGGTGAGTGCTGGCTGCTTTCACTATGCCGCACCTCTGATACCCCCCTCTGTCACTATCGTGACATCTCCCCCACAAGGGGGGAGATCGTTGGGAGTTTGCCGCTCGTCCCTCGTAAGACAATAAACGGCAATTTCAGCGGATTCGATATTCGTTTGAGATAAGGCGTGCCCGCGAGTTACCAATCTCCCCCCTTGTGGGGGAGATGTCGCGACAGCGACAGAGCGGGGTATCGCACTCTCCGCAAACTCAACAGCAGCCGATTACGCTCTCAGCACCCCACCCGTCGACTTCGTCACATTCGCCACGATCTTCTGCGTCAGGGCCTCGAAATCCTCGTCGGTGAGCGTGCGCTCGGCCGGCTGGATCTGCACTTCGATCGCGATGGACTTCTTGCCTTCGCCGAGCGATGCGCCCTCGAAGATGTCGAAGACGTTGACGCCGGTCACCAGTTTGCGGTCGGCACCGACGGCGGCGCGGATGACGGCGCCGGCTTCTACCGACTTGTCGACCACGAAGGCGAAGTCGCGCTTGACGGCCTGGAACGGAGACAGCTCCAGTGCCGGCTTGGTGCGCGTCGCCTTCTTCTTCGGTTCGGGCATGGCATCGACATAGACTTCGAAGCCGGCGAGCGCGCCTGACACGTCGAGCGCTTCCAGTGTCTTCGGATGGAATTCACCGAAGTAGCCGAGCACGACCTTCGGGCCTATCTTGATGGTGCCGGAACGGCCGGGGTGATACCAGGCCGGGCCGCCCTGCTCGATCTGGATATTGCCGATCGGCAGGCCGCAGGCTTCGATGACAGCGAGAGCATCGGCCTTGGCATCGAAGACGTCGACCGGCTTGCCGCCGCCCTTGGCGGCGTTCGACCACATGCGGCCGGCGCCGGCAAGCGTTGCCGTGCCGCGGCGGATACCGCCGGCGACGCGACGCTGGCCCTCGGGCGTGTCATTCTCGTAGGTACCGGAGACTTCGAAGATCGCGACGTCGCCATAGCCCTTGTCGGCGTTGCGCTGCGCGGCCGAAAGCAGGCCCGGCAACAGCGACGGACGCATGTCGGACATATCGGCAGCGATCGGATTGGCAAGCTTCAGCGCAGTGGAGCCGCCACCGAAGAGCTTGGCCTGGTCTTCGGAAATGAAGGACCAGGTGACGGCTTCCAGCATGCCGCGCGAGGCAAGCGCGCGCTTGGCCGTGCGGGTGCGGATCTGCAGCGTTGTCAGGATCTTGCCGTTGACGGCGGCATGGCTGCTAAGCGGCTGCGGCTTGATGTTGTCGACGCCGTGGATGCGCATGATTTCTTCGACGAGATCGGCCTTGCCGTCGACATCCGGGCGCCAGGAGGGAACGGCGACCGAAATGCGCTCGCCGGAACCGGAGACCGAGAAGCCGAGCTTCGTCAGGATGGATTTGCTCTCATCGGCCGAGACTTCGAGGCCGGTCAGGCGCTTGACTTCCGACAGCGGGAAATCGACGACCTTGGCCTCATAGCCCTTGTAGCCTTCGACTTGGGCCTTGGCGGCCGTGCCGCCGCAGCTGGCAAGCACCAGCTCCGTCGTGCGCTCGAGGCCGGGCACCATGTATTCCGGATCGACGCCGCGCTCGAAACGATAGCGCGCATCGGTGATGATGCCGAGGCTGCGGCCGCTCTTGGCGATGTTCATCGGGTCCCAGAGCGCCGACTCGATCAACACATCCGTGGTGTTCTCGTCGCAGCCGGAATGCTCGCCGCCCATGATGCCGCCGATCGACTCGACGCCATTATCATCGGAAATAACGACATTGCCGGGGTTGAGCTTGTATTCGCGCTCATCCAGCGCCAGCACGGTCTCGCCGTCTCTGGCGCGGCGCACGACCAGATTGCCCTTGACCTTGGCGGCATCGAAGACGTGCATCGGCCGGCCCTGGTCGAAGGTCATGTAGTTGGTGATATCGACCAGCGCGCTGATCGGGCGCAGACCGATGGCGAGCAGGCGCTGCTGCATCCACTTCGGGCTCGGGCCGTTCTTGACGCCGCGCACGAGGCGAAGGGCGAAGCCGGGGCAAAGCCTGATATCGTCCAGATCGATCTTCAACTCGGTTGGCGTTTCGCCTTCGACGGCGAAAGACGGTGCCTTGTGCGGCTTGAGCGTGCCGAGGCCGGAAGCGGCGAGATCGCGGGCGATGCCGTAGACGCTGGTGCAATCCGGGCGGTTCGGCGTCAGGTTGATCTCGATGACCGGATCGTCGAGGCCGGCATAGGTGGCAAAGCTCGTGCCGATGGGCGCATCTTCGGGCAGGTCGATGATGCCGTCATGGCTGTCGGAGATTTCCAGCTCCTTTTCCGAGCACATCATGCCGCGGCTCTCGACGCCGCGGATGTTGCCGATCGCAAGCGTCACGTCGAGGCCGGGAACATAGGTACCCGGGGCAGCGAAGGCGCCGACGAGGCCCGCACGCGCATTCGGCGCGCCGCAGACCACCTGAACCGGCGCGCCGATGCCGGTATCGACCATCAGCACCTTCAGGCGATCGGCCTGCGGGTGCTTTTCAGCCGACAGAACCTTGGCGATGACGAAGGGCTTGAACGCCGCCTTGTCGTCGACCTCCTCCACTTCCAGCCCGATCATCGTCAGGCGGGCGCAGATCTCATCGAGCGTGGCGTCCGTTTCCAGGTGCTCTTTCAGCCAGGAGAGTGTGAATTTCATGTGCTTTATCCCTTCCTTACGCGCTCAGACCGCCGAACAAAGTCGGCATGTCGAGCGGGCGGAAGCCATAGTGGTTCATCCAGCGGACGTCGGCGTTGAAGAAGTCGCGCAGGTCGGGCATGCCGTATTTCAGCATGGCGATGCGGTCGAGGCCCATGCCCCAGGCAAAGCCCTGGTATTCGTCCGGATCGAGGCCGCCATAGCGCAGCACGTTCGGATGCACCATGCCGCAGCCGAGGATTTCCATCCAGTCGGTGCCCTCGCCGAACTTGACGATCGGGCCGGAGCGGTCGCACTGGATATCGACTTCGAAGGACGGCTCGGTGAACGGGAAGAAGGACGGGCGGAACCGCATCGTTACATTGTCGACCTCGAAGAAGGTCTTGCAGAACTCTTCCAGCACCCAGCGGATATTGCCGACATTGGCGGTCTTGTCGATGACTAGGCCTTCCACCTGATGGAACATCGGCGAATGCGTCGCGTCGCTATCCTGGCGGTAGGTCTTGCCGGGGATAATGATGCGGATCGGCGGCTTCTGCGCTTCCATGGTGCGGATCTGCACCGGCGAGGTATGCGTGCGCAGCACCTTGCGCTCACCCTTTTCATCCGGCTGGAAGAAGAAGGTGTCGTGCATCTCGCGGGCCGGATGGCCTTCCGGGAAGTTCAGCGCCGTGAAGTTATAGTAATCGGTCTCGACATCCGGACCCTCGGCGATCGAGAAACCCATGTCGCCGAAAATCGCGGTGATCTCGTCGACGATCTGGCTGATCGGGTGAATGCGGCCGCGTTCGGCAGGCGATGAGCGGACCGGCAGGCTGACATCGACGGTCTCGGCCTTCAGCTTCGCCTCGATCGCGGCATCGCGCAGCGCGCCCTTGCGTTCATTGATCGCATCGGTGACGGAATTCTTCAAGGCGTTGATCGCAGCACCGCGCGTCTGCCGTTCTTCCGGCGACATCGAGCCCAGCGTCTTCAACAGTTCCGAAACCGAGCCCTTCTTGCCGAGCGCGGCGACCCTCACAGCCTCGATCGACTGTTCGTCGGTCGCCGAGGCCACTTCGGCCATGAGTTGGGTTTCAAGTGTTACGAGTTCCGTCATCTGGTCCTGCCTTGCGGGCGGCGGGCTTGGAACGCCGCTCAGTCCGCGGAATAGTGGATGAACGCCCGCATCAGACAGCTTGTGGCAACGATGAGGCGCTGCAGATCACTATCCATGTGCAAGCGGCCAATCAACCGGGCAAATGACAAAAACACGCCAAGAATGCGGTCCTTGGCACTTGTCGCCTGATGCGCGGCCCGTTTTTCGGGCCTCGCCCGACAAGACAGCCTGACACGATGGAAAAGCGTATGCTGCAAAACACAAAACCCGCGCCGGTTTCGCCAGCGCGGGTTTCATAATGAATTTACGAAAGACGTGCGAGGCAGCGTTAGTTAACGGCTGCTTCGAACTCGTTCTTCGTGCCGGCGTCCTTGAGGTATTCCAGCGCCTTCTTGGAGGCAGCGACGAGCGCGCCGAAAGCTTCCGGCTCATGGATCGCCATGTCGGAGAGAACCTTGCGGTCGACTTCGATGCCAGCCTTGTTCAGGCCGTCGATGAAGCGGCCGTAGGTCAAGCCGAATTCGCGGACGGCAGCGTTGATGCGCTGGATCCAGAGGGCGCGGAAGTTGCGCTTGTTGACCTTGCGGTCGCGGTAAGCGTACTGCTTGGAACGGTCGACGGCGGCCTTGGCGGTACGGATGGTGTTCTTGCGGCGGCCGTAGAATCCACGAGCCTGCTTCAGAACCTTCTTGTGCTTGGCGTGGGCGGTAACGCCTCTTTTTACGCGTGCCATATCATGATCTCCTTAGTCTATAGCGTTACGAATAGTCTTAGAGACCGTTCGGCAAGTAGTTCTTGATAACCTTACGGCCATCCGGTTCTGCGAGAACCATGGTGCCGCGGGCGTCGCGAATGAACTTGTTGCTACGCTTGATCATGCCGTGGCGCTTGCCAGCAGCGGCTGCCTTGACCTTGCCGGTTGCGGTGATCTTGAACCGCTTCTTGGCAGAGGACTTCGTCTTCATCTTGGGCATTTTGCTACTCCTTCGATGCTTCCTGGCGCGCTTTGCTAAAAAGCCCTTCCCACAGATCCGGACAGGCCGAGCTGCAACAAGGTGCCGGAGCGTTTGTTGTTGAACGGCGGATCCGGTGATGAACCGCCCCGCCAGCATTCTGAACCGCCACGGCATGCCCTGCCGGTCAGTTCGGACGCGCGCTTATAACCGCACTTGCCTTGAAGTGCAACGGGCCGAGCGCGTGAATCTTTGCAGATCGATGACAACGAGCGACCCGACTGCAAAAAAGGAAAAAGCCGCCCAATGGGACGGCTCCGACCTCTTATTTCAACCTGCGCCTCACTTGGGCGCAAGCACCATCATCATCTGGCGGCCTTCGAGCTTGGGCTCGGCTTCCACCTTGGCGATCTCGAGCGTATCTTCCTTGACCTGCTGAAGAAGCTTCATACCGAGTTCCTGGTGGGCCATTTCGCGGCCACGGAACTTCAAGGTCACCTTCACCTTGTCGCCTTCCTCGAAGAAACGGCCGATCGCCTTCATCTTCACCTCATAGTCATGGGTGTCGATGTTGGGACGCATCTTGATTTCTTTGACTTCGACGATCTTCTGCTTCTTGCGCGCCTCGGCGGCCTTCTTCTGGTTGGCATATTTCAGCTTGCCCAGATCGAGGATCTTGCACACAGGCGCTTCCGCATTGGGGGAAATCTCCACCAGATCGAGACCGGCCTCCTCTGCCATTCTCAATGCCTGGTCGATCGGCACAACGCCCAAATTCTGGCCGTCAGCTGTAATGAGCTGAACTTTGGGAACGCGAATTTCCCTGTTGGAACGTGGCCCGTCCTTTACGGGCGCATCGGTTTTAAAGGGTCTGCGAATGGTCGTATTCTCCACGAATTGTTTCGGATAGCTGCAGCCTCTCGTCCCCCGTCGGCGCAACTGACGGAAATGTCGTAAAAGCTGTGTTGAAGTCAATAGCATGACAGCAGGAAAAAAACACCTCCCGCGTGTCGAGGGCATGTCTTGGAGGCGCAAGATGCGCCAAGGACACAGTATCGTTCCCGGATAATATAGAAACCCTTGCGCAAAGATCGAGGATTTTTCGGGTCACGCAAACGCGAATCTGTTCTATAGGGCAGAAAATCCGGGAGTTTTCATGTCCGAGACAGCCGCAGCCATCCAACCGATCTTCCTTCCCGTCGGCACGGGCGAGAGCGAACGCCAGATCGCCGTCGTCCAGCGCGCGGCCGGCAAGGGTGCCGAGAATGTCAGCTTCGTCTGGCTCTCCGGCTATCGGTCGGACATGAGCGGGACCAAGGCGGTGGAGCTGGATGCGCTGGCGGCGCGACTGGGTATCGGCTGCATTCGCTTCGACTATTCCGGGCACGGCCAATCCGGCGGCAAGTTTACCGACGGCACGATTTCGCGCTGGCTGGAAGAGGCGCTTGCCGTCATCGACCACATCAAGCCGAAGAAGATCGTTCTTGTCGGCTCGTCGATGGGCGGCTGGATCGCGCTTCGGGTGATCCAGGAATTGCGCAAGCGCAAGAAGGCGCCCGCCATTGCGGGCCTGGTGCTGATCGCGCCCGCCCCCGACTTTACCGTCGACCTCATTGAACCGAACCTTTCCGAGACGGAGCGGCGATCGCTGGAGGAGCGCGGCTATTTCGAGGAGCCTTCGGAATACAGCCCCGAGCCGAACATCTTCACCCGCGCCCTCATCGAGGATGGCCGCGCCAATCGCGTGCTGACGGGCATCGTCGAGACCGGCTGCCCGGTGCATATATTGCAGGGCATGCAGGACGCCGACGTGCCTTTTGCGCATTCGTTAAAGCTCGTCGAGCACCTGCCGGCGGACGATGTGGTGTTAACACTTGTGCGTGATGGCGACCATCGCCTGTCGCGTCCCCAGGATCTGGAGCGCATGCTTGATATCGCCGAGACGTTAGCTCTTCATAATACGCCATAATAACAAGCAGATACGAGCGAAATACTTCAAGCACGGCATCGCTGCCGGAGCTATATTGGCGCGCGCTCCCATAATCATAAGAGGCATGGAATTGTGGCAACTATCCCCTGGATTGTGCCGAAATTAACCATATGAGCCGGTTCCGGCGTTAACACTTAAGTAACGATTGACTTCCCACGCCCCCCTACATTAACAATTTGTTAACAAATGCAGGGACGATACAAGGATAGTGGGCGTGCGTATTAAGGGCGTATTGATTGCCTTCGCTGCTATAGTTGCGATGTCGTCGTCGGCCGTGCCGGCGCCTCAGCAGAGCGCAGCGATGACGGTTGGCAACGTGACCTCCCAGCCGATCGGGCACTATGATTTCTGCCAGAGGCATGCCGACGAATGCGGCCCGACCCGCAATGCCGGTCCGCTCGACATGAACGCCGCTTCCTGGGCGCTGGTCACCCAGATCAATCTCCGCGTCAACAAGACCATCCAACCGGCAACGGACATGGAAGTCTACGGCCAGGAAGAATATTGGGAATATCCGAAGACCGCAGGTGATTGCGAGGATTTTGCCCTTCTGAAGCGCAAGCTCCTGATACAGAGCGGCATTTCCGCCTCGAACCTGCTGATGACGGTCGTGCGCAAGCCGGATGGCGAAGGCCATGCGGTGCTGACGCTACGCACCAAGCAGGGCGATTATATCCTCGATAACCTCGAGGACCAGGTCAAGGTCTGGTACAAGACCCCCTATTCCTACATGAAGCGTCAAGCGAGCTTCAATGCCGGGCGCTGGGTCACCATCGAGAACGGCAACGACGTTCTGGTCGGCGCCGTCAAGTAAGCGGAAAAGCAATTTGCATCATGCAGGAAGGCCGGCCCATCGGACCGGCCTTTCGTTTTTCATCATGTGGCAAGAACGCTCCTTACTCTCCGGTAAGGACGAATAGGTCGTCACCACGAACGTCAACTGTTCTTATGGCTCTGGTGGCCTGCCTTGACGTGTTGCTCGTGGGTGCCGCCGCGCGAATTGCCAGAGTGCTGCTCGCGGGAGCTGGTGGACGAAGCATTCCTGGTGTCGTTTTCCATGTTCTTGTGGCTCTGTTGGCCAGCCTTCACATGCTGCTCGTGGGTTCCACCTTGATTTGCCATTGGATCATCTCCTTTGGTTTGCATACGAGGCCAAGAGCGGCCTCGTGTTGCTAACCGGCGGCGACGGCAGGCGTTCCGATTTTTAACATTTCGTGATGATGGATGATCTCCGCCCTGCCCCGGGAGTGCAAAACATCACCCATGTCTCACCCGCCGGCCCTTCGCTTGGGCTCAGGGCGTTCGATGCTCGAAACGATTCACTGGATCGTTTCGTCGGCTTCGCCGAACGCGTCTCACCCATTCCCGATCAGAATGCCGGCGCCGAGCACGAGCGAGCCGCCGAGCACGACCTGGAAGGCCGCGCGCAGGAACGGCGTCTCCATATATCTGTTCTGGATGAAGGCGATGGCCCACAGCTCGAAGAAGACGACGACGGCAGCCGTGATCGTCGCGGTCCAGAAATGCGGAATGAGATAGGGCAGCGCGTGGCCGAGACCGCCAAGCGCCGTCATGATGCCGCAGGCAAGGCCGCGCTTGATCGGCGAGCCGCGACCGGAGATCTTGCCGTCGTCGTGGGCCGCCTCGGTGAAACCCATGGAGATACCGGCGCCGACAGACGCCGAAAGACCGACGAGAAAGGTCTGCCATGTCTGCTGCGTGGCGAAGGCGGCGGCGAAGATCGGCGCGAGCGTGGAGACGGAGCCATCCATCAGGCCGGCAAGGCCCGGCTGCACATAGGTCAGCACGAACTGACGGCGCGCCTGGGCGTCTTCCTCCTGCTTGACCGTTTCCGGCGTGTGCTTGTCGCCAAGCATGCGGGCAACGTCTTCATGCCCCTGCTCGGCCAGCGCCAGATCACCGAGAAGCTGGCGCGTCGAGGCATCGGAAACCTGCTTGGCGGCTTCGACATAAAAATGATAGGCCTGCTGCTCCATCGCCTCGGCCTCGTCACGCATGGCATCGAGCGATAGGTTCTTGCGCAGCCAATCCGGCTTGCGCTCGTAGAATCCCTGCACATGCTCGCGCCGGATGAGCGGAATACGCTCGCCGAAACGCTGGCGATGCATGTCGATCAGTGTCTTGCGGTGGGTATCCTCGACCTCGGCCATATCCTCGAAGACCTTGGCCGACTCGGGGAAATTGGGGCGCAGAATGTCGGCATAGGCAAGATAGATGCGCGAATCGTCCTCTTCGGCGGCGATGGCGATGGCCAGGATCTCCTGCTCGGACAGGGAGGTGAAGGAACGTTTCGACGGGCGGAATAGACCTAACAGCATCGGGGGCAACCTTATAATTTTAGAATTATTCTAATTTTAAAATGAGCCATTGCGCCGGTCAAGCGGGAAGCGCTGTTGCAAGGAGGGAAATCGCGCTGGAAAATTCGCGGCCCATCGCATAAGGCGGCGGCAAATCGCGGGATAGTTTTGACAGATTGCCGCAACATCTCCATGACGTCTTGGCTGCGTCAGGAAATTGCATACATAGACGCTGACAAAACCGGTTGCCGCGAATTCAATGCGGGACCGCCCGGAGTGCATCATGGAAAACGACATACAGGCCCGCGCCGCTCATCTTGCCGGCATTCGCGAAAAGGCCGAGGCGGAGATGGCTCGCATGGGCATCGATGCCGCCTTCATCGACAGGCTGGTCGATACATTCTATGGCCGCGTGCAGGCGCATCCCCGGCTAGGACCGGTCTTCGATGGACGCCTTGCCGGGCGCTGGCCCGATCATATGGAAAAGATGAAGCGCTTCTGGTCGTCGGTCGCCTTCAAGAACGGCGCCTATGGCGGCAAGCCGGTGCAGGCGCATCTCGGCGTCGAAGGCATGGCGGCCGATCTTTTTCCGGAATGGCTGGCGCTTTTCTCGCAGACGCTTGCCGATATCGCGCCTTCCGACCAGGCGAAGGACTGGTTCATGGCAACGGCCGAACGCATCGCCAAGAGCCTGACGCTCTCGCTGTTCTACAATCCGGCACTGGATGATCCCGCAAGGAAGACCGTTTAAAGCACCTCGCGGGCAAATGCGCGCTCGATGATGCCGCCGACCTCGGTGACATCGTTATGGCAAGTTTGCGCTGTAGGCGGTCCATCCGCCGCGTTGCAAGTTCAACATTTTCTGTTTTGCCAGGCAGCATTTCTGGAAATATCAATGTGCCGATAGGTAAGGTGTCATGAAAGGCAGGTTTTCGGGAATGATCGGCTCCTCAGCAGGAAATCGAAATCACACATGAAGCACCGGCTTGTCGTTCTCTCTATTTCCCTCGTTATCGCCGTCGTCATCATGAGCTCATTCGCCAGCCGCTCTGCTTTGGGGCTGGTCGTCAGGGCCTGCGAGGTCAATTCTGCCCTGACAGGATCGCCGTATCCGTGCGTCAAAGTCGTCCGGGCGGAGGATCCACTATCTTCCTACGCGGTTCTTCGCGAGCCGGCCGATAAGGAGCGAACCATTCTTGCGCCGCTCGCCGACGTGCCAGGGATCGAGGACCCTCGCCTTCTGGCGGCGGAAGCACCGAACTATTTCGATGCGGCGTGGAGAGAGCGGGCCGACGAACTAGGCCAGCGTGCCTGGAAAGAGTCGCCCCAGAATTTTGCGCTGGCGATAAACGCCGCCAGCTGGCGCACCCAAGATCGGCTGCATATCCACATGGGGTGCGAGACGCCGCGCTTTCGCGCGCTCTTGAAAACCCACGCAACAGAGATTGGCAGCGGCCGGTTTACAAGCCTGAGGACCAAGGCCGGTTGGTGGGCAACATTCGAGGCGGCCGATGATCTTTCAAACTTGAACCCGCTGAAGCTTGTCGCGGACGGTGTGGATGGAGCCCGCGCAAATATGGAAAACGTCGTAGTCGGCGTCTTTGGCTCGACATCGCCGGACGGGCAGCATGGCTTCTATATTCTGGCGAGAGTCATGGGAGAGAACAAATCCCGCGGGTCCGCGGAGGATATGATTGATCCCAAGTGCACAGTGGAAGATGCGTCACGATAGGGATGAGTGAGCATTTTGGATTTGAGCTCGCGGAGGGTATCAGAGGCTCGGCAAACTCGAACCTCGATGCTAGGCCCTCTCACCCGCCGCCAATCAACCCTTCGCAGCAAAAACCGTCGCGCCGATGCTGGCGGAGACAACGAGCGCCGTGCCGAACATCTGCGATGGCGTCATCGGTTGCGACAGGATGACGAAGCCTGCAAAGGCGCCGATGGCGGGTTCGAGGCTCATGAGGATGCCGAAGGATGAAGTCGGCATGCGCCGCAGCGCCACCATTTCCAGCACATAGGGCAGCAGCGGAACAAGCAGCGCCAGCCCGGCTATTTCGAGGAGGCCGAAACCCGTCAGGTGAGGAGCGGCGGAGGCAAAGCCGAAAGGCGTTGAAACGACGGCCGCAACCAGCAGCGACATGGAAAGGCCTTCCAAACCCTGGAAGGCATTACCAACCTTCTTCGTCAACAGGATATAGCAAGCCCACCCCGCCCCCGCGCCGATGGCAAAGAGGACACCTGTGAGATTGCCGACCCACTCCTCGCCGTCATAGGCCAAGAGCAGGACGCCGATGGCGGCGAAGATAGGCCAGAGAAGCTGACGGCTGAGCCCAAAGCCGAGGGTCGCGACCAGCAGAGGCCCGAGAAATTCGATAGCGACGGCAAGACCCAATGGAATGCGCGCGATCGCCGAGAAGAAGGAGGTCGTCATCAGCGCCGATACGGTGCCGAGCGCCAGCACGCCAAGCCATTGCGATCGGTTGTAGCTCATGATCTTCGGACGGACGATGATCGCCAATGCGGCAGACGCGAAGACCAGCCGCAGCCATGTCGCGCCGGCCGGCCCATAGGCGTTGATGATCGGGGATGACAAGGCCGAGCCGAACTGGATTGACGACATGGACAGGACGCACATGAGCACGCCGGCGGCGATGCCGCCGGTTGATGGCGCGACATCCGGATGCGGCATCAATGCTGCGCCACCATCCGATCCACTTTCGACAAGCTTCTGGTCCATGACCTCCCCCAATCAGACGGCGGTTGTAGAGGTCTGGTCCCATACTGACAAATTCAAACTTTTCATGCTGCGATCAGGTGCTTTGATGCAAAACCTTCTCAGCCTTCAAGGCCTTTCAGCACATTGGCGACGTTGAGGCCGATCTCGGGCACGCCGTAACCGCCCTCCATGCAGACAAGAACGGGCAGGCCGGCGGCAGCGATGCGCTCGCCCATGCGAATGAAATCCTGCGACGTCAGCTTGAAGAAAGAGATCGGATCGCGCTCGAACGTATCGACGCCGAGCGAGAGCACGATCGCCTCCGCGCCGAACGCCTTGATGCGGGAAAGCGCATCGTCGAGCGCTGCCGACCAGACCTCCCAGGGCGTGCCGCGCGGCAGGGGGTAATTGCGGTTGGCGCCCAGCCCATCGCCCTCGCCTTCCTCGTCGGCATGGCCGAGGAAATAGGGAAAGGCATGGATCGGATCGCCATGCAGCGAGGCGGTAAAGACATCGCTTCGCCGGTAGAATATGTCCTGCGTGCCGTTGCCGTGATGGAAATCGACATCGAGCACGGCAACTCTCGCCGCGCCGTGATCGCGCAGGCGTTGTGCGGCGACGCCGGCATTGTTGATGAAGCAATAGCCGCCGAAGAGATCGAAGCCGGCGTGATGACCGGGCGGGCGGCAGAGCGCGAAGCCGAAGCGATTGCCGGCATGGAGCCAGTCGGCGCCGGTCAGGGCGCAGCGCATCGAGGCAAGCGCCGCCTCGTAGGTGCCTTTGGTGATCGAGGTATCGGCGGCGTTGGCATAATGGCCGATCATGCCGACGATATTGTCAGGCACGCGCTGGCTGGTGCGCCTGATGGGAAAGGAATTGGCGATCGCCTCGCCCTTGTAGCCGGCGGCGACCCAGCGCTCCCAGACCACGCCGAGAAAATCGAGATAGGCCGGATCATGGACCTTGCGCGCCGTCTGCAGCCCATGGACTTCCGGCGCAACGACATCGGTAAAACCAGCCCCCCTGACGGCCGCGAGGATCCATTCGGCGCGGAAGGGCGCTTCGAAGGGCGTGACGAGCTGGCCATCATGCAGCTCGGTCTTGGCATCCCTGAGCTTGTGATCTACCGAATAGATGACCCGCATCGTCGCCTCCTCCGTTGTCGGCTTGGTTATCCTGATGACACGAAGGCTTACATGCATCGCGGCGGAGAAAAAAGGGCGGGATGCCGTCTTGAAGACAATCGCAAACGACGGCACCTTCCGCCTGCGTTTGATGAATCGAGGGCAGCAGCATGAAACTCCTGATGGTCGATGTCGACGGTGTCCTGATCCATGGCCGACCGAGCGACGGGTTGCCGCTTTTCATGACCATGGGCTGATGTGTCGTCCAATTATTGCGGCTCGAGCTTGCCGCACCTTTGATACCCCCCTCTGTCGCTTTCGCGACATCTCCCCCACAAGGGGGAGATTATTGGGAGTTCGCCGCTACTCCCAACAATACATGTCCTTCGGCGTCTGCGGACACAATATTAGTTTGAGGCAGGTCGATGCAGCGGGTTACCAATCTCCCCCCTTGTGGGGGAGATGTCACGAAGTGACAGAGGGGGGTAAGCCGCCCTCCACGAACTCCAAAGCAGGCCGCGCGGCAATTCGGCTGGAAGGCGATGCAATGGACATCGGGCTCGACATTGCGGGATGCCATTGCCGCCTTCTCCGCCTGAGCGGTCCCTTTCAGGCCGCGATACGCTTATAAAACAAGGTCGTGTCGCAAAACCCGCCCTCCGGCCACATCGCATAGTCGGGGATGACGCCGACGCGCTGCCAGCCGAGGCGCGGATAGATTGCCTCCGCATCGCTGCCGGTCGCAGTATCGAGTACGAGCAAGATCTTGCCGATGCGGGCGGCCTCGCGCTCCGCCGCCTCCATCAGAAGCCGGGCAAGCCCCTTGCCCCGCGCAGAGCGATGCACCAGCAGCTTCTTGAGATCGCCGCGATGCGGCTGGTTCGGCATCTGCGCGGCGCCCACCTGCACCGTTCCGACAACCCTGCCCTCGATCACGGCAACGAGAAGCAGCGTCGCACCGCTTTCGACGCTATCGGCGACGCCTTGCCAATAGGGCATGGCATCGGCCGGCCCGTAAGGCTGCATGAAACCGACGGAAGCGCCGCCATTGACGCAATCGGCGAGCACATCGCAGAGATCCGGCAGGACGGCGCGAGCATCGGCTACGGAGAGAAGGCGAATGTCGGGCATGAAAAGATCCTTGGGTGGCTATGAACGGCCGCGATCGAGGATGACGCTGTAGCGCGCCGGTCCCTCGCCGGGATTGTGGAAGGCGTGGCCGTCGCCGACGCCCATGAAGAGACAATCGCCGGGCAAGAGGCGATGGGTGACATCGCGGTGCGTCACCTCCATCTCGCCTTCGAACAGCCAGACATGCTGGGTCATGCCGAGACTTGCGGTGTTCGGCGGGAAGACGACGCGCGCGCCGGCCGGGAAGATGACCTCGACGACATCAACCTTCGAGCCCGTTCCCGGCGGCGAGACGGCGCGTCTGATATAGCCGGTTCCCGGGTCGCGCCAGATCGCCTGCTGCTCGCGGCGGGCAAGCGGCGACACCTTCTCATCCTCCTCGGCAAAGAAGGCTGAAAGCGAAAGGCCGAGCGCCGCGCAGAGCCGTGACAGCAGCGAGGCCGTCGGGCTCGCCTCCGCCCGCTCGATGCGCGAGATCATGGCGCGGCTGACGGCCGAGGCGTTGGCAAGCTCATCCAGCGTCAGGCCACGGGCGATCCGCAGCTCCTTGATGCGCGCGCCAATCGCCAGTTCCAGATCATCATCCGCCATTGCCTACATCTCACGCTTCGCGATTCTACTATATAAGAAATACACGACCGCATGATGGAATCAAGTCTGCTTCGGCGTTCATTGATGGCGGGCCGGAAAAGGCTAACATAAGGTGAAGATAGCCGCCAAAGCCCCGCTTTTCCGCTTTGCGGCGCGGGGCGGCGCTGCTATATGGCGCGCATGAGCACCAATTCCACCACTCCGCTTTCGCATATCCGCAACTTCTCGATCGTGGCCCATATCGACCACGGCAAATCGACGCTGGCCGACCGCCTGATCCAGACGACTGGCGGCCTTGCCGAACGCGAGATGTCGGAGCAGGTGTTGGACAACATGGAGATCGAGCGCGAGCGCGGCATCACCATCAAGGCCCAGACGGTGCGCCTGCACTACAAGGCCCAGAATGGCGAGACCTATATCCTCAACCTGATCGACACGCCCGGCCACGTCGACTTCGCCTATGAAGTCTCGCGCTCGCTGTCGGCCTGCGAGGGATCGCTGCTTGTCGTCGATGCGTCGCAGGGCGTGGAAGCGCAGACACTCGCCAACGTCTATCAGGCGATTGACAACAATCACGAGATCGTCACCGTCCTCAACAAGATCGACCTGCCGGCGGCCGAGCCCGACCGCATTAAGGACCAGATCGAAGAGGTCATCGGCATCGATGCCTCCGACGCCGTGCTGATCTCGGCCAAGACCGGCCTCGGCATCCCCGACGTTCTGGAAGCCATCGTCAACAAGCTGCCGGCGCCGAAGAGCGCGGGCGGCGAGAAGGCGCCGCTGAAGGCGCTGCTGGTCGACAGCTGGTACGACACCTATCTCGGCGTCATGGTTCTCGTGCGCATCATCGACGGCACGCTGACCAAGGGCCAGACCATCCGCATGATGGGCACGGACGCGAAGTACCAGATCGAGCGCGTCGGCGTTCTGACGCCGAAGATGGTCGCCGTCGACAGCCTCGGCCCCGGCGAGATCGGCTTCATCACCGCTTCGATCAAGGAAGTGGCCGATACGCGCGTCGGCGATACCATCACCGAGGACAAGCGCCCGACCGCCGAGGCGCTGCCGGGCTTCAAGCCGGCGCAGCCTGTCGTGTTCTGCGGCCTCTTCCCGGTCGATGCCGCCGATTTCGAGGACCTGCGCTCGGCCATGGGCAAGCTGCGCCTCAACGACGCCAGCTTCTCCTTCGAGATGGAATCCTCGGCCGCCCTCGGCTTCGGCTTCCGCTGCGGCTTCCTCGGCCTGCTGCACCTGGAAATCATCCAGGAGCGCCTCGAGCGCGAATTCAATCTCGACCTGATCGCGACGGCGCCCTCCGTCGTCTATCAGCTGACCATGAACGACGGCACCGAGATCGAGCTGCACAATCCGGCCGACATGCCCGACGTCGTCAAGATCGCCGAATTCCGCGAACCATGGATCAAGGCGACGATCCTGACGCCGGACGACTATCTCGGCTCGATCCTGAAGCTCTGCCAGGACCGCCGCGGCGTCCAGACCGAACTGACCTATGTCGGCAACCGCGCCATGATCACCTACGACCTGCCGCTCAACGAAGTGGTCTTCGATTTCTACGATCGCCTGAAGTCGATTTCCAAGGGCTACGCCTCCTTCGACTACAGCCTGACCGATTATCGCGAGAGCGATCTCGTCAAGATGTCGATCCTCGTCAATGCCGAACCGGTTGATGCGCTCTCCATGCTCGTACACCGCTCCGCCGCCGAAAAGCGCGGCCGTGTCATGTGCGAGAAGCTGAAGGACCTGATCCCGCAGCACATGTTCCAGATCCCGATCCAGGCCGCCATCGGCGGGCGCATCATCGCCCGCGAGACGGTCAAGGCGCTACGCAAGGACGTGACCGCCAAGTGCTACGGCGGCGACGCCACCCGCAAGCGCAAGCTGCTCGATAAGCAGAAGGAAGGCAAGAAGCGCATGCGGCAGTTCGGCAAGGTCGAAATCCCGCAGGAAGCCTTTATCGCCGCGCTAAAGATGGGGGATGAGTGAGGCTCAGCCTCACCCCTGCCCCATATACTCCCCGATCAAGCCTTCATACTCGTCCATCGCCGGCAGTGCCGCATAGCTGTGTTTCGCCGGCGTCGTCACCCAGGGCAGCTTTTCGCTCGTCCAGGTCTCCATGAAGGGCGTGAACCAGCTGGTGTCGTCGAGCATGGTGGCGCGGACATTGACGAACCAGTCGATGCCATCCAGCTTCGTGAACAGCCAGCTCATGCAATGCGGGCAGAAATAGTGATGGATGACATCGCCATGCAGGCCGCCGATGACAGGCTCGCCCTGTGTCACCTCGAAACCCTCCGTGGGGATGGCGGCGCTCAGCGAATAAGGTCCGGCCGTCATGCGCTGGCAGCCTGTGCAATGGCAGGCCATGGTGAGCAACGGCTTGGCGTTGATCTTCAACCGCACCTGTCCGCAACGGCAGCTGCCTTCGCAGGGTAGTTCCAGCGTGCTCATAATGTCATCTCCTCCCATTTCAAATCTACTTGCACGGCACATCGCGACCCGATGTGCCGGCGGTGCGTAATTATTGTACGCCGTCCTCAGGCTTCCACGGCCTGCGGAAATTCCACTTGTGCTTCTATCGTCCGCACCCAGGCCCGCGCGATGGCAAGACCGGCAGTCTCGGCCGCAGCGGCGTGCTTCGCGACAAGCTCCGGATAATCCTCCAGCCAGCCGGGCTCCTTGCGCTCGATGGTCCCCTTGAATTCTTCGCGCCAGCGGTCGACCACGGCCGCATTGGCCTCGAAGTGGAACTGCGTGCCATAGGTGGCGCGGCCGATGCGGAAGGCCTGGTTGCATGTCACGCCGTTGGTCGCGAGGCGGGTGGCGCCGGCCGGCAAGGTAAAGGTGTCGGAATGCCATTCGAAGATGGTAAAATCGTCGCCGATATCGGCGAGCAGCGGATCCGCCTTGCCTTCGTCGGTGAGGCCGACCGTCTTCCAGCCGAACTCATGAGCTGTGCCGAGAAAATTTTCCGCCTCGTAGGCGCGCGCCAGGATCTGGCTGCCGAGACAAATGCCGAGTACGGCCTTGTCCTCGCTCTCGAAACTGCGCATGAGCTGCGCCAGCTCGGGCAGATAGGGATGGGTGTGATCGTCGCGGGCGCTCTGCTCGCCGCCGAGGACGACAAGCGCATCGTGGGACACCGTATCCCCGGGCAGCGCTTCGCCGTTCCATGGCCGGAACCATTCGATCTCAGCCCTCGCCTCTTCGAGCGCGATGCCGAGGGCACCGAGCGGGGTATTTTTCATGTTCTCGATAATGGCGACGCGCATCCTGATGATCCCAAACGATATCCTGGGCAGAGATGAGCATGAGGCGGCGAGACAGGCAAGAGCCGAGAATGACTCCGGCTTGCAGTCGGCTAAAGTTGAGCATAAATGTCAGCAAACAACGAGGACTCTGCGATGAGCGACAAGCCCAGGATCACCATTCTCTACTGCACCCAATGCAACTGGCTTTTGCGCTCCGGCTGGATGGCGCAGGAGCTCCTGCAGACCTTTACCGACAGTCTCGGCGAAGTGGCGCTGATACCGGGTACCGGCGGCGTCTTCGAAATCCGTATCGACGGCGAGCTTTTATGGGAGCGCAAGCGCGACGGCGGCTTCCCCGGGCCGAAGGAGCTGAAGCAGCGGGTGCGCGATGTCATCGATCCCGAGCGCGATCTCGGCCATACCGATCGCGCATCGCTGGAAAGCTAAAGCGACCCTTGTACCGCCCGCGCCGTCAGTCGAAGGGCGCGCGGCACGGCTGGAAGCCGCGATTGATGGTGGAATAGAGGTCGGTGCCGGGATTATACGTCCGGTAGCGTTCGGCGCACCATGTCTGATGCCGCATGCGCTGCTGGGCCGGCGAAGGATAGACCGTCCTCGGCGGCGTATAGGTTTCACGCGGCGGAATCTGAATTCGCGGAGCGTCGTAGCGGTTCACGCCGCCCGCATAGGGCGGCGTAATCGGCAGCGGTTGGCCGGGGCGGGTGTAAAACTGCCGTTCCCCGAAGCCGAAGCAGCCACGGGAATCGCAAATGACGGAATTCGTGCTGCGCGGCGGAATGAGGATTTTCGGGGAATTCGAAGCGGCGGCCGCAAAATCCGCCTGCGCCAGCAAGGCGAGTGCGAGAACACATCCGGGCGCGATCCTGCCGAAAACAGTCATGATGAACTCCTATCCACTCTGCGGCGAAACCGCATGCTTTTCGCAGCAGCTGTTACCTATCTGGGGTCGCAGACAACGCAAAACCAGTGCTACCGGCTCCGGCAGCCAGCTACTCGCAATCAGTTGATCGGCAACGCGGCTTGCTCCATAACAGCCCGATCATTGCAAGGGAGATTGCCTGTGAGCAGCTTGAAATTCGGCACCAGCGGCCTTCGTGGCTTATCCGCAGATCTCACCGGACGGGCATCCGCTCTCTATGCCACGGCCTTTGCCCGCTACCTACTGAAGAGCGGCCGTGCCAAATCGGGCGATCTCGTCCTTATCGGCCGCGATTTCCGCGTATCGAGCCCGTCCATCTCCGCCACCTGCATCGGCGCGCTGAAGCGCGCTGGCCTGACGCCGATCGACTGCGGCACGCTGCCGACGCCGGCGCTGGCGCTTTACGGGCTGCGGTTGAAGGCGGCCTCGCTGATGATCACCGGCTCGCATATTCCCGCCGATCGCAACGGCATCAAATTCTACCGACCTGATGGCGAAATCGACAAGCGCGACGAGGTGGCGATCAGCGAGGAAGCCCTGGCGATCGGTGACTCGGTGCTCGACGAGACGCCTGCCGAGGCGGAAAATCGCACGGCCGAGACCGAGGCGCTGTTCCTGGAGCGCAACAAGGGCCTGCTGCCATCAGGCAGCCTCGCCGGCCTCACCATCGGCGTCTATCAGCACAGCACGGTCGCGCGCGATCTCTTCGGTCAGGTGCTTGCCCATTATGGCGCCCGCGTCGTGCCGCTCGGCCGCTCCGAGAGCTTCATCCCGGTGGATACCGAAGCGGTCTCGGCCGAGACCATCCGCCTCATGAAGGGCTGGGCACCGGAACATGGGCTGGATGCCATCGTTTCGGCTGATGGCGACGGCGACCGGCCGCTGGTGGCGGATGAAACCGGCGAGCCGCTGCGCGGCGATCTGCTCGGCCTCATCGCCGCAAACTTCCTCGGTGCCGAAGTCGTGGTAACCCCGGTCACCTCCAATTCCGGCATCGAATCGGCCGGTTCCTATGCCGTCACCCGCACCCGCGTCGGCTCGCCCTATGTGATCGCCGGCATGGATGAAGCCGTTGCCGCGGATAAGGCCAATGTCATGGGCTTCGAGGCCAATGGCGGCACGCTGACGGCCAGCCGCTTCACCGTCGAGGGCAAACCCTTGGAGCCGCTGCCGACGCGCGACAGCTTCCTGCCGATCCTGGCGACGCTCTATGCCGCCGCAAAGGCGGGCAAGCCGCTTTCCGCCGTTGCCGGCAGCTACCGCCTGCCCTTTGCGGCCGCCGACCGCCTGGAGAATTTTCCGGTCGAGACCAGCGCGGCGCTGATGGCCTATCTGCGCGCCTCCGATGCCAATCTGGCGGATTTCCTCACGTCCATCGCGACCGTCGCCTCCAAGAGCGACATCGACGGGCTGCGGGTTACGCTTGTGGATAACCGAATCATCCATTTCCGCCCCTCCGGCAACGCGCCGGAAATGCGCTGCTATGTGGAAGCATCAAGCGAAAGCGAAGCAAAGGCCCTGCTGGAACAGGGACTTGGCCTCATCAGTGCATGGGCTGCAGCCCGGGTCTGACCCGGGCCTCAACCGCTTTTTTCCAGATTGACACGAAAACTTCAAAAACCCTGTTGACACCAGACGGCCACCCCCTTACATGCGTGTCCGTCGCCCAGATGGCGGAATTGGTAGACGCGCCAGCTTCAGGTGCTGGTACCCGAAAGGGTGTGGAGGTTCGAGTCCTCTTCTGGGCACCATTCCATTTTTTGAGAAACGTGATTTCTCAAGGATTTCAAGACTTAGCAACTGCACGTGATGCAGCTTCCGGTTAGCCGGAAGCTCACATGAGCTTGCCTTGAAATGGGGGCGGGCGGATTAAAATCCTCGCCTTCGGCATCTCCGTACAAACCGGTTCCAACTGTTCTCCGCTGCCGTCGCCGGCAGGCGATGAAGGCTTGATCGACGGCCGACATCCAAGTTCTTCGGATCATCTTTAAATCATTGACTGCCGACGAAGAGGTCTACCTAATAAGGGAAACCCCGAGGGATTTTGAATGGACCACAAGAGCGACTGGTACGATCTGATCGTCGGCAACGGCAACGTCAATGAAGGGCTTGGGAGGATGATGGGTTTCATCCTCGCTGTTATCGTGATCCTCGCCCTGATCTTCTGGATGATCTGAGCGTTTCCGGTCCAAATGTCCTGGGCCGCTTCATCACTTCCGCCATGTGTTGCATATCGATCTAGTGAAGGCTTTCAGCGTCTGGCCTGACGCTAAGCCCTGCCTCTTGCGCGGCTTCCAGGAAGGCTTGCCGCGATTCCTCGGCGGACGCCTTGCCGAGAACGGCATCGAGGCATACCAGCACGGCCTCATCCACTGCAGGCCCACTGTTCACCGGCCACTCGTCGCTCATGCAGTTGGCCGCGTCGAGCGCGTTGGTGATGATCGCGAAGTGACCAGCACCGCCGAGCTCGACTATGACAGGATTGTTCCAATCACCGTATTCCATGGCCATCCTCCTCAACCATAGAGCGCCACGAGCGCTGCGATCAGAATTGATCCAGCGCCGACGCATGCGGCCATCATCATATAATAGTCGATGAAATCGACTCCTCTCCTGACGCCACTAGGCGATAACGGGAGCGGTGGCGAGATGTTCCTGGGCTGTAGGCGTGCCGGCAAGATTTTCCTGGGCTTCATCGGGTTTGGCCGAATGCGGGAGGCGGCGCGATAGCAGGCCCGCTTGCCAACCGCCGCCTTGATGCCCGCCGGGCATGAAAAAGCCGCCGAAACTCTCGTTCGGCGGCGTCAAGCGTAATCAACCGACGATCGTGGAGAGCTGATCCGCTTCCGACAATTAAGCTGAAGCTCCGGGTAAGCTAAAGCCTCGGGCTCAGCGGGACGATGGCGGCAAAGCGCAGCCAATCCTTTTGTGCCTTCGGCGTCCAGGCTGCCTCGGCAATAGCAGGCAGGCGCGGGAAGACCAGGCGATTGAAATAGTCGCGGGAGACGAAATTCTCCTGCCAGATGCAGGCCTGCACGCCCTTCATGAGATGCTTCAGCTCATCCGGGAAATCACCCTCGGCTTCATAGGCATAGGTATGGGCCGGCGGCACGGTGCCCGCCCAGCTCGCGCCCGGCTCCTGCCAGGCATCGGCCTGCACCATGTCGAGATAATAGGCCTGCCCCGGCGTCATGACGACTTCATAGCCCTCGCGCGCAAGCTCGATGCCGACCTCGGGCTTTTCCCAGGCCATCAGCAAGGTGCCTTCCGGATCGACGCCGCCGCCATGGGCGACTTCGTTCCAGCCGGCAAGCCTGCGTCCGCGCTGGGTGAGCATGGCCTTGATGCGCTTCAGGAAATAGGATTGCAGCGCGAACGTTCCCGATATGCCTTCCTGCTCCATCAGCCTGCGCGCCAGCGGCGAGGCGAGCCAGGACCCGTTGGCGACCTCATCGCCGCCGATATGGATATATTCGGACGGGAAGAGCTCGACCATTTCGTCGAAGACCTTGCCGAGGAATTCATAGGTGAGCTCGATCGCCGGATTGAGCGCATTGTTCGGGAAACCCTGGACGGAGTGATAGCTGTCCGGTGCTTCCTGCCCATCGATGAGGTCAGGCAGGGCAACGAGGGTGGCGGTGCTGTGGCCGGGGATATCGATCTCCGGGATCACCTCGATGCCGAGCGCCGTGGCGCGGGCGACGATTTCTCTGACATCATCCTGCGAATAGAAGCCGCCGACAGGCTCGGCGGCGTTGCCGAGCTGCGGCAGCAGCGGCTCGTCCGGCCCACGCAGCACGCCTGTCGTGGTCAGCTGCGGATAGGCGCGGATCTCCAGCCGCCAGGCCTCGTCATCGGTCAGGTGCCAATGGAAAATGTTGAGTTTCAGCCAGGCGAGAATGTCGAGCAGGCGCAGGACATCGGCCTTGGGGGTGAATTGCCTGGAGACATCGAGATGGCAGCCGCGCCAGCCGTAGCGCGGATGATCGGCGATTACGCCCGCGACCGGGAAGCGGAACTTACCGGGCTCGCGCCGCGCGCCATCGAGGAGCTGGGCCAGCGTCGTCAGTCCATAAAGGCGGCCGGCCTCGGCGGAGAAAGCAAGCACGACTTCATCGCCGGAGAAGGAAAGCTCATAGGCCTCGCGGGCAAGCGCCGGCCGTTCGACGAAGCGCAGCGCCCTGCCCTCAGGCGCGGCAATGAGGCTGAAGGGAATGTGATTGGAAGGAAACAGCCGGCGGAAGAGCGCCTGTGCCGTGGCAAGCGCCTTCACGCTTGCGGGATCGGAGCCCTTGGCCGGATAGAGCACGACCGGGAAATCTTCGCCCGGCTTGACATCGATCGTCGCCGGCCAGGGCTGGATGGCGTAGGGAAGCTCCAGCCTGCCTTCCGGCAGCAGCACCGGCGGCGGCTCGCTGACGCGACCCTCAAGCAGGAGATCCGATGTAAACACCGTGACATGGGTGCCGTCCGCCAGCGTCACATAGGCGGATTTGGCACCGTCGGTGCAATGCCGCGCGATCCTATGAAGCGCGGAGACGGTGAACGTCCAGCTCTCTCCGGGCGCGATGGACACACCGGCCGGCGGCGCGAATTCGTGAAAATTGGCGTTGCGGCGCAGGAAGACGGCGTTGTCGCAGGCTTGCGGATCGACGAGGCGCGTCAGCGTCGTATAGGCAAGCCGAAAATTCGTAAGAGGCGCGTCCGAGAAATTGAAAAGCGTCAGGGTCAGCCGACCATGCTTTCCGCCCTCGGGAGACCATGTATTTTCGAGATGATAGGCGGCCGGCTGCATCATGTTCCCCTTTGGCAACGAGCGTCAGTAATGTTCTGATTGAGAGAAGGTGTGGGCGAGTTCCGCCTGCCCCGCCGTCAGGCCGCAATCAACGGGCAGGCAGACGCCTGTTATCGCCGAGGCGAGCGGGCTTGCGAGGAAGGACACGGCATTGGCGACATCGATGGGATCGACGACGCGCTGCAGTGCATACCAGCGCTTCGCCTCCTCGAAGACATTCGGATTGGCGGCAGCACGTATTTCCCAGGCCTGGGTGCGCACGGTGCCGGGGGCGACTGCATTGGCGCGGATGCCGAACTTGCCGTATTCGACCGCGACCAGCCGGGTGAAATGCAAAAGCCCGGCCTTGGCGGCGCTATAGGCCGGATGACCGAAAACGGCCATGCCGTTGACGGAGGCGATATTGACCACCGATCCCTTCGACGCCTTCAGCATGTCCTCGACGGCGCGGAAACACAGGAACGCCGCCTCGAGATTGAGGGCATTGTCGGCACGCCATATGGCCGGCGTCGTATCGTGGAGGCTGACCGCACGGGCGGCACCGGCATTGTTGACCAGCGTTCTCAATCCGCCCAATCCCGATGCCGCCTTGGCCATTTCGGCGACATCGGCATCGCTGGTGATGTCAGCCTTGAGCGGCACGAAACGCTCGGCCGGGCCGAGCGCCAGCGCCGCCTGCCGCACTGCCGTCTCGTCTATATCGACGAGCAGGATGACATCATGGTCATCCGCCAGGCGTTCGGCGATGGCGCGGCCGATATCGCCTGCGGCCCCTGTGACGATGGCAACGGATTTGCTCATATGGTTTCCCCTAATTAGTTCCCGAGCGGCGAACCGTGCCGCCCTTTATTGTTGTTTTGTCGGTAGCTCCAGACGGTCTAGTCCCCGAGAAGCTGGCGGTCGTCGCCGTCGCGATGGGCCACGAGCTGTTGCTTGATACGGCGCAATATCACCGTTGCCTGCGGCTGGATGCGATAGGCGACCAGGCTGGCGAGAATGTCGACCACGGCAAGATAGGCGATGCGTGTCGACGTCGGCCGATAGATATTGTCGCCCTCCGGCAGATCGACCGGCAGCGTGATATCGGCGGCATGCGCCACCGGGCTTCCGCTCTGCGTCAGCGCGATGGTCGGCACCTTCGCTTCGCGCGCCAGTGCGAAGGCGCGCACCAGCTCGGCATTGCGGCCGGAGAAGGACGAACCGATCAGCACATCCGTCGGCTTCGCAGCCGCCGCCATCATCAGCTGCATGCTGTGGTCGGAACTTGACGTAATCCGCAAGCCGAACCGGAACAGTCTGTTCTGCAGCTCGCTGGCGATCATCGAGGAATTGCCGCCAGAGCCGAAGGCATAAATCATCTCGGCGCCGGCAAGCCGGTTTGCCGCCTCTTCGATAGCGGCGACATCCAGGCCGCGATGCAGCAGGAAAAGCGCATTCTGCGCCTTGGTGATAATGTCCTGGGCAACGTCGGCCGGCGCCACGCTCTTCGGCTCCGGCTTGAGATAACGCATGCCGACATAGGCCGTGCGCGCCAACTGCACCTTGAAATCGGAAAAGCTTTCGCAGCCGAGGCGGCGGCAGAAGCGCGTCACCGTCGGGGGCGAGACGTCCGCCTTGCCCGCAAGCTCAACGATGGAAGCATTAACAGCGAATTCGAAATCGTTGAGGACGATATCGGCGATGCGGATTTCCGATTGCGAAAGTCGGCCCCTCTCGTCCTGCATGGTCGTGAAGATATCCATCAGCCCCCCTTTGCCGCTGTTTTCCAAACGTCTGACACGTAGTAAGCGACGCAATCCATCTCAATCTCACCATTCCCGCCATTGCCTGTGGACAGGCTTGCGAGCGGGCGCATGTTGCCATTCGTCCCCATCCAGCGGAAACCTTGACGTGTGATGGCCGCCATGCGGTTCCTGCAAATTATTTTCTTGATAAGTTGACAAGTGACCATAGAAAGCAGAATTTGACCAGTGAAAATCGAAAATCATGAAAAGAATTTAAATGACGGCGGCTGCAATGCGTGATCCTTTCAAGAATCCCTTCCCTGCCAGCGATGCCATCAGGCATTCGATCTGGGAAATGCTCGTTTCGCGCGATATCGACGCTTTTCTTGCCGCCGATTGGTCAATGGTATCAGGCGATTTCGTCGAGGAGGGCTTCATCGGCATCGACGGCCGGCGCGAGATCAGCCCCGACAAGTGGCGCCTCGCTTTCCCGACGCTATCTGCCTATCGCGACGAGTGGCTGCGCCAGGCGCGCGATTTCGCCACGCAATCCTTCGCCGAAGATCCACGCACGGCCATTTTCACCACGACGACGCTTGAAGATATCGAGATCGAAGGCGACATGGCTCTCGTGCGCAAGAAATTCGATGGCAGCCTGAAGAAGTCGGATGGCGGCATCGACGTGATGAAGTGGCAGACCCTTTACTATTGCCGCCTGCATGAGGGGCGCTGGAAGATCAGCGGCTTCACCGGCTACCTGCCGAACCCCATGGAATAGAGGCGACAGCGTTGCGCATTTTCACCGCGACCCTCGCGACCGAGACGAATACCTTCTCCCCCATCTGCATCGACCGGCGCGCTTTCGAAGCCTCTCTCTATGCGCCACCCGGCATGCATCCCGAAACGCCGACGCTATGTTCCGCGCCGATCACCGTGGGACGGCGCATTGCCGCGCAAAAGGGCTGGGACGTAATCGAAGGTACCGCCACCTGGGCCGATCCGGCCGGGCTGGTAAACCGCCGGGCCTATGAGGAGCTGCGGGACGAAATCCTCGATCAGCTGCGGGCGGCAATGCCTGTTGATGCCGTCGTTCTCGGGCTGCACGGCGCCATGGTCGCGGATGGTTACGAGGACACGGAAGGCGATTTCCTGTCGCGCGTCCGCGAGATCGTCGGACCTGATATCCTCGTCTGCGCCGAACTCGATCCGCACAGCCATCTGACAGAAAAACGCCTCGCGGCCGCGAATTTCTTCGTCTATTTCAAGGAATTCCCGCACACTGATTTCGTCGATCGCGCCGAGGATCTCTGGCGCATCGCCATCGATACGCTGGAAGGCCGTGTCAGGCCCGTCATGTCGGTGTTCGACTGCCGCATGATCGACGTCTTTCCGACATCGCGCGAGCCGATGCGCTCCTTCGTCGACAAGATCATGGCGATGGAAAAGAGCGACGCCGACATCCTGTCGATCTCGGTCATTCACGGCTTCATGGCCGGCGACGTGCCGGACATGGGCACGAAGCTGCTTGTCGTCACCGATAATAAGCCGGATAAGGGATTTGCCCTCGCCCGCGATCTCGGGCTGGAGCTCTTCTCCAAGCGCGGCACCTTCATCATGCCGCAGATCGATGAGAAGCAGGCGGTAAGCCAGGCGATGGCCGCAACCTCGGGCCCGGTCGTCATTGCCGATCTCTGGGACAATCCCGGCGGCGGCACGGCGGGGGACGCCACGGTCGTTCTGCGGGAACTGCTCGATCGCGGCGCCACCGATACGGCGATCGGCACGATCTGGGATCCGATGGCCGTGCAGATCTGCATGGCGGCCGGCGAGGGCGCGGAAATCCCGCTGCGCTTCGGCGCGAAATCAGCGCCGGGCACGGGCAATCCCATCGATGGCCTCGTCAAGATCATCCGTCTCGTCACCAATGCGGAGATGCGCTTCGGCGAGAGCTTCGCGCCCTTCGGCGATGCCGCGCATATTCAGCTCGATGGTATCGACATCATCCTGAATTCGACGCGGGCTCAAAGCTTCGATCCGAGCCTGTTTTCCGTCATGGGCATCAATCCGATGACGAAGAAGATCCTGGTCGTCAAGTCGACCAATCACTTCTATGCGTCGTTCTCCAAGATCGCTGCGCAGATCCTTTACTGCTCCGCGGGGACGCCCTATCCCAACAATCCGGCGCGCACGCCCTATCGCCGCGCGCGAAAGGACATCTGGCCGATGGTGGCGGATCCCTTTGCAGAAGAACGGAAAGGTGCCTGACATGGCCCATCACATCGCTCATGACATCGCCTCGGAAATCAGCCCCAAGCCCGGCGACGGGATCGACGCGCTCTCGACGCCGCGCCCGATCATCGATGAAGACCGACTGGCGGGCAACATCGCGCGCGTGCAATCCTACATGGATGCGCACGGCCTGAATTTCCGGCCGCATATCAAGACACACAAGATTCCAGCCCTCGCGCGCGCGCAGGTCGCCGCCGGAGCCAAGGGGATCAACTGCCAGAAGATCACCGAAGCGGAAGCCTTCGCCGACGCGGGCTTCGAGGATATCCTGATCACCTTCAACATCCTCGGCCCCGAAAAGCTTGTTCGGCTTTCGGCCTTGAACGATCGCATTTCTGGCTTGAAGGTCGTGGCCGACAGCACCGTCACGGTCGACGGGCTCTCCGCCTGGTTTGCCAAGCGCAAGCCGCTGACCGTGCTGGTGGAATGCGATACCGGCGGCGCGCGCTGCGGCGTGCAAACGCCTGCGGAGGCTGCCGCTCTCGGCAAGCATATCGCCGGCAAGCCTGGCCTCGCCTTCGCCGGCCTGATGACCTATCCGAAGCCGGACAACGCCGCCGCGACGCAGGCATTTCTCGCCGAATCCGTGGCGCTGTTGAAGAGCGAGGGCATCGAAAGCCCGATCGTCAGCAATGGCGGCACGCCGAGCCTGTTCGAAGCGCATCTCGTGACCGCAGCCACGGAGCACCGTGCCGGCACATACATCTACAATGACCGGTCGATGGTGCGGGCCGGCCATTGCCGCGAGGAGGATTGCGCGATGCATATCCTCGCCACCGTCGTCTCGCGGCCGACCGAAGACCGGGCCGTCATCGATGCCGGTTCGAAGGCGCTCACCTCGGATCTTCTCGGCTTTGCCGATTACGGCCAGGTGGTCGGCTATCCCGACGCCGTCATCAAGGGGCTTTCGGAGGAGCACGGCGTCATCGACCTGTCGAAGTGCACCGGGCCGCGCCCGCAGATCGGCGACAAGATCCGCATCATCCCGAACCACACCTGCGTCGTCTCCAACCTTTTCGACCAGATGGTGTTTCATCGCGACGGCGTGGTGACGCGTGTCGAGGATGTCGCTGCACGCGGACTGGTCTGGTAGGCGATCTTCCATCAGCCCTCGTGGTTGCTTCCGGGGCCACCCTCGTCCTTCGACGGGCTCAGGATGAGGGCGGAGCAAGCTATAAGCTGGGCGAGATGATCAGTCCTCATGGTGAGGAGGCCCAAAGGGCCGTCTCGAACCACGAGGGCGGATGGTTCTTCCGGGGCCGCCGCCCTTAGGAAGCGGCCGAATTCAGCAACCCCATGTCGATTTCGGTCAATTCCACCCGTCGTTCGAAGGCCTGGCCGCTCTCGTCGAAAAGGTGGCAGTCACCGACGCTGATTCCGGTCTTGAGCGGCGCATCCATGCGGATGGCGGCGCTGCCCGGCAGGGTCGCGCAGAAATTCTCGTCGATGCCATCAGCCGCGGCATAGGCGACGGTCTGCGCGCCAAGATGCTCGACAACGTTCGGAACGATGGTCAAGGTCAGGTCGCCGCCGGCAAGCTGGACATGTTCGGGCCGGATGCCGAGCGTCAGCATCTTGCCCACGACGCCCTGGCGCGGCGCTACGGGCAATAGGGCCTTCTGGCCCTTGTAATCCACCTCGATGCCGGTCTCGCTGACATTGGTGCAGGTGACAGGCAGGAAGTTCATCTTGGGATTGCCGATAAAGCGGGCGACGAACGTATTGGCCGGCTTGTGGTAAAGCTGCAGCGGCGCGCCGACCTGCGATATTTCGCCGGCATTCAAGACGACGATGCGGTCGGCCATGGTCATGGCTTCGACCTGGTCGTGCGTCACATAGATCATGGTCGCCTGCAGCTGCCGGTGCAGCTTCGCCAGCTCGATGCGCATGTCGGCGCGCAGCGCGGCATCGAGGTTCGACAGCGGCTCGTCGAAGAGGAAGATCTTCGGCTCGCGCACGATGGCGCGGCCGATGGCAACGCGCTGGCGCTGGCCGCCGGACAGCTGACCTGGCTTCTCCTGCAAGCGCTGATCGAGATGGAGGATGCGGGCGGCATGCTCGACCTTGGCCCTGAGCTTGTCTTCCGGCATCTTCTCGACCCGCAAGGGGAAGGCGATGTTCTCGAACACCGACATATGCGGATAGAGCGCGTAGGACTGGAAGACCATGGCGATGCCGCGCTTGACCGGCGGCAGATCGTTGACGCGCGCACCATCGATCATGATGTCGCCGCTGGTCACTTCGTCGAGACCGGCAATCATGCGCAGCAGGGTCGACTTGCCGCAGCCGGACGGACCGACGAAGACGATGAATTCACCGTCCGTCACGTCGAGCTCGACGCCCTTGATGACCTCGAAATGACCATAGAATTTTTTGACCTGATGAAGGTGCAGCTTTCCCAAACTCTGTCTCCGCGCGGCGCCGCTACTTGGCGGGCAGGGCTACAAAGGCCGCGCGCGACGCGCGCGGCCCGGTGACTTGCAGGCTTACTTGTATTGCTCGAGATCCGCGGCTGCCTTTTTCAAGGCATCCGCCGGCTGGGCCTTGCCTGTCACGACCGCCTGGACCATCTCGATCATGACGTTCTGGAAGCCCTTATAATCCTTGAAGAGCGGTTCGGGACCACCATAGGCGATGCCGTCGATGAACGGCTTCCAGGACGCGTCCTTCTTGACGAACTCGTCCACCAGCGGCGACGGGCGCAGCGGCGTGAGGCCGGCGCCGCCCTGCAGTTCGTATTCCGCCTGCGGGCCTGGAGACGTGATGAACTTGGCGAACTCGGCTGCCTTGTCCTCGACGCCAGAACCCTTGAAAATGGCAAGGCTGTCGGTGATGAGCAGCGTGCCCTGCCCCTTGGCCGAAGGGCCGAGCGGCAGCGGAGCGACACCCCAGTTGATCTTCGTTTCCTTCAAACGAGCCGCGGCGCCGGAGCCGGCCTGGAGCATGCCGACCTTGCCATCGAGGAAGATGGCGCGCATTTCGTTCTGCTCATAGGCCGTCGGTCCTTCGACCGAGTAAGGCGTAATATCCTTGTAGGCCTGGAGGGCGGCCAGCACTTCCGGGCTGTCGAGGGTGATCTTGTCGCCGTCGATGACCTTGCCGTTGTTGGTGTAAACCCAATGCAGGAACTGGTGCATGGTGTTGTCGAAGGTCTTGGCCGAGAGACCATAGCCGGGGGTGCCGGTCTTTTCCTTGATCGCCTTGGCGTCGGCGATTTCCTCGGCCCAGGTGGTCGGCGGCTTTTCCGGATCAAGACCGGCCTTCTTGAACAGGTCCTTGTTCCAGTAGAGAGCCTTAGTCGAAAAGGCTACCGGTGTGCCCCATTGCTGCCCATCGATAGTGACAGTATCGACGATGCCCGGATAATAGGTCTTCTTTTCGTCATCCGTCATCGGGATCGGAACGATCATATCGTTGTCAGCGAACTGCTTCAGCGTGCGCGAACCGACATAGGCCATGGCGACGGGCGTACCGGCAGCAGCAAGCGTCGTTGCCTTATCCTGGCACAATTCCCAGCCGACGAGTTCTGGCTTGACCGCCCAGCCGGGATTCTTGTCTTCCCATTGCTTGATATATTTCACGTGGATCGGATCGATGCTGTCGCCGCAATAGATCCAGCTGATCTCCTTGTCGGCGGCCTGGGCATTCACGGCGCCAAGCGCTGTGGAGCCAAGCAAAGCAAGGGCGAGAAGCCCCCTCTTGAAATGGAATGTCACGTTTAAGCTCCCGTTTTCTCTGGTGGTTGATTGATTTTATTGCTTCACCGCGCCGGCGGTCAGACCGCTGACGAGATACCGTTGCAGGAAGAAGATCACGACCAGGGCCGGCGCGATGCCGACGAAACTTGCGGCCATGAGCTCGTTCCAGACGACCTCCTGCCGGCCGAAATAGGCAAACAGCCCCACCGGCAGCGGCATGTATTCCGTTTTAGAATTGAAGGTGAGCGCGTAGATGAACTGCTGCGCATAGGCCTCGATGAAGGAGGAAATCGCCACCACGGTGATGCCGGGCATCGCGATCGGCAGGATGACGCGGCGCAGCGTGTAGAACTGGCTTGCACCGTCCACATAGGCGGCCTCGTCAAGCTCGCGCGGAATGCGCCTGATATAGGTGTGCAGCAGCCAGATGCCGGTGGGGATGATGAAGGCCACCCCCGGCACGATCATGGCGAAATAGGTGTTCAGCACGCCGAAGGAACGCATGAGCCGGAACAGCGGGATGAGCAGCACGGCGCCGGAGAACATCTTGACGGCGAGAAAGGCGCCGAGCAGCAAGCCGGCGCCCTTGAATTCGAAACGCGCAAAGGCATAGGCCGCCGGCACCACGAGGATCAGCACGATGATGGTGATCGAGCCGGAAATCAGGAATGAGTTGAAGATATACCAGCCGAAGCCCGGCACGCTGGTCCACATCGTCCGGTAGGCCGCGAACGAACCGTTTTCCGGGATGAAATGGTAGGGCGACGAAAACAGCTGGCTCAGCGGCTTCAGCGAAACCAGGAACCCTTCGACGAAGGGTGCCAGCACGAAACTCAGGAACAGAAGGATTCCGGCATAGATGCCGATGATCTCGTACCATTTGTAGCGATTGATCATGGCGGGCTGGCTCATCGCTTGGCTCCTGCGGAAAAGCGGCTGGTCAGGCGGAAATAGGCAAGGCAGAAGAGCGACAGGAAGATGCAGATCAACACCGCGCGGGCCGCGCCCTCACCATATTTATAGGAGCCGATCGCGGTGCGATACGTGTCGATGATCATCGTCGTCGTCTCGCCGTTCGGGCCGCCGCGGGTCAGGATCCAGATGATGTCGAAGGAGTTGAACGTCGAGATCAACGAGAGCATCGACATCGTGACCAGCGAAGGCACGAGCAACGGCAGGGTGATGCGGCGAAAGCGATAGAAACGGCCGGCACCGTCGGTCCAGGCGGCTTCGTAAAGATCGTGCGGGACCGCCTGCATGGCCGCCAGCATATAAAGAGTGACCATCGGCACGCCGATCCAGACGTCGGTGACGATCGTCGCCCAGAAGGCCGAGCTGCCATAGGCAAGGAACGCGACCGGGCTGTCGACGATGCCGAAACGCTGCAGCAGGCCCGAAATCATGCCGAACTGGCCGTTATACATCCAGCCCCACATGAAGATGCCGATTGCCATCGGCACGATCCAGGGCGGCATGGTCAGCACGCGGAAAAGCGCGCGGCCGGGGACCGCGGAATTCAGCAGCGCCGCTCCCAAGGTGCCGATGATCATCTTGATCGACACGGAGAAGAACGTCCAGATGAAGGTGCGGACGATGACCGATGCGAATGTTTCGTTGAAGATCTTGCCGTAGTTCTCGAAACCGACCCAATTCGTCACCTTCTTCAACGACGCATCGGTGAAGGACAGGAATACGGTGTCGACCAGCGGATAGGCGACGATGACGATGACGTAGAGGAGAGCCGGAAGAAGCAGGATCCAGGCGAAGATGATTGTGCTGCGTTGAACACCCATCTTGCGCCCCTCCTCAGGCGGCTCTTGAATAGAGAGCTTCGTCGAACTCGTCCCAGATCGGACGGAGATCCACGACGGCCCTCTTCATGCGCGCCTCGTCCATCGAGAGCGCGAGAATGCCCGCTTCCAGCGCGTTCAGCGTCGAGACCGGCAGATGCTGCCCCGATTTGACATGCGAGATGATATCGGCCGCCATCTGTTCGTCGGCGCCATAGTGCTGCGAAAGCGTCGTGCGCGTCGCATAGGTCTTCTCGATCACCTTCTTGCCCGTGAGCATCTCATGGACGTTGAAATAACCGCGAATGAAATCGCCTTCGGCCATGCCGCGCGAGCCCATGATGGCAAAGCGGCGGAACTGGTCCGGCACGTTCAGGTTGGTGTGGAAGTTCATGCCGACGCCATTGGCATATTCGACGATCGCCACCTGGTAGTCGATGATGTCGCCGTCGCTGTCGAAGACCTTGTCCGATCCCATCCAGCCGCTCGGCTTGCGATGGAAAAGTTCGAGATCGTTGATGCCTTCCCTTGCGGGATCGTTTTCCGGGACGAAGCTCTTGCGGCCGCCGAAGCTTGCGACCCTCTCCGGTCGCGCACCGACCACGCCATTATAAAGATCGAGGTCGTGGCAGCATTTCTCCAGCATGAAGCTGCCGGAATAATGCTCGTAGCGGCGCCAGTCGCGCATGAAGAAGGCGCCATGATAGGGCTCGATGTGCTCGGCCGCCTCGATGGAAACAACATGGCCGAGCTTTCCCTCGGCCTGCGCGGCGAGCAGATCGCGGTACATCGGCGAATAGCGCAGCACGAGACCGACCATCAGCCGCTCGTGACCGAATTTCGCCATCAGGCGGGCAAGCTCGATACTGTCCTTGATCGTCGTGACGATCGGTTTTTCGCAGAAAATCTTGAGGCCGGCCTCGAGGCCGATGCGGATGTGATCGAGATGCATGTGGTTGGGCGAACCGATCATCAGCAGATCGATTTTCTCGTTGGCAATCAGCTCCCGAGGCGTCGCATAGGCCTTTCCGGCTGATATGCCCTGCTCGAGCAAACCGGGCAGGCCTGCGGGCTCCGGATCGACATATCCGGCAATCTCGAAGCTTTCATCGATCGCCTTGAAGACATAGCCCAGATATCCCAGGCGGAATCCCAGCCCAATGATTCCCACTCGCATGCTTTTATGTTCCCATTACGTAATTTATTTTCGTAAGCTTGGGGCAAATTTTCGCATTCGTCAACGACGTTCGCGCATTTACTCAAAAACATGAAATTTATTTTCAGATTATCGCCTAAAAAAGCGCAACCCCTAGGGATGAGGCTGCGCGCGATTTGACTGGATTGCTGCTTATATCGGCAGAGCCGGGAGCCATTATCTGTCCGGGCCGTTGTATTGCCAGTACTGATAGTTCGGTTTTCTGGTGCTGCTGGAAATCACACCATCCCGCTCGCAGACGTAACCGAGGCGCGGAAGGCTGCGGTAAAACAGACCTTGACGGAAATCATCCGCGTACAACGTGGTCGTGCGGCATTGAAATTTCTCGTCGGCCGCCATTTTGGGCGCAGTTACGCCCGGCAGGTTCTTGTAAGGATAGACGGGAGCGACATATGGCTTTGGGAGAAGCGGGTTATCGGCGAAGGCCGTCATAGGCATGAGACCCGCCAGAAACAACGCAGCAATGGCGATTTTCGATTTGGTCAACATGAATTGCGACGATCCTTTATCCATGCGGATACGGCATCCCAGCGCCCCACACTCTGAATATAATGACGCCGCCGTTGCACGCCAACAGGCGGCCCGTCAAAATCGCGTTCAAATGATGGTTCCAGGACCGACGGAAATTCGTTCACGCTACGTTACACCAAAGAAAATGCTTTTATCCGCAAATACAACATGGGCGTGCAGTCCCCGTTTGCGACAAGTCATAAGCATGTTATATAGTAGTAAAAATGCCTTCCTAGTTGCTGTCGCCACGATTTCTGTTTGCAGGAGTAACAGTCATTCTCGAACAGATTAATCGTATCCCCCGTCTCGCTGATCCTGACATCGCTGACGAAGCCGCTCAGCAGCTTCGCATCTATGTCATCAATCTCGATCGGTCGCGCGAGCGTTGGGAGCGCCTATGCAGCCAGGCAGTGGAATACGACCTGGATATCACGCGCATTCCGGCTGTCGACGGTCGCGCGATCGCAGAGCGCGATCGCAGGGATTTCCACCCGAAATCGTTTATCTATCATAACGGACGCAAGCTTCTGGCCGGCGAATACGGCTGCTACCGCAGCCATCTGCTTGCTTTGGAGCAGTTTGTCGCCAGCGGCGACAAGATGGCCATCATCATGGAAGATGATGTCGAGCTCAACGAGCGGTTGATCCCACGCGCGATCGCAGCCATGGAAAGCGTTCAAGGCGCGCGTCTCGTCAAGCTCGTCAACCATCGCCTCGTCGGCTTCAAGTCGATCTGCGAAACCACCGAAAACGACGTTGTCGGCCGCTGCATGCATGGCCCGCAGGGGTCGGCTGCCTGTTATATCGTCAACCGCAACGCCGCCAGGAAGTTGCTGACGACGTTGAAGCCCATGCTTCTTCCCTATGACGTCGCCCTTGAGCGCGGCTGGTCGACCGGCGTGGAAACATTCACGACATTTGAAAATCTTGTCGACTTCAGCCCGCACCGCGCCGCCACCACGATCGGCAAGCGCGTGCACTACCGCGCCGTCAAGCGGCATTTCCTGTTGCGGCTGACGGCGCATTGGTTCCGGACATGCGACCAGCTGCGCCGCTGGCGCTATGCCATCAAGGAAGCGGCGGCAACCCTCCGCGAACGCTAGCCTTTTGTTTCTACGCAATTCCGGACGGAAAACCGCTATGCACTTTTCCTGGAATTGCTCTAAGCCCGAGGGAACGGCGGCGGTTCAAGTCCTCAAGACCCCTCTATAGCTGCGCGACATTGTCGAGATTCGGCTGGTCGACCGTCAAATCCGTCTCGCGTTCGCGATAAACGAGATCGACAACTTCGCTGCTGGGCGCATAGCCGGAGACGAGCTTCTGCAGCAGCGCCCTGGCGAGGGGGATGTCGTTTTCGTCCAGCGCAGCCTCCAGCGCGGCAAGCCGCTTCGACAGCTCCGGCCAGGGCAGGAAATCTTCCTTCGCCTGCATGATGCGCGGATGGGTCGTCGATTGCGGGTTGTCGCCGATCAGCAATTCCTCGTAGAGCTTTTCGCCCGGCCTCAAGCCGGTGATTTCCAACTCGATGTCGCCTTCGGGCTCGTCCGCATCGCGCACCGTCAGACCGGACAATTCCACCATGCGACGGGCGAGATCGGCAATGCGCACAGGCTCACCCATGTCGAGCAGGAAGACGTCGCCGCCCGCCGACATCGCGCCTGCCTGGATGACCAACTGCGATGCCTCGGGAATGGTCATGAAGTAGCGGGTGATATCGGGATGGGTCAGCGTGATCGGCCCGCCATCGCGAATCTGCTGGCGAAACAGCGGCACGACCGAACCGGAGGAGCCCAGCACGTTGCCGAAGCGCACCATGGCGAAATTGGTGCTGTCGGTACCTGGCTTGCGACCCGCATCCATCGCCTGCAGCACCATTTCCGCCAGGCGCTTGCTCGCGCCCATGATATTGGTCGGACGTACGGCCTTGTCGGTGCTGATGAGGACGAAACTCTCGACGTCATGATCGCGGGCGGCTTCGGCGGTTATCAGCGTTCCAAGCACATTGTTGCGGATGCCCTCGACGGGATTGTATTCGACGAGCGGCACATGCTTGTAAGCGGCGGCATGGTAGACGGTCTTCGGCCGCCATGCCGCCATGATCTGCCTGATCCGCTGGCCGTCCCTGACGGAGGCGAGAAAGGGAATGATGCGCACATCGGCATGGCCGGCCGAGGCTGCCGATTTCTCCAGCTCGCCGTGAATGGCATAGAGGGCGAATTCGCTCTGTTCTACCAGCAAGATCGAAGAGGGTTCGTTCTTCAGGATCTGACGGCAAAGCTCGCCGCCGATCGAGCCGCCCGCTCCGGTCACCATGACCACCTTTCCGCGTATATTCTTCTCGATCAGATCGCGGGCGGGGGCGATCACATTGCGGCCGAGCAGGTCCTCAATATCCAGCTCGCGCAGATCAGAGACCGCAACGCGACCCTGGGCGAGCGCGGTCAGATCGGGCATGGTCCTGACTGTCACGCGGGCCTTCCGCATGCTTTCGAGGATTTCATTGCGCCGTTGCCGGGTGGCATTCGGCAAGGCCAGCAGCACGCCCTTGACATCGCCCGAGACCACGAGCGACGACAGATCGGCCGGATCGTAGATCGGCAGGCCGCCCATGATGCTGCCATGCAGGTTGCGGTCGTCATCAAGATAGCCGACGACATTCAGCTCGGCGCTATTGGCAAGCGCGCCGGTAAGCTGCCGACCCGAAGAGCCGGCGCCATAGACCAGCACCTTGGCAAGCTGATTGCGATTGAGGAGCCGCTGATAGGCATTGCCGAGCCAGTAGCGCGTCCACATGCGCGACAGGCCGATCGCGATCAGCAACAGCAGCGGCTGCAATATGCCGACCGTGCGCGGCACGCCCGGCACGCTGATTGCGGTAAAAATGGTCATGAAGGCGAGCGCATAGATCGCGATCGCCTTGACGACGGCCACGAAAGCCGAAAGGCCCGCATATCGGAAAATGGCGCGATAAAGGCCAAGGACGATGAAGATCGGTATGGCGACGAGCAGGGAGACGATGGCCGGCAGCCATTCGACGCCTTCGAGAATGACCCAATCGTCAAGACGCAGGCAATAGGCGAACCAGACCGTGAGCACGCAGAGGCTGGCATCGACCAGCAGCGCCAGCGCACGCTTGGTCGAGCGCGGCAGCGCCAGGAACGGCAAAACGAGCTTATCCGCGGGCACCATCGGTCAGTTTTCCTCGGCGCCAGTCATCGGAGCAGCACACCGCTTTTCTCGCATAGATTGTCTCACAAAGTACCACACGACCCCTAATGGCTGCATCGCGCTTCCATTAGCAAGATCCAGTCATTCCCAAAGCCGATTTACATTTAGAACAGGCGGCGCGCAATTGCATCCCCGATCCTGAAGAAGCCTCGACGCAAAAATGCAGAAAAGAGTTCATTTACCGAAATAGCCGCGGATGACCGGGTGCCGAAACAGGCCGAGGAGAATGGCAAAAGCCATGCCGAGACCCGCACCGAACATCGCGCCGGCGATCAGGCCCGCGACCATCATCACCTTCCGGCTGGGTCCATCCGCCTTCAGCGGCGGCTCCGCCTCGGAGATCACGCGAATATTGCTCTGCGACAGATCCCGCGCGTCACTGGCTTGGCCGGATCGCTTCAGAAGCGATTCATAGAGATCGCGGGAAGCGGTCGCCTTGCGTTGCAGCTCGTTCAGGCCGACGAGCTTGCCGGATGTGTTGACTTGCGAGGCTTTCTGCACCGCAAGTTCCTTGGCGATATCCTGCTCGGCCTTCTGCGCCTGTTCGTAGTCGGCACGGGCCGACGTTCCCTGCCGCTGCAACTCGGCCCGGATTTCCACGGCGAGGCTTTCCAGGGAGGATTTGGCGGCGAGCAGGCGCGGATGACGGGCGCCGAGCTGGCTTTGAAGGCTGCCGACATTGGCGGCGAGCGCCGCATATTGCTGCCGCAGGCTGCTCAATGCGTTCGAGGTCATCCCGGAGGAAGGATTATTGGAGACCACTTCCTCGAAGCTCAGCTTGCCGGCCGCGTCGGCGCGGGCCTTCGCCTCGATCGTCTTTTGCTGGGCAGTGACCAGCATGTCGTTCAGCGCCGTCAGGCGCTTGTCGGAAATCAGATTTCCCTCGACAGCCACCATGTCATTGTCTGCACGATAGGTTTCGACGGCTTTTTCGGCTGATAGTACCTGCTGGCGCAGACCGTCAAGGCGGGAATCCAACGCGGTATTGCTGCTCTTGTAGCTGTTTGCCGCCGCCTTGCTCTCCTCTTCCATGAAGGAGGCCACGAGCTGATTGGCAATCTCAGCCGATTTTTGCGGGTTGCCGGTTGTCACCTTCGCGGTCACGACATAGGTGCTGGCCTCGCGGGCGATCTGCACGGCTTTCGCCAGCGTGGCGGCCGCGACATATTTCGCCGCCTCGCCGCTGGCGCCGCCATCGAACTGCGGATCCTGATCGAGCTTCAACGCATCGACGACCCGGCCCAGCACCTTGCCCGAAGACAGGATCTGCGTCTGGCTGTCGATCATCGTGATGATCAATTCCGGCGCCGTGGGAGCCTGCTGGGTGGAATCGGAAGCTCCGACCGGGCGGGGATCGAAGTAGAGGCTGGTTTCGGCCGTAAATTTCTGCGGTATTAGCGGGATGACGGCCGCGCCCAGCACGGCGCCGACACCCACCAGTGCAAGGACCACGAGTTTCTTCGCCCAGATCGAGCGAATGGCCGAGCGAAGATCGAGCAAGGGCATATCAGCCATCGCTGCCGGCGCCGGCGATGCGACGGCGCCCGGAGGCGCGGCAACCGTAGCAGCTTCCACCGCCGGGGCAACAACGGCGATCGGCTCGACCACAGGCTGCGGTCTTGCGTCGGGCTGAAATTCACGAGGTGACGGCTCGCTCTTGCCAGCGCCATATGTCGCCATATCGATCGGCTGCGCCGCCATGGCCGGTTCGACGTCGGAAACGAAATCGCGCGGACGCAGCAGCGGGCTGCGCGAGCGCGGGCCCTGACGGTATTCGTCAGACGGCTCGATGCCGCGCCAACCCGAAAGTTGGTCCGATCGCTTGTTTCGTTCCATTGAGCTCATGCCAGGCTTTCAACGCTCCGAGGACCTTTTGCGCCCAGCGGATGCGAGGAGTTTAGAAATGTTTGGCTAACGGACCATTAAGGACACTCGGAGGAAGTCGAAACACCAGCAACCGCAGCCTTTTCCCGTTCATCATTGTTCAACGCGGCGAGCCTTATGAAAACAGCGCCTTCGCCGCCAACAGGAGCCTGCAATGACCGGACCGATGACGAGACTGCTGCATCGCGCGCTTGCCGCGGCGGTGGCCATTGCTTCCTTTGTCGCGCAAGCCGATGACGGCTTTGCCGCCTCGCAGCTCTGTTATCGCGGCATCAATCTTTCCGGCGCCGAGTATGGCGACCGCGACGGGGTGCTCGGTGCCAACTATACATATCCCTCGGAAGAGACGGTGCGCTATTTCGCGAACAAGGGCATGAATGTCGTGCGCCTGCCCTTCCGCTGGGAGCGCCTGCAGCCGGTGCTGGGGCAACCTTTCGACGGCGCGGAGCTGCAGCGGCTGAAGGATGCCGTCGATCTCATCCAGAAGCACGGCATGGCCGTGCTCCTCGATCCGCACAATTTCGGCTACTACGACAAGACGCAGCTGACGCAGGCGCCTGCGACGGACCTTGCCTTCGGTGACTTCTGGGCACGGCTCGCGATCGAATTCGCCAACCGGAAGGGCATCATCTTCGGCCTGATGAACGAGCCGCACGACATCAAGGCGCCCGACTGGCTGGAGGCGGCCAATGCGGCCATCCGCAGCATCCGAACGGTCGGTGCGCGCAACCTCGTTCTCGTGCCCGGCACGAACTGGACGGGGGCGCATAGCTGGTCCGCCGACGTTCTGGGCGGCGGCGCCAATGGCACCGTCATGCTCGGCGTCAAGGACCCGATCGATTTCTACGCCTTCGAATTCCATCAGTATCTCGATGCCGACAGCTCCGGCACACATACCGCCTGCGACGGCAGCGACAGCGCGCAAAAGGGATTGCTCGATGTCACGGACTGGCTGCGCAAGAACGGCAAGCGCGGCTTTCTCGGTGAATTCGGCGTACCCGGCACCCAGCCCTGCCTCGACGGGCTGAAGGCGGTCTTCGGTATCATGGCTGATAATAGCGACGCGTGGCTCGGCTGGAGCTATTGGGCGGCGGGTGAGTGGTGGCCGGCGGAGGAACCAATGAACGTGCAGCCGCGCAACGGCAAGGACCGGCCGCAGATGAAGACGATCACGGCTGCCGTCGGCAAGAAGGCGCCGCTGGCGCCGAGCTGCGCGGCCGTGAAGCCGGCGAGCTGATCGACGGTGAGAGCCTGCGGCTAGAGCAGGCGGTTGGCGCTTTGTCGCGAATCATGAGACTGCTATCGTTGCGCCGGCCAAAGCATGCGGCAGCCCCGGACGACAGATGAAGAGCCTTCCCGATAAACAGCGCGTCGATTATCCGATCCTGGCGATCACCCTGTTTTCGGTGCTCTACAATTGCATCCTCGCCTATATCAATCACAACATCATGCCGCTTTCGGTCTCGCATGTCGTGCTTTGCGAAGGCTTGATGATGATCTCCAGCGTGGCTTTCATTCTGAAAAAGGGGATCTACGAGGAAGATCTGCCGATCGTCCTTTTTCTCGTCTTCACGCTTGTCATCACGATCTACATCATTGTCTTCAATCGCCTGACCTTCATCGACCAGTTCCGCAACATCCTGATCATCTTCTGCTTTGCCGGCATCGGCAGCTGGGCGAGCGAGCGAACGGTCAGGCTTGCCTTCCGGATCGCCAGCGCGGCGGTGCTGTTGTTCCTCGTCTGCGAAGTCGTCAGCACGCCCTTCTACGTCAGCCTGTTCCATCCCGGCGAATATTTCGAGAATACGCGCGGGATCAAGCAGGCGAGCTTCAACTCGACCGGCCTCTTCGCCAATGCGCTCGGTTTCCAGGGCCGCTTCTCCTTCGGCCTCATCGATCACCGCTCGTCCTCGATCTTCCTGGAGCAGGTGTCGCTCGCCAATTTCTGCGGCGTCATCGTCATCTACCTGCTCTCCTTCTGGCCGAAGCTCGCCCTGCTCGAAAAAGCCCTGTTCATCTCGACGGCTCTGCTGATCCTGCTCACCAACGACACCCGCACGATGCTGATCTTCTCCTGCGTCAGCATCGCGGGCTATTTTCTGTTTCCGAAGATCCCGAAGGGTTTCAGCCTTATCGTCATGCCGGTCATCATCCTGGTCGGCTTCTTCGTGCACTTCATGAAGCCGGACGAGGTCGGCGACAATTTCACCGGGCGCATCGGCGTGACGATCAAGAAGATGCTGGAGCTCGATATCCAGGCCATGTTCGGCCTGTCGATCTCGCGCATCGGCGAATTCGCCGACAGCGGCTATGTCTATCTCATCTACGGGTCGACGATCCTTGGCCTGATCGTTTTCTGGCTCTTCGTCTGCCTCTATCCCGCGGGAAGGACGGCGGCGCAAAGACGCTGCGCGCATTCACTCTCTCTTTTCATTTTTCTGAATATGATGATCGGCGGTACGGCAATCTTTTCCATCAAGATCGCCGGACTGCTCTGGCTGCTCGTCGGTTACATGCGTGTTTCCGACAAACCGCGCGCCGTTCGGGCGCAGTCGGAGACCTTAAACGAAAGCAGAGTGCCGGGCTGACCAGACATCATGTCGGCATCGGCCACGTGAGGATCGGGATGCTTGTTCAGTTGCAGTATCTGCGTGCCATCGCTGCGCTGATGGTCGTCTATTTTCATTCGGTGCTGCAAGTGCCGAAGGTCGATCCCGGCTTCCAGACGGTTTTCCATCTCTTCGGCGAGACCGGCGTCGACATATTCTTCGTGCTCAGCGGCTTCGTCATGTGGCTGACCACGGCCGACCGCGAAATCCGCCCGCTGGACTTCTACCGGCGCCGGATCCAGCGCATCGTCCCGCTCTATTGGCTGGCGACGCTTTTTGCCGCAAGCGTGGCGCTGGTGGCTCCGACGCTGCTGAAGTCGACGGTCTTCGATCTCCCGCATCTCGTCGCCTCGCTGTTCTTCCTTCCCTGGCGCAATCCGGCCGATCCCACGCTAACCGTCCCCGTCGTCGTGCCGGGCTGGACGCTGAACTACGAAATGTTCTTCTATCTCGTCTTCGGCCTGCTGCTGCTCGTGCGCGAAAAATGGCGCTTTGCCGCATTGTTGGTCGCGATGACCGCGATCATTGTCGTCTGCCGCGTTCTCCCTGGCGATACGACCGCCGCCAAGTTCTATAGCGATCCGATCATCTACGAGTTTCTGGCGGGCGTGCTTCTTGCCAAGCTTTATCTCGACAAGATCCTCCTGCCGCAAGCCGTTGCCTGGCCGGCGCTGGTGATGGGATTCTCGTTCCTGCTCATCAATGAGACACTCTGCGACGCCAGCACGCGCGCCTATATGTGGGGCATCCCGGCCGTTGTCATCCTGTACTCGGCCATATCGATCGACTTT
Source organism: Rhizobium sp. CCGE531 (assembly GCF_003627795.1). NCBI lineage: Bacteria > Pseudomonadati > Pseudomonadota > Alphaproteobacteria > Hyphomicrobiales > Rhizobiaceae > Rhizobium > Rhizobium sp. CCGE531. Next base: position 367,664 of record NZ_CP032684.1, on the reverse strand, counting down.
TCGAGGCTTCCGGTCATCGCCACGCTGAATTACCTGGGCGACGCCTCCTATAGCATCTATATCACCCACGCCTTCACGCTCGCATTGCTGCGCGTCGTTTGCGTCCACCTGAATATCGACATTCTGGCGAACGCCCCGGTCTTCGTCACCGGCTGCATCCTCTGCTCGGCGATCGGCGGCGGTATCGTCCACGAGCTGACGACGCCCAGCCGCTGGCGAAAATGGAGAAGGAAGCGCGCGGTCGCCGCGTGACTATCGTCCTATCACATTCGCGCTTCCTGTCAGATTCGCCCCGTCTTCTCTCGGGACGACGGGGATACGCGGTTGGACGGCGCAATAGGAACGGAATTTTCCGCCGCCTATCATAAGCTTTGCCCCACGTTCGGATCGGGGACACTTTTCCCTGCCGGTCGATTGCGATAAGCGAGCGGTAAAGATCAAGCCGCTTTACGAGGGAAGAGACATGACGAGCTATGTACTGACAGTGGCGTGCAAGTCGACGCGCGGGATCGTTGCGGCGATATCGAACTATCTCGCTGAACAAGGCTGCAACATCGTCGATTCCAGCCAGTTCGACGATCTCGACACCGGCATGTTCTTCATGCGCGTCTCCTTCATCTCCGAGGAAGGCGTCGGCGAGGCCGCCCTGGTCGAAGGCTTCAAGCCGATCGCCGACAAGTTTGCCATGGTTTCAGAGATCCATGACAGCAAGAAGCGCATGAAGGTGCTGTTGATGGTGTCGCGCTTCGGCCATTGCCTCAACGACCTGCTCTATCGCTGGAAGATCGGCGCCCTGCCGATCGACATCGTCGGCGTCGTCTCCAACCATTTCGACTACCAGAAGGTCGTCGTCAATCACGACATTCCCTTCCACCATATTCCGGTGACCAAGGCCAACAAGCCGCAGGCCGAAGCCCGGATCATGGACGTGGTCGAGCAGACCGGCACCGAGCTCATCGTGCTGGCGCGCTACATGCAGATCCTGTCGGACCAGATGTGCAGCAAGATGTCGGGCCGCATCATCAACATCCACCATTCCTTCCTGCCGTCGTTCAAGGGGGCGAACCCCTACAAGCAGGCCTATGAGCGCGGCGTCAAGCTGATCGGGGCGACGGCGCATTACGTCACCGCCGATCTCGACGAGGGTCCGATCATCGAGCAGGACACGGCGCGCATCACCCATGCGCAGTCGGCTGACGATTACGTCTCGATCGGCCGCGATGTCGAGAGCCAGGTGCTGGCCCGCGCCATCCATGCGCATATCCATTTCCGCACCTTCCTCAACGGCAACCGCACCGTCGTCTTCCCGGCAAGCCCCGGCTCCTACGCCTCCGAACGCATGGGGTGAGGCGCGGACGGTCGATTTCGCCAATTCCCTTTTCTTTTTGCCTGGAAGCACGATTTGATACCGCCGGCATCGAATCGTTCCGGAGATCACCGGAGATCAAGGAGAAGAGAGGACATGTCATTCTATTGCAATGGAACGCTGCTGCTGGCGGCGTTCCTCCTGTGGGCTCCGGCATCTCATGCCGCGACCGACGAACAGGACCCCTCCAAGATCGATTTCGCCAAGCTGATCGAATGCACGACCTATGACGTGCCGAGCTACAACGAATTCGCCATGTGGCTGACCGGGCCGGAAAGCGCCAAGGCCATGAAGCTGTTCGGCATCAGCGAGCTGCCGTCGGACAATCCCTTCCTGCGGGAATTCCGGCTTTCAGCGCCGGTGACCGTCTTCGGACGGCAGACGAACAGGGTTGCCTTCGCCTCCACCGGGCCGCTCGCCGTGCTCGACGAAGCCGATCCGCATCCCCTGGCGAAACAGCTCGGCGTGACGGCCGCGGTCGACCGGCCGAACAAATTCCTCGGCGAAAGGGAGATCCTGTCGCGCAAGGACCAGCGGGAAAATTCCGATACCGTGCTGCACACCCGCATCTCGTTGAACGTCTCGACCGACGAGGCTCATCCGGGCAAGACGCTGGCCGGTTGCAGCTATTCCATCGAGGTCGAGTAGGCGATCATACCTGGCCGGCTGCATTATGCGGCCTATCTTTCGGCCCATCGCGCGACCACCCTATCTGTTTTGGGTAATTTTCTTTAAGATGGAATGGTTTAGTGTCGATGCAAATGAACCATCCGGGGGATGCCATGGCCGACGCCGCGCTTGTGAATCGTATGCAACTGCCAAGACCGGACGTGACGCCGGAGGAGGCAGCCGAGATCCTGCGGACGCATTACGGCTTGAGCGGGACATTGGCGGAGCTCGGCAGCCAGCAGGACCGCAACTACCGCATCGATGCCGGCGACAATGCCTATGTGCTGAAGATTTGCCGGGCCGAATATGAGCTGGTCGAGCTCGAGGCGCAGAATGCCGCTATCCGCCATCTGCATTCCAAACCGGATTCTCCGCGCGTGCCCGAGGTCGTGCCGGCGCTGAACGGCCGCGACATCCTGACTATCACCCTCCGCGAACAGGATTACCTCGTCCGGCTGCTCGGCTTTCTCCCCGGCCAGACGCTGACGCGGCGCAAGCATCTGCCGCCGGCTTCAGCCGCCGGACTCGGCGCGCTGTCGGCCCGGCTTGCCCGCGATCTCGCCGATTTCGATCATCCCGGCCTTCACCGAAGCCTGCAATGGGATCTGCGCCGGGCAGGACCTGTGGCAGTTCAGCTCCTGTCGGCTATTACGGACCATGAAGCGCGCGACCGCATCGCCAAGGCGATGGTGGCCGCCGTCAAGCGCATCCAGCCGCTTGCAGCCGATTTACGCGTCCAGCCCGTGCATCACGACGTCACCGACGACAATGTCGTCAGCCGTCCCGATGCTCATGGGCAGCTTGTGCCTGATGGCGTCATCGATTTCGGCGACATCATCCAGGGCTGGCTGGTGGGCGATCTTGCGGTTACCTGCGCGTCGCTGCTGCATCATGCGGAAGGCAACCCCTTCCGTATCCTTCCCGCCATCAAGGCCTATCATGCCATCTATCCGCTGGAAGAGGTCGAGGCCAAGGCGCTGTGGCCGCTGATCGTCGCCCGCGCCGTCATCCTGGCCGCCAGCACCGAACAGCAGCTCGCCATCGACCCGGACAATGACTATGTGCGCGGCAATCTCGATTTCGAACGCGAGATTTTCGACGTCGCGACCGGGGCGCAGCCGGATGTGATGGAGGCCGCAATCCTGAAGACGATCGGCTTCGACGTCGCCCCGATCGCCATGGAAAGCTGGTCGCCGCTGTTGCCTGACATCGGTTCCTCGCAGATCACCGCGATCGATCTTTCCATCACCGGGCCGGATTTCGCCGACGGCAACTGGCAAAAACCCGACATGGATTGGCGGCTGCTTGCCCAGACGGCGATGACATCGGGTGCCGCGGCAACCCGCTACGGCGAATTCCGCCTGTCCCTCGCCGCTCCGCTCAACACGGCGCCGCCGCAGAATTTCGCCCTGCATTGCGATATCTGCCTGCCGGCCGGCGCTACAGTTGCGGCCCCCTTCTCCGGCGTTCTGCAACGGCAGGGGCAGCATCTCGTGCTTGCCGGCGAAGACATGAGCCTTCATCTGGATGGCGTCGAAAGCGCTCTCGAGGATGGAGCGGCCATCGAACAGGGCGCGACGGTCGGCACGATCGGCAGCGAGGGTTCGGCGATCGGAGGATTACGCGTGCAGCTTTGCCGCGTGCCCAATCTCGTACCGCCGCTCTTTGCGACAGCGGATCAGGTGGACGGCTGGTCGGCGATCTGCCCCTCGCCCGTCGCCCTTCTCAACGCCGCCTGCGAGGCGCAAAGACCGGATGCGTCCGCGCTGCTGTCATTGCGCAATGCCCGCTTCGCCAAGCCGCAGAAGCACTATTACGAGCTGCCGCCGCAGATCGAACGCGGCTGGCGCGAGTTCCTGTTCGACACGCAGGGGCGCTGCTACCTCGACATGGTCAACAACGTGACGACGCTCGGCCATGCCCATCCGCGGCTGACTGGGGCGATCGCGCAGCAATGGTCGCGGCTCAACACCAACTCCCGCTTCCATTATGCCGCCGTCGCCGAATTTTCCGAGCGGTTGGCGATGCTCGCTCCGGAAGGGCTCGACTGCGTTTTCCTCGTCAACAGCGGCTCGGAAGCAAACGATCTCGCGATCCGCCTCGCCTGGGCGCACACGGCCAAGAGGAACATGCTCTGCCTGCTGGAGGCCTATCACGGCTGGACTGTCGCGAGCGACGCCGTCTCCACCTCGATTGCCGACAATCCGCGGGCGCTGACGACACGCCCGGACTGGGTGCATCCCGTCCTGTCGCCCAATACCTATCGCGGCCCATTCCGCGGCCCCGATTCCGCGCAAGGCTACCTCAACGACGTCGATGCGAAACTGAAAGCCATCGACGACAAGGGCGACGGCCTTGCCGGCTTTATCGCGGAACCTGTCTATGGCAATGCCGGCGGTATCGCATTGCCGCATGGCTATCTTGCCGGCGTCTATGATGCCGTTCGGCAGCGCGGCGGCCTTTGCATCGCCGACGAAGTGCAGGTCGGCTATGGGCGCCTGGGCGAGCACTTCTGGGGCTTCGAGACGCAGGGCGTCGTGCCCGACATCATCACTATCGCCAAGGGCATGGGCAACGGCCATCCGCTCGGCGCCGTCATTACCCGCCGCGAGATTGCCGAATCATTGGAAAAGGAAGGCTATTTCTTCTCCTCCGCCGGCGGCAGCCCGGTCAGCTGCATCGTTGGCCTGACCGTTCTCGATATCCTCAAAGACGAGAACCTGCAGGAAAACGCCCAAGTCGTCGGCGACCGGCTGAAGGCGGGGCTGATCGCTTTGATGGATCGCTTCCCGTTGATCGGCGCCGTGCATGGCACGGGGCTTTATCTCGGGGTGGAATTCGTCCGCGACCGGGAGACACTGATGCCAGCCACGGAAGAGACGGCTGCGATCTGCGAGCGCCTGCTCGACCTCGGGGTCATCATGCAGCCGACCGGCGATCACCTCAATGTGTTGAAGATCAAACCGCCGCTCTGCCTTGCGCCGGAAAGCGCCGATTTCTTCGTGAAAGCCCTGGAAAAGGTGCTCGAAGACGGATTTTGATGCGCCCTGGAGCGCCGTTAACCATTGAGGTGTTTTAGCGGCGCGTGAATTTTAATGCCGCTCGGGCATTGTCGAATCTCGCGCCAGTTCCTATCTGTCTGTCGGTGATCGGCGAGCCGTGCCGACACGGGTAGCAATGCGAAGGCATTTAACACAGCCTTCCTCGTAACCCGCCAGGCTCGGAATTTTATTTTCCTGATCGTCGATATTTTGACATCTTTCGGAATATGTTTCTGAAGATGGAATCGCTATTATCGACTAATATAGTAGATAATAGTTCACCGGACCGCGGCGCTCCGTCATCGGAGCTCCAGCAAGTACAACGCCAACTGAGGAAGTGACATGCTGAATATTAAAGTCATCGCTTCGATCCTTCGGCGGTCCGTGCTTGGCAATGACCGCTCGGGCGCACTCTCCCGCCCGTGCTGTCGAATGTGACGTTCGTCCTCCCTACCGGAATCAAACAGTCAATTCGCCATATCTGCGCGTGAGTGCGCAGTGGGAGTCTATTTATGAAGAAGCAAGTTATCGAATACGCCGGCGTTCCCGTCGGCATCGTCGTTCCGGACCAGGATCGGCTCAAGTTCATCGCTGTCAAATACCATGTCCACGATCTGGACGAGCAGCGTTTCAGAAACGCGGACGAAGTGAAGCTTGCGATCCGCGATCTCCTCTCCCGTCAACAGGCCAAGCCGATCCATGTTTAATGGATCGGCTCGCCTACGCTTTTACCCAATTCAATCACCCGCACTCGTGGTTCGAGACGGCCCTATGGGCCTCCTCACCATGAGGACTGGTCTTTCGCACCAAGCCGGCGCATAGGCTTTTCGCCGCATCTCCCCGCCCTCATGGTGAGGCGCGCAGGCTGAAAGCCGGAGCCTCGAACCACGAGGGTCGGCCCCGACAACACTCCCTTCGACAAACCCGTCTTGTGTTTTCACCCTCTTTACGATCCTATCCCCATGACGACCTCGCGCGTTGAATGGCGAAGGATTTTTCATTGGCTGATCATCTCAATCTTCTGACCGATGTCGAAGGCGTCGCCGTCGGTCACGCCACCGATCTTGCGCTTGGCTCCGGCGTCACCGCCATCATCTTCGATGAGCCGGCGGTCGCATCCTGCACCGTTCTCGGCGGCGCGCCGGGTGGGCGGGATACGGCATTGCTGGACCCCGCAATGACGGTCGGCGCAGTGGATGGGCTCGTGCTTTCGGGTGGTTCGGCCTTCGGGCTCGATGCCGCAGGCGGGGTGCAGGCGGGCTTGAGGGAGATCGGTCGCGGCCTCAAGGTCGGCGATGCGCTGGTGCCGATCGTGCCGCAGGCAATCCTTTTCGATCTCATCAATGGCGGCAACAAGGATTGGGGGCTGCATTCGCCCTATCGCGACCTCGGCTATGCCGCCTTCAAGGCTGCTAGCAAGGGCTCCTTCGCGCTCGGTACGGTCGGCGCGGGAACGGGCGCCACGACGGCGACAGCGAAGGGCGGGCTCGGGTCCGCCAGCGCCGTCAGCAGCAAGGGATACAGGATCGCCGCGATCGTCGCGGTCAATGCGCTCGGCTCCGCCACCATCGGCGACGGCCCGCATTTCTGGGCGGCGCCCTTCGAGGAGAATGGCGAATTCGGCGGCCTCGGCATGCCGCAGGTGATCGATTCGCGCCTGCGGCTGAAGGGCACCAACATCACCGCCACGACCATCGGCGCCGTCGTCACCGACGCGCAGTTGACCAAGGCGGAGGCGCATCGTCTGTCCATCTGCGCTCACGACGGCTTTGCCCGCGCCCTGCTGCCGACGCACCTACCACTGGATGGCGATACCGTATTTGCCGCGTCCACCGGCGGGCACGCCCGCGACGACATGCCGAGCTTCATGGAACTTTGCCACCTCGCCACCATCGTCATGGCCCGCGCGATTGCCCGCGGCGTCTATGAGGCGACGGCGCTGCCGATTGAGGGTGGGCAGCCCGCATGGCGGGATCGCTTTGCCAAGCCGCAGGCCATCTGAGCGCACAAGCACAAATTTTCAGAATTGTGTGTGCGTCTGCGAGATGACACTATCGTGAAAAAGACCGCATGCCGGGTGGGAAGCCGGCCTTGCGGGCAATGCAAGGGAACAGAGATGACGAAGTTTTCATGCCCAAGCCCTAGCGTTGTCGCGCGCAAGCTTGCCTTTAGCGCTGTACTTTCTACCGGCCTGCTGATGATCGGCCTGACGCAGGCTGAGGCCGCGAAGACGACGCTCAATCTCGGCATGAGCGTCGAGCCGACAGGGCTCGATCCGACGATCGCCGCACCCGTTGCGATAGGCCAGGTCACCTGGCAGAACATCTTCGAAGGGCTGGTTGCCATCGACCAAAACGGCAAGATCGTTCCGCAGCTTGCAAAAAGTTGGGAGATTTCGCCTGATGGCCTGGCCTATACCTTCAAGCTGCGGACTGGCGTGAAATTCCACGACGGTCAGGCCTTCGATTCGGCGACCGCCAAGTTCACGCTCGATCGCGCCCGCGGCGGCCAATCCGTCAATCCGCAGAAGCGCTTCTTTTCTACCATAGCCTCCATCGACACGCCGGATGCGGAAACGCTGATCCTGCATCTTTCCTCGCCGACCGGCAGCCTGCTCTATTGGCTCGGCTGGCCGAGCTCTGTCATGGTCGGGCCGAAATCCTCCGCCAACGACAAGACGGCGCCCGTCGGCACCGGACCGTTCAAATTCTCCGCCTGGGCCAAGGGCGACCATGTCGACCTGGTCAAGAACCCGGACTACTGGAACAAGTCGGTCGACGTGAAGCTTGAGAAGGTGACCTTCCGCTTCATTTCCGATCCGCAGGCGGAAGCGGCTGCACTGAAGGCCGGCGACCTCGACGCCTTTCCGGAATTCGCCGCGCCGGAACTCATGAATTCCTTCGAGGGCGACCCCAGGCTCACGACCAAGATCGGCAATACCGAGCTCAAGGTCGTGGCCGGTATGAACAACACGCGCAAACCCTTCGACGACAAGCGCGTGCGCCAGGCCCTGATGATGGCGCTCGACCGCAAGACGATCATCGAGGGTGCATGGTCCGGCCTGGGGACCGCCATCGGCAGCCACTACACGCCGAACGATCCCGGCTACAAGGACCTGACCGGCACCCTGCCCTACGATGCCGCCAAGGCCAAGGCGCTGCTGGCAGAAGCCGGCTATCCAAACGGTTTTAGCTTCACCATCAAGACACCGCAGATGGCCTATGCCCCGCGCAGCGCGCAGGTCATGCAGGCGATGTTTGCCGATATCGGCGTGACGATGAATATCGAGCCGACGGAATTTCCGGCGAAATGGGTGCAGGACGTTTTCAGCGGCCGCAACTACGACATGACGATCGTCGCCCATGCCGAGCCGCTGGATATCGATATCTATTCGCGCGACCCCTATTACTTCAACTACAAGAATCCTGATTTCAACGAGCTGATGAAGAAGATCCAGCTTACCGCCGATGCGGCCGAGCAGAACAAGCTCTATGGAGAAGCGCAGAGCATCCTTGCCGAGGACGTGCCGGCCCTCTTCCTCTTCGTCATGCCGAAGCTCGGCGTCTGGGACAAGAAGCTGAAGGGTCTTTGGGAGAACGAGCCGATCCCGTCGAACGTGCTGACCAACGTCTCCTGGGAAGACTGAGCGTTTCTGCGCGACGATGCCGACGGGCGGATTTTTCGCCCGTCGCTAGAGATTTCGATGCCGGCTGATCGGCCACGGACATGCTATGATCGTATTGCTCACCCGCCGGATTTTCGGACTGATCCTGACGCTGATCGCCGTCTCGCTGCTGGTCTTTGCCGTCATGGCGCTGCTGCCGGGCGACCCGGCTGCCATCACCCTCGGCACTTCGGCGACGCCGGAAACGCTGGCCGCGCTCCGGCATGAGATGGGCCTCGACCAGCCTTTGATCATCCGCTACGGACAGTGGCTCGCCGGCGCGCTGACGGGCGATCTCGGCAAATCCTTTACCTACGGCGTTCCTGTTGCCGGCCTGATTGCCGAGCGGCTCGCCGTCACCCTACCGCTTGCAGCCCTTGCCATCCTGCTGTCCGTCCTCGTCGCCGTGCCGCTTGGCGCCGCGGCGGCAGCAAGACGCGGCGGTTTCTTCGATATCCTCGCAACGCTGTTTTCGCAGATGGGCATCGCCGTGCCGGGCTTCTGGGTGGGGCTGCTGCTGGTGCTTTTGTTTGCCACCTCGCTCGGCTGGATGCCGGCCGGCGGCTTTCCCGGCTGGGGCAACGGCGTGTGGCCAGCCCTGAAATCGCTCGTGCTGCCCGCCGTCGCGCTTGCGCTGCCGCAGGCGGCGGTGCTGACCCGGGTCACGCGCTCAGCCGTGCTCGATACGCTGCATGAGGATTTTGCCCGCACGGCGGTCGCCAAGGGCCTGTCGCGCGGCCGCGTGCTCTGGGGGCATGTGGTGCCGAATGCACTGGTGCCGGTGCTCACCATTCTCGGGCTGCAGTTCACCTTTCTGGTCGCCGGCGCCGTGCTGATCGAAAATGTCTTCACACTGCCCGGCCTCGGCCGCCTTGCCTATCAGGCGCTCAGCCAACGCGATATCATCGTGCTTCAGGACGTGGTGCTGTTCTTTGCCGGCCTCGTGATCGTGGTGAATTTCCTGGTGGATCTTTCCTATCTTGCCATCGATCCCCGACTGCGGGCGGGAGGTGCGCGATGATTACAGCCGAAACCAGAGCCGCCGCCCAGCCCTCCCGCCGTCGTTTTCGAGCGCTGCGGCGCGCGAACCTGATGGTCGGCATCCTGATCACCGTCGCCCTTGCCTGCGTCGCCATCGTCTCGCTGTTCTGGACGCCGATACCGCCGGCGAAGATGCAGATCGCCCACAAGCTGCAACCACCCTTCGGCTTCGGGCTTCTCGGCACGGATCAGCTCGGCCATGATGTCCTGTCAATGCTGATGGCCGGCTGCTGGAATTCGCTGTCGATCTCCGTTTCGGCCGTCGCCATCGGCGGGACGCTGGGCACGATCATCGGTGTTTCCGCCGCCGCCCAACGCGGCCTGTTCGAGGCGCTGGTCATGCGCGCCTGCGACGTGATCTTCGCGCTGCCGCCGATCCTGTCGGCGATGATCCTCGGCGCATTTCTCGGGACGGGACGCATGACGGCCATCATCGCCATTGCGGTCTTCATGGTGCCGGTCTTTGCCCGCGTCGCGCTCGGTTCCGCCCTCCAGGCCTGGAGCCGGGACTATGTGCTGGCGGCGCGCGCGATCGGCAACACGCAGCTCGCGATCACGCTGCGCCATGTCCTGCCGAACATCATGGGCAGCATCATCGTCCAGGCGACGATCCAGCTCGGCCTTGCGATCCTGACGGAGGCCGGGCTTGCCTTCCTGGGTCTGAGCGTGCCGCCGCCGGCACCAACCTGGGGCCGGATGCTGGCCGATGCGCAGACCTATTTCCAAGTCGCGCCGTGGCTGGCCCTGCTGCCGGGTCTTGCCATCGCACTGTCAGTCCTCGGCTTCAACTTGCTCGGCGACGGGCTGCGCGATCTCCTCGACCCCCGCGAGGCGACGCGCTGATTGAGACATGAAGAGTATAGATCATGACCGAACCGACCGATCTTTCCATCCAAGACCTCAGGCGCAAATTTGCCGACAAGAGCCTGTCCCCCAGCGAATACTGGCTGGCGCTCGAACAGCATATCGAGGCATGGGAGCCGACAATCGCTGCTCTCTATGCCTATGATCCAGAAGATGCACGCAAGCAGGCGGCCGCCTCCACGGAGCGCTGGGCTAAGGGCACGCCGCTTGGAGCCCTGGACGGCATTCCGGTGACGCTGAAGGAGCTGATCGCCACCAAGGGCCAGCCGGTGCCGCTCGGCACGGCGGCCGTCGAGCTGGTTCCCGCCGCCGAGGATGCGCCGATCGCCGCCCGCCTGCGCGAGGACGGCGCGGTGATTTTCGCCAAGACCACGTGCCCCGACTACGGCATGCTCTCCTCCGGCCTCTCCAGCTTCCACAAGCTCAGCCGCAATCCGTGGGATCCCAGCCAAAATCCGGGCGGCTCCAGCGCCGGTGCATCGGCGGCGGCCGCAGCCGGCTATGGACCGCTGCATATCGGCACCGACATTGGCGGCTCGGTGCGCCTGCCGGCAGGTTGGACCGGCATTTTCGGCTTTAAGCCCAGCCATGGCCGCATTCCTGTCGATCCCTACTATCTCGGCCGATGCGCCGGACCGATGACCCGCACGGTCGAGGATGCCGCCTTCTCCATGGCGACGCTCTCGCGTCCCGACTGGCGCGACGGCACCAGCCTGCCGCCCGATAACATCGACTGGATGAATCTCGACATCGATGTCGGCGGCATGAAGATCGGTCTGATGCTGGACGCGGGCTGCGGGCTGCCCGTCGATGACGAGGTGCGCGATGCGGTCGTGGCCGCCGCCAGGCGCTTCGAGGAAGCAGGTGCCGTCATCATCGACGTCGCCCCGGTGCTGACCAGGCAGATGCTCGACGGGCTCGATCTCTTCTGGCGCGCGCGCTTCTGGGGCGACATCATGGGATTGAGCGAAGAGCGCCGCGACTTAATCCTGCCCTATATCCATAGCTGGGCGAAGGGCGGCGCCAACGTCAGCGGCGTCGATGCCGTTCGCGGCTTCAACCAGACGATCGAGATGCGCAAGAGCTGCGGCAAGCTCTTTACCGAAGTCGACGCCGTGCTCTCGCCGACCAATCCGATCGTCTCCTATCCCGCCGAATGGGCTTCCCCCACCAACGACCCCGCCCTGCCCTTCGAGCACATCGGCTTCACGGTTCCGTGGAACATGTCGGAGCAGCCGGCCTCGTCGATCAATTGCGGCTTTTCCCGCTCCGGCATGCCGATCGGCCTGCAGATCGTCGGCCCGCGCTTCGGCGACATGCTGGTGCTTCGCCTCTCCAAAGCCTATGAGGATTGGACCGGCGGCGTCGCAACCTGGCCGAAGCGTCCGAGTTGACACCCCGCCGTTGGTCTGTGAATTTTGTTTGCCCTTCGGTAGACGATTTCATGCCTTCCCAAGACAGACGATCTGTGCGGAGATCACGTTCATTGTTCTCCGCGCAGAAGCAACATTCCCGTGGACTTTGAGGGATGACGTCATCAAGATCGAGGCGAGCGGTTCGATGGGCAACAGGTCCGGTCGTCGAAAGTAAAACCAAGAGAGAACCGTATGCCGGGATGCCACGATCGTTCAGGGTTAGTGAGACTGCCATAAGGAGCGTGCAAGCTCAAACGACTCCGTTCCTAACTTGCACTTGCGACACGGAATTGTGCGACCTAGTCGCCAGGTGCATAGCCCGACAATTGCGGGATAGTCCTAAAAGCCGAGCTAGGGTGGGGAGATTCAGAAATTGCAGAATACAACCGTGGCAGCGCTTTTGTATGAGTTCCTGTTTGAGGTTTACCGGAAAATAGATGACGACCGAAAGTACGCAGACTTTTACTCGGGCCTTGATGAGAACGGCGTCCTTCGTGAGGCGTTCAGCCATGACTATATGGGCAATTGGGAGTGGCCAGCCGATGCGCTTGAAGACGTTGGTGTCCTCAAGCGTTTCAAATCAAATTCGCGCTTTCGCGGACGGTACTTCTATCCAGTCATGACCTTGGACGAATGTGCCACAGCCAACTTTTCGCAATATGAAGCATTCGACAACTATTGCGTTGCAATGTTCTCCTTTGAATACCTGCACAGTCACTTTTCTTATGATTTGAACAAACGGTCGCCGCGCTTTCTAGAAGCTGTTGTGTCCAAGGATGATATTTTTCGGACCCAGGACGATGGAGAAGTCATATTTGACAAAGCGCGCTTTCAAGAAAAAGTCATGGCGCATTGGGATGCGATAGATGTTCGTAGCATCCTTCCGAGAAGCGGCGCTTAGCCTCGCTGGATGCGCGCTCTACCTAGTCCCGCCTCAATGGCAGGGAAAGGCCAATCTTCACCCGGTCCATGGAGACGAGTGATTTGAACTTCGTGACATTCGGATTGTCGTGGAAAAGGCGGCGGCAGAGCACCTGATATTCGACCATGCTGGCGACCATCACGACGAGAACGAAATCCGCTTCGCCCGTCACCTGATAGCATTGCTGCACTTCCGGCGCCTGCAGGAAGCTGCGTTTTATCGCATTGATGAGCTCATAGCGTTCGTCGGCGATCTGCACTTCGACGATGATGGTGATCGGCAAGGCGACGGTCGCCGGATCGACGACCGCGATATTCGCCTCAATGACGCCATCGGCCTGCATGCGCTTGATGCGCCGCTGCACGGCGGGCGCCGAGAGATTGATCAGTTCACCGATCTTGCGCTGCGGAACGGTGCTGTCCTTCTGAAGAAGATCGAGAATCGCCAGGTCGAATTCATCGAGATCGGCGGGTTTGCGCATTTCAAAACATCCTTACCGCAAAGAGGAAACAAAATTGCATGAAAACCGCCAAAATGGAGCCAAATACTCTTCCCGCATGTACTAGCTTTGCGCCACAAATCACCTGACTTGCAAAGGCTCGAGAATGTCACAGCCGGACACCGATTACGATACAGGCGCCGCAGATCCTGGCGAGAGGACAGGTTCAAACCGCCATGCTGCCGCCAAGACAGGTTCCGACGCCTCGAAAGGATTCCTTTTCGGGGTGGTGGCGATGCTCCTTGCCGCGCTCGCCATGAGCATCTCCCCAAGCCTCGTGCGCCTGGCCGATGTCGGGCCTTTCGCCAGCGCGTTCTGGCGCGTCTTCCTGGCGCTGCCTATCCTCTGGATCTGGATGCGATATGCGGAGGCTTCGGACGTCACGGCACCTCGCGCCAGCTTTACGCTGCCGATCATTCTCGCCGGCATCGCGTTTACGGGCGACCTGTTCTTCTGGCACCTCGCCATCATGCGGACGACGATTGCCAATGCCACGTTCTTTGCGACCATGGCGCCTCTCTGGGTCGTCATCTTCGGCTGGCTTCTTCTGCGGCAGAGGGTCGATCGCACCACGCTCATCGGACTTCTGGTCTGCCTTGCCGGCGGCACTGCGCTTGTGGCGCAAAGCCTTGCATTCAATCCGAGCCGCGCCGTCGGCGACGCGCTTGCCATCATCACCGGCGCGTTCTTCGGCCTCTATTTCCTGGCGGTCGGCGCGGCGCGCCCGAAAACGAATGCAGCACGCGTCACCTTCGAACTCAGCATCATCACCGCCACGATCCTGTTCCTGGTCGCGTTCTTCTTCGAGCCGCGGATATTGCCGCAGTCGATTTCGGGATGGTGCGTTCTCCTGGCGCTGGGCCTCATCAGCCATGCCGGCGGACAAGGCCTGCTTTCGGTGGCGCTCGGACGGCTGCCGACCGTTTTTTCCTCCCTCGTCATTTTCCTGGAATCGATCGCAGCCGCGCTTTTCGCCTGGTTCCTGTTCGGCGAAAACGTCACGCTGATACAGGCCCTTGGCGGCATCGTCATCATCGCCGGGATTTGGATCGCTCGACCGCGCACGCCGTAAGATGACCGTTCGGGTGCCGTCGCCTAAAGGGTGGCGGCACCCTTTTCCTTGATATCGGCGTGAAGATCGTGCAACGCCTTCTCGATCACGCGCAGATCATCCTGAAGACCATCATCCGCGCTCATGGCGCTTTCGCTGCCGGCACGCTGGATAGCCCGAGCCTCGCTCTGCAGCTCGCGCAGCCTGTCGATCTTGCCGCTCTTGCGCATGTGGCTGTCGAGCAGAATATCCCGGACCGTCTTTTCCATTGCCGTGATGGGCATGTGTGTTCTCCTCTCGATAGGATATCTCGATCAAAGAGATAACGAGCGAGAGAAAGAGCGGTTCCGGAGCGGATCAGTCGACGAAACGTCGATAACCCGTCGGCTGACCGTAAAGCCAACCGATACGCTCGATGGCGGCTGCAAAATTCTCGCGAGCGACGGTCATGGTGTGGCCGTTGGCGTGGACGATGGTTTCCGGATCTTCCATGATGGCGACATGGCCCTTCCAGAAGACGAAATCGCCGCGCTTCAGCTCGTCGCGGGCAATCGGCCGGCCGAGTCCTGCGGCCTGCATGTCGGTATCGCGCGGTGCTGCGCGGCCCGTCATCGACAGCGCCAGCTGCACGAGGCCGGAACAATCGATGCCAAGCCCGGAGCGTCCGCCCCATAGATAGGGCGTCTCGATAAAGCGCAAGGCGACGTCGACAAAGTCGCCGCCCCGGTTGTCGCCGATCGGCTTCACATGCTTGGCGAAGATGGCGGTACCGTCCTCCAGGACAACATAGTGATTGCCCCGCGCCTCCGCCGTGCCGGTAACGCACACGAGGCTGCCCATGGAGAGGACTGCGGCATGCGGCTTGCGCAGTTCCGGCTCGGGGTAGAGGAAGGTGCGCTGGGGAATGACGACATGGGTCGGTGCCGCCGCGCCTTGCTTGACCGCCGCTTCGGGGAGATAGCCGACATAGTCGTCGGAGAGCGCCTTCACCCAACACCAGCCATTGTGGCGTTCGAAAACCGTGACCTCCTCACCCATCAAGAGCTCGGTATCGATGCCCGAGGCGAGATCCGGCTTGGGCCGAAGCGCGACGACGGGAACGGCGACGCGTGCGCTGCTGCCCTCGATGAAGCGCTCGGCCTCGACTTTGCCTTTAAGAGAGACCTCGGCAAGATCGGGCCTGAAGGCATTGAGGCGGCGGTCGAGCGTCATGACGAAATTCCTGAGATTACAATTTGCGGCCGTGCTCAATGACGAGATCGCCGAGTTTTTCAAGATAGAGCGCGCCGGTGACTGTACGCTTAATGATGACGTTGCGGCGGTCGCGATCGTCACGCACGCGATCGACCAATCCCATCACGCCCATGGTGTCAAGCGCCCGAGTGATGACCGGCTTGGTGACGCCGAGCGTCGCGGCAAGGCCGCGCACGGTATGCGGCGGCGGCACGAGATAAATCTGAAGCAGGATCGCCGTCTGCCGCAGCGTCAAATCATGGTCCTCGCGGCGCACCTGAGCGAGCGTCACGCCATGCCAGAGGCCTAGAGCCTGCGAGGCAGAGAGTTCAAGCGGCAAGGGCAACCCCAAAATTCGTTACGCTACCGTTCCAGCCTCAGCCAAGATCGTGGCGGTTTCAAGGGGACTAACGGCGAAACGATCTGTGGCCGCCCCGTGGTTCGAGGCCTTGCCGCCTACGCTAACGCTGCGGCAACAAGGCACCTCACCATGAGGCGGAGCGAATTCGCAACCGGCAAGAGGAGCAGCCCTCATGGTGAGGTGCGAAGGTCCGCAGGACCGTAGCCTCGAACCACGAGGGCGGATGACGGGCAGTTCGTCGATCCTACCGAACGCTCTGCCTGATGTGATGGTACAGCGCGCGGATCGCCTGCGCCTCGCCGCCGCCGGGCGAATGCGGCCGCTCGCTCTGCGCCCAGCCGTAGATATCGAAATGGGCCCAGCTCGGCGTTCTGGTCACGAAGCGCTTGAGGAACAGGGCGGCGGTGATGGAGCCGGCCATGCCGCCTGATGGAGCATTGGTGATATCGGCGAATTTCGTGCGGATATCCTTGTCGTAGCCCATGTAGAGCGGCATGCGCCACAGCGGATCGTCCGTTTCCAGGCTCGCTTCGGTCAGATCGCGGGCAAGATCGTCGTCGTCGGTGAAGAAGGGCGGCAGGTCGGGGCCGAGCGCGACGCGGGCAGCGCCCGTCAGCGTCGCCATGTCGATCATCAGGTCCGGCGCGTCCTCATCGGCATAGGCAAGCGCATCGGCAAGGATCAGCCGTCCCTCGGCATCCGTATTGTCGATCTGCACCGTCAGCCCCTTGCGGCTCGTGTAGATATCACCGGGGCGGAAGGCGTTGGACGAAATCGAGTTCTCGACGACGGGAATGATGACGCGCAGGTCGACCTTGAGCTTCGCGTCCATGATCATCAGCGCCAGGCCCATGACGTTCGCGGCACCGCCCATGTCCTTCTTCATCAGCAGCATCGAGGATGCCGGCTTGATGTCGAGGCCGCCGGTGTCGAAGCAGACGCCCTTGCCGACCAGCGTGATGCGGCGATGGCCCTTCTTGCCCCAGCGCAGTTCCAGCAGGCGCGGCGCATCGGCGCTGGCGCGGCCGACGGTGTGCACGAGCGGGAAATTCTCCTTCAGGAGATCATCGCCGATGATGACCGACATCTCCGCCTTGTAGTGTTCGGCAAGCGCCCGGAAGGCGGCTTCGAGCTGCTCCGGCCCCATATCGTTGGTGGGCGTGTTGATGAGATCGCGGGCGAGAAAGACGCCGGCAAGCTGGCGCTTGATGTCGGCGGCATCGGCATCGCGCGGGATCATCAGCGTCGGCGCCGGCGCCTTTTCGGATTTGTAGCGCTCGAAGCGATAGCTGCCGAGGCCGAAGCCGAGCGAAAGCCGGTTCGCCGTCAGCGGCGCCGTTTCCACATGCCAATCGCCCGCCGGCAGGCTGCGCGCGAGCCTTCCCGTCAGGAAGGGCTGTTCGGAGGGATTGGAGCCGAGCCCGAACAAAGCCCCGCCCAGATGTCCATCGGCCGTCGGGATCAGCAGCAGCGAGCCGCTTTCCGCCTTGTAACCGGCCTTGCTGGCCCAATCGAGCGCGATGGGATCGATGGTGCCGGTCTCGATATGTGCCGGAGTGACAGCAAAGATCGGCAGCGTCGCACCACCCTTCGAATTGAAGGGCGTCGCACGCTCGATGTACTGGTAGGGGGCCATGACTATCCTTTGATGATGAGTTCAGAGAATCGAGAGTTAACCGTCTGTTAGGGTTAACAGATTATTGCTGGAGCGAACATTGCGTCGAACCTTTCCCTGTTCCGATTCTAGGCCTCGCGCAAGACTTATGGAATTCAGGGATAAGCGAAATGCCCGCCGTTTCAACCGCGTCGTCACTCAGAATCTTTCTTTTCCGGGGCGCTTCCGCAGCACTTCTGGCGCTAGCGCTCGCAAGCTGCACGACGACCGGAAAAGACCGGATGACGACCGGTTCGATCCCGAAGACGTCGAATTCTCTCGACACGATGAACGGCACCGAACTCGCACAGGCGACGGCAACATTCGGCAAGGCCTATGATGCCAATCCTAGAGATCGCGATGCCGGGGTCAATTATGCCAATGCCTTGCGCGTGAGTGGCCGCAACGACCAGGCGCTCGCCGTCATGCAGCAGGTGGCAATCGCCAATCCGACCGATCGCGGCGTGCTTGCCGCCTACGGCAAGGCACAGGCGGCTGCGGGCCAGCTCGCCGAAGCGCTGTCGACCATCGACCGCGCACAACTGCCGGACCGGCCGGACTGGCGTCTGGTTTCCGCACAAGGTGCCATCCTCGACCAACTCGGGCGCTCCGCCGATGCGCGCGCCAAATATCGCGATGCACTGGTGCTGGTCCCTAACGAGCCGACAATTCTTTCCAATCTCGGCATGTCCTATGTGCTGACCGGCGACCTCAAGAATGCCGAAAACTACCTTCGCTCGGCCGTCTCGCAGCCGGGCGCCGACAGCCGCGTGCGGCAGAACCTGGCGCTGGTCGTCGGCCTGCAGGGTCGTTTTGCCGACGCGGAACAGATTGCCCGCCAGGAGCTGACGCCGCAGCAGGCGAATGCCAACGTCGCCTACCTCAGGGGCATGCTGGCACAGCGCAATTCCTGGCAGAAGCTTGCATCAGGCGGCGATGCCAGGAAAGCGGTCGAATAAACACGGCCAAAGAAGCACTCGGCCGCCTCGATCCTTAACGCCAGAGATGACGCGGCAGGCCTTCGGCCACCAGCCGCGCTCCGAGCGCTCCGATCACGACGCCGGCCACGCGATCGATCCAGAGCTTGGCACCGAGATAGATTGCGCGCGGACGGTTCGACGAGAAGGCGATCGTCACCACCGTGTACCATCCGGCCTCGACCAGAAAGACCGCCGGAGGAACGGCCGCCAGCAGCCAGGGCGCAGGAACCGCCGGCAGAAGGGCTGCAAAGATACTGCCATAGAAGATGGCGGTCTTCGGATTACTGAGCTGGGTCCCGAGCGCAAAGAGGAAATTGCGTGCCGCGCCCGCTGCCTTCGGTGTCGCAGGTGAATCAATCGGAAGATCGTCCGCCGCGCCGCGCCAGATGCGGATGCCGACATAGATCAGATAGAGACCGCCGGCGACTTTCAGCGCCAGATACAGCCATTCGACCTTCATCAGCAGGGCGTTCAAGCCGAACAGGGCCAAGGTTGCGAAAATGACGCTGCCCGTCCCCATGCCGAAAGCCGCGGCGAGGCCCGCCTGTCGCGAGCGGGAAACGGCGATACGAGAGACAAGCACGAAACTCGGGCCGGGACTGACGGCGCCGATTAGGACTGCGGCAATAACGCTCAGAAACACTGCCATGGACGACATGCGACACCTCCCGATATGACTGGACATCTATTCGCCGATGGACGGCAGCCTCCAGGGCGTGCCGAGGATTTCCGATTCCGGCTGTCCACAACGTCGGATCGAAGATTAATCATGTCCACACGCGATAGACAAGCCGCCAGATCAGAACTTGTCCATGGCCTGGATGATCGCCGGGCCGAGGATGACAGCCATCAAGACCGGCAGGAAGAAGATGATCATCGGCACGGTCAGCTTCGGCGGCAGGGCGGCTGCCTTCTTCTCCGCCTCGTTCATGCGCTCGTCGCGGCCTTCCTGCGCCATGACGCGCAGCGCCTGCGAGAGCGGCGTGCCGTAGCGTTCGGCCTGGATGAGCGCCTGCGTCACCGATTTGACGAGGTCGATCTGCGTGCGGGCGGCGAGATTGTCGAAGGCCGTGCGGCGATCCTGCAGGAAGGAAAGTTCGGCCGTGGTCAGCACCATTTCCTCGGCAAGCGGCGGGGATTGCTCTGCCATTTCCTCGGACACGCGGTGCATGCCGGCTTCGATCGAGATGCCCGATTCCACGCAGATCAGCATCAGGTCGAGAGCATCCGGCCATGCGCGCTTGATCGACTTCTGACGCTTGGCCATCCGGTTGGAAACATAGATGTTCGGTGCATAGAAACCGAGATAGGCGGTGCCGATGACGCCGAGCAGGCGGATCGGAAGGGGCTTTGCGGCAAACCAGCCGAGAACGAAAACCAGCACGATCGCAGCCGCCAGGAACAGGAACGGCAGGAAGAATCGCGCTACCAGAAACATGTTCAACGCGTTTTCGGACCGCAGGCCGGCGGCGCGCAGGCGATTCATGGTATTGGCATCAACCAGCGCGTTTCGCAGATTGAAGCGCTCGACGATCTGTCTGGCGTTTCGATTGTTGTGGCTGCGCAGCGATGCCTTGCCGCCATCTGCGCTCAGCCGGGCCCGCTCGCGTGCGCGGATCTGCTCGCGCTCCGTCGACACGGCCTTCATGCGCTTGTTGAGATCGCCGCGCTCCAGTAGCGGCATGGCGATCGTATAGAAAGTGGCAAAGACGGCAATGGCAACGACAACGGCGAGAAGAGTGCCGGGATCGGTCAGTTTGGCGGCCAGATCGGACATGGGCTACGCGGCTCCTTCCGCTCAGATCTCGAAATTGACCATGTTGCGCATGATGAAGATTCCGAACGACATCCAGATACCGGCTCCGACCATGATCAGATGGCCGCGCGGATCGGTGAACAGGACCATCATGTATTGCGGGGATGTCATGTAGACGAGCAGCATCACGATGAACGGCAGAGCGCCGATGATGACGGCGGATGCTTTTGCTTCCATCGACAGCGCCTGGACCTTCGCCTTCATTTTCTTGCGGTCGCGCAGCACCTTTGCGAGATTGCCCAGAGCTTCCGACAGGTTGCCGCCGGCCTGGGCCTGAATGGTGATGACGATCGAGAAGAAATTCACTTCCTGCAGCGGCATCTGGTTTGTCATGCGCGCGCAGGCTTCCGACATGCTGAGACCGACCTGCTGCGCTTCGACCACCCGCCGGAATTCCGACTTGACCGGATCGCGCGCCTCGGCAGCCACCAGCCGCACCGCATCGTTGAGCGGCAGGCCCGAGCGAAGGGAACGGGTGATGAGATCGAGCGCGTTCGGAAATTCCTCGAGAAATTTATTTTGCCGACGCTTGACGAGGAAGCCTAGAATCCAGCGCGGCAGACCGAAAGCGACGGCAAAGAACAGTCCCAGGATGACCAGGGGCGGAGCACCGACAATGAAAAAGATCAGCACCGCGAACAGGCCGAACAGCACGCTGAAAACGTAGAAGCGCGACGGTGTCAACGACAAACCGGCCTGCGCCAGACGCGCCTTCAGCGACTGCTTTTTCTTGGTGTTTTCGGACTGGCGACGCTCCAGATCCTTGAGCGAGTCCTGCACGGATTTGCGCCGCTTGGACATTTCCTGGACGCGATCGCGCGCCACTTTGACCTTCACACGGTCGGTCTCGGCCTGCTTGACCCGGTTGACGCGGCTTGCGGCCTTCTTCTGTGCCTCGATCCGCGAATAGAGAATGCCATAGCAGACGGCGGCTGCCGAAACCGCCGTCAGCATGACAATCAACAGCACTATTGGATCGACACCGAACATCGTGAAATCCTATTGCGCCTTCTGTTCCATCTCGTCGAGCGCGGCTGCGAGCCGCCGCTCCTCATTGTAGTAGCGGGCACGATCCCAGAAATGCGGCTTGCCGATGCCGGTGGAAAGATGCCGGCCGATGATGCGGCCGTTCGCGTCTTCACCCTCGATCTCGTAGCGCATCAGATCCTGCGTGATGATTACGTCGCCTTCCATGCCGATCACCTCGGTGATCTGCGTGATGCGGCGCGAACCGTCGCGCAGACGGGCGGCCTGGATGATGACGTCGACGGAGGTGGAGACGATCTCACGCACGGTCTTCGCAGGCAGGCTGAAGCCGCCCATGGCGATCATCGATTCGATACGGCTCAGGCATTCGCGCGGCGTATTGGCGTGGATCGTGCCCATGGAGCCGTCATGGCCCGTGTTCATCGCCTGCAGCAGGTCGAAGACCTCGGGTCCGCGCACTTCGCCGACGATGATACGTTCGGGACGCATGCGCAGGCAGTTCTTGACCAGATCGCGCATGGTGATCTCGCCCTCGCCTTCGATGTTCGGCGGGCGGGTTTCGAGACGCACGACATGCGGCTGCTGCAGCTGCAGTTCGGCGGTGTCTTCGCAGGTGATGACGCGCTCGTCGCGGTCGATATAGTTGGTCAGGCAGTTCAGGAGCGTCGTCTTGCCCGAACCCGTGCCGCCGGAGATGACGACGTTGCAGCGCACGCGGCCGATGATCTGCAGCAGCGTTGCCCCCTCCGGCGTGATGGCGCCGAAGCGGACGAGCTGATCGAGCGTCAGCTTGTCCTTCTTGAATTTACGAATGGTCAGCGCGGGACCATCGATCGCCAAGGGTGGCGCAATGACGTTGACGCGCGAACCGTCGGGCAGGCGCGCGTCGCAGATCGGGCTGGATTCATCGACGCGGCGGCCGACCTGGCTGACGATGCGCTGGCAGATGGAAAGAAGCTGCGAATTATCGCGGAAACGGATTTCCGATTCGACGGTCTTGCCGCCGACTTCGATGAAGGTCTGGCCGGCGCCGTTGACCATGATGTCGGCGATGTCGTCGCGGGCCAAAAGCGGCTCCAGCGGACCGTAGCCGAGCACGTCGTTGCAGATATCCTCGAGCAGCTCCTCCTGCTCTGAGATCGACATCGCGAAATTCTTGATCGTGATGATGTCGTTGACGATATCGCGGATTTCCTCGCGCGCCGCTTCCGGGCCGAGCTTGGAAAGCTGCGAGAGGTCGATCGTGTCGATGAGCGCGGAAAAGACCTGCGACTTCGTGTCGTAATATTCCTCGGTGCGGGCCGGCCGGCGGCGACTGGGCGTCTGCATCGGCGGAGGGGCGACCTGCTGGCGCTGCTGGGCGGAATCGCGCGACGGCTCTATCAGCACGGCCGATGCCGCGGGCGCGGTTGCAGCCGGCGCACGCGCCGGCGCCGGCGGAGGCGTCGTGCCGCCGCTTTTTGCAGGACCTTCATTTCCGCGCTTGCCAAACATGCTTTCGATCCAATTCTACTGCTGCTGCATGACTTTCATGAAGGCTCGCCTTCGGGAAAGTCATGCGAAATCAAACGATTACTTCCGCTTCAGGAGGCCAAGCAGACCGCCCTTTCTCGCCTTCTTCAAAGCGACACGGCCGGTTACGATGTGCGATATCTGCGAGAAGGTCTCGGCGATCGGCGACTTGGGATCCGTCTCCGAAATCATCCGGCCGCTGTTGGCGGCATTGCCGAACAAATTGATATCGAAGGGGATGATGGCGATCGGATCCGTCTCCAGCGGCGCGCAGAACTCCGAAGGGTTGATTTCCGGTCGCTTCGGCATGCCCACCTGATTGAGAATGAGGTGCGGTCCCTTGTCGTTGGGCCGCAGCTTGCGCAGAGCGTCGATCAGGTTTTTGGCATTGCGCAGGTTGGCGAGATCGGGGGCCGCGCAAATGACGACCTCATCGACGGCGGCAAGCACCGAGCGCGTCCATTCCGTCCAGACATGGGGTATGTCCAGGACCGCCACCGGCGCGCTGCGTTGGAGAACGTCGAGCACCGGCAGGAAGGCTTGGCCCTCGAAATCATAGGCGCGATCCAGCATGGAGGGTGCGGCCAGCAGCGACAGGTGCTGCGAGCATTTTGTCAGCAATCGATCGAGAAAGACTTCGTCCAGACGCTCCGGCGCGTAGACAGCCTCGGCAATCCCCTGTGCCGGATCCTGATCGAAGTCGATATTTGCCGTGCCGTAGGGCAGATCGAGATCGGCCAGAATGGTTTCGGTGGAGAACAGGCTCGAGATGCCGAAGGCGCAATTATGCGCGATGGTGGATGCGCCCACCCCACCCTTGGCGCCGATGAAGGCAATGCTGCGGCCGAGCGGTTCGGCGTCGGGATCGATGAAGATCGACGCCATCGCCGTCATCAGGTCGACCATGTCGGTGGGTTGCACGATATATTCGGAGATACCGTTGCGGATCAGCTCGCGGTAGAGGCCAATGTCGTTGTGGTAGCCGACGATGACGACCTTGGTGCTCGGATCGCAGACGGCGGCGAGAGGCTCGAGTTCAGCCAGCAGATTGCGCGGATTGGCGCGTGTCTCGAGAATGATCAGATTGGGGGTCGGCGCCGAAGCGAACATGTTTGCCGCCGCCGTGGCGTTGCCGCTGGTGATCCGGAAGCTGACCCTGGACATGCGCCGGTCATTGGCGCATTGGTCCATCACCTGCTGCAGCTGCTCGCTTTCGCAGAAGGCATGCACGGAAATGCGCGGCAAAGGCCGTAGACTATCGAGATTGCCCCCGCGCGCGACGTCTTCAGCCTCCGCAGCAGTCGAGCCAATATCGTATTCGATGGCGTTCATGATCTCATCCTGTTCCGCCGGCGGGCAATCCTCATGCTCATTGACCGGCTCCGCTGAAGCCACCAAGGGTAGCGGTGCTGATCGGGACTGTGCCATTGCGGTAATTGTCGATTACCTTGCTGCGCTGATCGGTATCGATCGGCGACACGGCGCGAGGTGCGATCAGGTCCGTTGGATTGGCGACTTGCGCCGCCAGATTATGCTGGGTCGCGCAGCCAAAATTATAGTAGTTCTGATTGTCGATGGCGTTGTCGGCGAGATCGTCAGGCCATTGGCCGCAGGTATTGGTGGCTGCCGTCGTGGCGGTGAAGCGCAAGCGGATCGGAGCGGCGTCGCCCGGATCACCCGCTGCATAATAGCTTTCGACGATACGATTGGAGCGAATGCCATTCGCCACCAATTCTTTCCGAATCTGTTGACGCAGGGCTGACGCGGCCTGCGTATTCATTGACCCGCGCGGTGCCAGGATTTCGACCGTGCCGCTTGCATATGCTCGATAATCCTGCACGAAGCCGCGGACGGTGTCGCGCATGCCCACGGTCAATTGCCGGTCACCGGTTGCCACCGGTATGTCGACATTGTGTTCCTTTTCCGTCAGCACGATAGGATGGCGCTGGCGATAATCGTCCTTGATGGCGCTCGTCTTCATGCCATCCGGGGAACCGGCACAACCGCCAAGGGCGGCCGTGAGGATCAAGGTCGGTGCAATCAATGCCAGTGCCGAGAAGCTGCGGCGAAGGGGGCGAAGCGCGTTACGGGCGAGGCTGGCCATCGATTGATTTCTCGTTGATCCGGTTAAAAAGGCGCGCATCTTGATCCCTGCCCCTCACTTGTAGATGAAGCCGACGGTGCCGTGGAAATCGGCGTCCGCGACCGGCGGCCCATCCCTGCGGCCGTAGATCTTGTTGACACGGTTCATGAAGAAGCCGCTGACGTCGTTGCTCGGCGAGAAGTTGTCGTCTGGACGAGCAAGCTGACTGCGGGCCACAGGCCGCACCAGATAAGGTGTCGCGATGATGACCAGCTCGGTTTCGTCGCGCTGAAAGCTCTTCTGGCGGAACAGCGCGCCAAGGATTGGAATCTTCGAGGCGCCTGGCGTACCGTTGGTGGTCTGCTGAATGGTATCGCTCAAGAGACCGGCCAAAGCGATCGAGCCGCCGGACGGCAACTCCACCGAAGTATCAGCGGCACGCTGGTTGTAGGTTGCCGTGCCGGCGTTAGCCGTGCCAACCGGATTGGAAACCTGAGTCTGCACATGCAGGGCGATTCGTCCAGCAGACAGCACGACAGGCGTGAAGGCCAAACTGATGCCATAGGTGAAGGGTGTGACCGTGACACTCCCGTCCTTGTTCGTGACGGCGTATAGCGTCTGTCCGCCCGAATTGAAGGTCGCGGCCTGGCCGGAGATCGCCGTCAACGTCGGCTCAGCCAGCGTGCGGACGGCGCCAGCCTGCTCAAGAGCATTGAGATAAGTACTGATATTGTATTTGCCGATGGCGGTTTTGAACAAGCTGGCCAGACCGCCGCCGCCGGCTGCCGCCGTCGCATCCGAGACAGGACTGCCGAGCTGGGCTACCGTCAGCCCGGAAGAATTCCTGATGAGATTGTCGAAGCCGATCTGCTTCAGCACACTGCGCTTGATTTCGGCGACCGTGACCTTGAGCGTCACCTGATCCTCGCCTTCGATCTGCAGCATATTGACGATCTGTGACGTCTGCCGCGTTTCGGCGAAAATAGCGACCGAGTTGTTGTCGCCGCTGCCCGAGGCAGTCTGGTTTCGAGTCGTCGCTTCGCCGCCTTTGAGGAAGGCCTGTGCAAGCTGCTCGGCACGTGTCGCATCCTGGGGCGTGCGCACCGTGCCGGTCATCACGATATTGTCGGAAACGATCTCGACATTGATGTCGGAGTCGGGAATGAAGCGCTTGAGATTGGCCTGCAAACCGGCAATGTCGCGCTCGATCTGGAGATCGAGGCTGACGATCTCCTTGCCGTCGGCGCCGAAGATGAAGATGTTGGTCTGGCCGACCGTCTTGCCGAAAAGGTAAATACGACGCGAGGTGCGCGTGACCGCATCCGCCATCTTGGGATCGGAAACAAGGATATCATGCGCGTCGGCCGGCAGATCGACGACGAGCGCCTTGTTGAGGCCGAGCTTCAACGTGCGCTTCGTGCCAAGGCCAGCGATGGTGACGATGCTGTCGGAGCCGTCCGCAAGCGCTGCGGGAGTGCGCAGAAAGGCCGGAAGATCAGCCAGAGGCAGACCCGCAAAGGCGACCGAGAAAGAGAGGATTGCAGCGAGAGAAAGGCTGGCTTTGTTGCTTGTCTTGACCATGATGTCGCCCCTTCTCATTGTGGCTTCGGCCCGGTCGGGCCATCGGTCACGATCGTTCCCGACTTGATGACCTGGACGAGCCCGCCGCCATTGTCGCCGGCCAGAAGATAGTCGGCCGCCGTCGTATCGGGCTGTTGCGCATCGGCGACGGAGCGCAATGCCAGCGTCAGGCGGTCGGCCATCTGGCGCGCGACGGTCAGGACTTTCGTCTGGTCCGGCGTCAGCTCGAGCGTCGCGGTGGCGCCGACCGCGGCCTTGCTTCCGTCCTGCTTTTCCTCGATCTGCTGGTCGACGGCCAAGACGCGGACGTTGCTCAGCACCGTTTCGGTGACGAGCTGCTGCTGCGAGCCCTTGCGGACCATGATCACGTCGACCCGATCATTCGGGAGGATGAAGCCGCCGGCGCCGGTGGCGACGGAAATCTCGGTGGCAACGGCCCGTTTGCCGGCCGGCAGCAATGAAGAAAGGATGCGGCTGCTGGAATCGGCGACCTTTTCCTCGCGGATCGGTTCGCCCTCGAATATCGGCAGGCGAACGACGGCGCCGTTGAGATCCTTCAAGGCATCGGGCCGCTCGCTCTGGGTAATGAAACCTTTGACGACGCCGCCTTCCGGCCATGCCATCCATTGAACTGATTTTTCGTTCAGACGAGAGCCGACAGGCAGATTGGCGCTCGCAACCAGCACATTGGTCGTTGCTTCCTTTTCCACGATCGCCGCAACCTGCTGGGGCACGATATTGCGCGAACCAGACAGGCGCATCGCCAGCAGGCCGGCCATCCCGGCCGCGGCGGCTGCCACTGCGAGTATCATTATGCGAGCGGGTTTCATGGTCATTCCTTGAGGAACAGGATTCTTCGCCCTGTAGAATGACCGGCAATTGGTGTAATTATGGTTAATGGTAGGTTACATTTATGATTACTTAACCATAATTACTTGATTTACATTAGGCTTTCTTCACATAAGAAGAAATTGTACGCGCGCGTTGCTGTTTAGAGCACCCGCTGTGTCGCTGCGATAACGAGCGGCGAAGCTGGGAAGGCGAGGAAACCGCCAATGGCAATAGCGACACCGTATGGAATCTTGTCGGCACCCAGCAATGAATTCGGCAGTGGCAAGCCTATTGCCGTGATGACATCGGATTGAGAGCGCAGCAAGAGAACGACGACCGTCAACACGCCACCAAGGAGCGAGACGTAAACCAGAAAAGCAAGAAGGGAAGGATCAAGGCCGAACCAGAGTGCGGATGCTGCCAGCAACTTTGCGTCGCCCCCGCCCATGACGTTCATGGCGAATAGCACGAAGCAGCAGCAAAAGACCACAGCCGCGGCACCAACGTGCATCCCGACCTCAGTCAAAGGCAATCCCAACGGCAGCGCGAGCACGGCAAAAGTGCCGAGAAGAATGAGCGATATCCGGTTTGGTATCGTCATGGTCAGAAGATCGGAGATGGCCGCAACCGACATGCAAAGCGGGAAAATCAGCAATGTCGCGGCTTCAATCATCTCGAGCGCCCGGGCTAAGTTATGAAATCCAAAAACCGCCCAATATTTGGGCGGTTTCCTGTCGTATATACCTACAGCGCGTATCGTTAACGCTTAGTACTTTGCAGCAGCGTTGTTCATCTTGTTGGAGATGGAGCTAAAGGTGTTGCTGAGCGTGGTGCCCAGCGTCGTGGCAGCGGTGATGATGGCGACGGAGATCAGGGCAGCGATCAGGCCGTATTCGATTGCAGTCGCACCCGATTCATCCTTCAGGAAACGCGAGAAAAGCTTGGACATGAATAAACTCCACTTTGTTGACAGCACGTCCGTCAACTGTTTGCCGTTGATCGGATGAACTGCACGGTAGTCGTTCGCCGTTTCCATCGCTTTAAGGAATTGGGTTAATGAATTTTGAATAATGAAGTCAAAAAAGAATAGTAAATATCGAATTTATGTCTTCCCATGCGTTTTTAAAGAACTTCTTCAGCTAAAAGAAAATTATTAGATGCATGAATATTAGTAGTTTATACGACTCGTCTCAAAGTAACGCATATCGGACATAAACGCCGAAGGTAAAAGCCATTTACGGGACATTTGCATCATAACTACACGAAGGGCGTCGCCCTTAATCGTTCATTCACCAATATTTCCCATTCTATCCGACAAATCCTTTCGCCATACGCTTTCCAAGAGGCCAAACCATGCCAATCGGCGGCAGAACCGCATTCCTTGCCGGCATCGTCGCCATGGCCGGCTTGACGCCGCAGCTTTCCAACGCTGGAGAAAGCCTGCTGCGCGTCTATATGGATCACGCGCGCGTCTTGAAGCTTGATCGCCCTGTCAGCAAGGTCATCGTCGGCAATTCGCAGGTCGCCGACGCGACCGTTGCCGATCCAAAGACCATCGTGCTGACCGGCCGCAGCTTCGGGACGACGAATATTATCCTGCTCGACACCGACGGCAACGCCATCGTCGATGAGCAGATCCTGGTGTCGATCGATGAAGGCAATACGGTTCGCGTTTTCCGGCAGACGGATCGCGCCGTATTGTCATGCACGCCCAATTGCGAACAGCATGCCCAGCAGAACAACACGGCGACGACAGCCACGGCAGCCGGGCAGTAACTACATTCGACAGCGCAAATATTCGAAATTACTTTCAAAAGATTACGCGGCAAGTAATAATCCCGGCTTCCTCTAAATATGAATAGAGAAGAGAAACGGATTATCAACAAAGCAATTCTAGTGTCCTCCGCGTGTAAATCGCCGCGGATTTCCCATGACGCCAGATAGTGATCTTCTCGCCAATATAAGCCCTGCCAGGCCACGTGCCCGAGGCAGCCTGCGCGAATTGCTGCGTTCTCGGGACGGCGCCGCGGCCATCGAATTCGCCATGCTTGCCATTCCCTATTTCCTGATCATCTTTGCCATTATCGAGACCTTCGTCGCCTTTACTGCCGAGCAGGTCGTTTCAAACGCCGTCGATACTCTGGCGCGGCAGATCAGAACGGGGCAGATCACGATCGATCCCAACAAGACCTCGTATAGGACGTCACAGCAGTTCCGTCAGGCGTTCTGCAACGAGATTGCCGTGCTCATCACCTGCTCCTCATCCGAACTGCAGACGCCGACAAACCTCTATCTCGATGTGGAAAGCTATTCGAGCTTCGCATCGATGCCGACGACGATCCCCCGCAAATCGTCGACCGATCCCTATTCCGATCTTAATTCTTCGAGTTTTACTTTCGCACCCGGCGGCGCCAAATCGCTCAACATGGTGCGCGCCTATTACCGCTGGCAGATCATCACGGATCTGCTGCGCCCCTATCTTACCAATGTACGTCCATCCGACGGCTCGGCGTCAGTCTATCTCATGGTCGCGACAGCCGCCTTCCAGAACGAGAACTATCCGTGAGCGGCGCTGCGACCATGATCGAAAAGGACACGATGCCCTCGGGCATTCTGCGGCGCTTTGCCCGCGATGAGCGCGGCGTCGGCGCGATCGAATTCGCCATTCTTTTTCCCGTGCTGCTGATGCTTTACCTTGGCGCCTTCGAGCTCACCGTCGGCCTCAATGTCTCCAAGCGCGCCAGCCGCTCGGCGGGATCGATTGCCGATATCGTCTCGCAGCAGTCGAGCGTCACCAAGTCGGTGCTTGCCACCATGCCCCCGGTGGCGGGCGCGATCTTCGCGCCCTACGCCACGACAGGCCTGACGTTGAAGATCACCGGCATTGCGATCGACGCAACAGGCAAGGCCACGGTGGCATGGTCCTGGGCAAAGGACGGAACGACCCCCTATTCTTCCGGCACGACCACCACCGTGCCGGCCAACATGAACCAGGCAAGCACATTCCTGGTGCGCAGCGAGCTCTCCCTTCCCTACCAGCTCATCAGCTTCGGCGCCAATTTCCTGCCGAGCGGCACCAACCAGATCACCATCAGCCGGCAATATTACTATCGTCAGCGCGTCGGCAATTCGATCAGCTGCAGCGATTGCTGAGCGCCTGTCCTCGGGACCGTACCTTTTGGGGACCGTGCCTCGGCCGGCCATTCCAAAACGGAAAATTGCCAACGCGATGCCTCCGTTATATGGGTGACGTCCAATGTCCCGGAAGACCTCCTCCGGGTGACGACATTCTTATAGGGTGATGTATGGCGCGCGCCTTTCTCTTCGTTCTGGATTCTTTCGGCGTCGGCGGCGCGCCGGATGCGGCAAGCTATGGCGATGAAGGCGCGGATACGCTCGGCCACATCGCCGAATTCTGCGCGGCGGGCGCCGCCGACCGCGAAGGCCTGCGCCAGGGACCGCTGCTGCTGCCCAATATGTCCGGCCTCGGCCTCCTGGAGATCGCCAAGGCGGCAACGGGCAGCTATCCCGCCGGCATGCCTCTGCCGGAAAAGCTCTATGGTCTCCATGGCTGTGCCAGCGAAGTCTCCCGCGGCAAGGACACGCCGTCAGGCCATTGGGAGATCGCCGGAACGCCCGTCATGTTCGATTGGGGTTACTTCCCGACCGAAGGCGACGCCTTCCCGCCGGAGCTGGTGAAAGCCATCTGCGAAGCGGCCGATCTGCCCGGCATTCTCGGCAATTGCCATGCCTCCGGTACGGATATCATTGCAAAGCTCGGCCAAGAACACATTCGCAGCGGCAAGCCGATCTGCTACACCTCGTCCGATTCCGTCTTCCAGATCGCCGCGCACGAACAGCATTTCGGCCTCGACCGGCTGATTGGCCTCTGCAAGATCGTGCGCGCCCTCCTCGATCCCTACAATATCGGCCGCGTCATCGCCCGCCCCTTCATCGGCGAGACTGCTGCCACATTCGAGCGTACAGGCAATCGCCGCGACTTTTCCGTGCCGCCGCCGGAGCCGACACTGCTCGATCGTCTCGTCAAGGCCGAGCGTACGGTGCATGCCGTCGGCAAGATCGGCGATATCTTCGCCCATCAGGGCATTTCCAAAGTCATCAAGGCCAATGGCAACATGGCGCTGATGGACGCAACGCTTAAGGCTATGGACGAGGCCGCCGACGGCGATCTGGTCTTTACCAATTTCGTCGATTTCGACATGCTTTACGGCCATCGCCGCGACGTGCCGGGCTATGCCGCGGCGCTCGAAGCCTTCGACGCGCGACTGCCGGAAGTGCACAAGAAGCTGAAGGCCGGCGATCTCGTCATTCTGACGGCGGACCATGGTTGCGATCCGACCTGGCGCGGTACGGATCATACGCGCGAGCGCGTGCCGGTCATGGCTTACGGACCGGGCATCCGCTCGCGCGCAATCGGCATCCGTCAGACCTATGCCGATATCGGCGAGACGGTCGCGCGTCATCTGGGCATTGCGGCTGGGCCGCACGGGAGGAATTTCCTTTGACATCGCATTTGAAGAAAGTGGAGCTGCACTGCCATCTGGAGGGTGCTGCCCCGCCGGCGCTGACGCTTGCACAGGCGGAAAAATATGGCGTCGATACCAGCGCCTTCCTCAAGGATGGCGTTTACCTCTGGAAAGATTTTGCCGAGTTCCTCGTCTGCTACGACAAGGTCTCCGAGGTCTACCGCACCGAGGAAGACTATGCGCTACTGACGGAAACCTATCTGGAAGAGCTTGCCGAGATCGGGACGATCTATAGCGAGCTCATCGTCTCGCCCGACCATGGCGACCGCATCGGCCTCGGCGCCGATGCTTATATGGCCGGCGTCTCGGCCGGTATCCACGGCGCCAAGGCAAGAACCGGCATCGAGGCACGGCTCATCGTAACCGGCGAACGTCACTTCGGCCCCGAGCGGGTGGTGAAGGCGGCGGAATATGCGGCCAGGAGCGACAATCCGCTGATATCAGGCTTCAACATGGCCGGCGAAGAGCGCATGGGGCGGGTGGCCGATTATGCCCGTGCCTTCGACATCGCGCGCGAGGCCGGCCTCGGCATCACCATCCATGCCGGCGAGGTCTGCGGCGCCTTTTCCGTTGCCGATGCCGTCGACCTGGTGCGCCCGCAGCGTATCGGCCATGGCGTGCGCGCCATCGAGGATATGGATCTCGTCAGGCGCCTTGCCGATCTCGGCACCGTGCTGGAGGTGTGCCCCGGCTCCAACGTCGCGCTCAACGTCTTTCCGGATTTTCAATCGCATCCGCTGCGCAAGCTGCGCGACGCCGGCGTGCGGGTGACGATCAGCTCCGACGACCCGCCCTTCTTCCACACCTCGCTGAAGCGCGAATACGAGCTGGCATCGACAGCCTTCGGTTTCCGCGACGACGAGATCGACGCGATGACGCGCACGGCGATCGAGGCGGCCTTCGTGGACGAGGCGACGCGGGCGGCATTGCTGGCGAGGCTAAAATAATCAACGCTCAGGATTGAAATATGTACCATAGAGCGGTACATTAGCTCATGTTGGGAGCCAAAGGATGATCGTAAGCTTTCGAGATGATTGGCTGCGTGATTTCTTTGTCGAAGATGTACACTCGAAGAAAGTCCCGGCCGATCTGGATAGCCGGCTGTTTCGCAAGCTCCAGATGATCGATGATGCGGTGACGGACCAAGATCTACGGATTCCCCCCAGCAATCATTTCGAAAAATTGCGCGGCAATCTCGAAGGTTTTTGCTCCGTCCGTGTCAACAAGCAATGGCGGCTTATCTTTCAATGGGATGGTGGCCGTGGCGAAGCGACGGGCATCTATCTGGACGACCATAGCTATCGGTAGGGCAATTGCGATGTTGATGACAAAACGTAAGCCGGCAAGTGTCGGCGAAATATTGGTCGAAGAATTCATGGAGCCCATGGGCCTGACGCAAAGTGCGTTGGCCGAGGCCATGGGCGTCCAGCGAAAGCATGTGAATGAACTATGCAATAATCGCCGCAGCGTGACGGCTGCAACGGCACTCATCCTTGCTCGCGTGTTCGGCAATAGCCCGGAGTTCTGGCTGAACGTTCAACGGCGCAATGACCTGTGGGACGTCATGCACTCTCCGCACGAGCGCGAGCGAATCGAGCGCGCCCGTCCGTTGTCCGCAGCATGAGTTTGGGGATGATATCGGGAGTTTTTCCCTATTTTCTTGCACCAGAGACGATTTCCGTGGAAGAACCATCTCATATCACGGAATTACTGGAAGGCTGAAACCATGGACGGCGTCACTGTCATCGATCACCCGCTTGTGCAGCACAAGCTCACAATCATGCGCAAGAAGGATACGTCGACGGGAAGCTTCCGCCGGCTGCTGCGCGAGATTTCGACACTGCTCTGTTACGAAGTGACGCGCGACCTGGAGCTGACGATCGAGACCATCGAGACGCCGCTGCAGCCGATGGATGCGCCGATCCTCGAGGGCAAGAAGCTGGTCTTCGCCTCGATTCTCCGCGCCGGCAACGGCCTGCTCGAAGGCATGCTCGACCTCGTGCCCTCGGCGCGCGTCTCGCATATCGGCGTCTATCGCGATCACGAAACGCTGCAGCCGGTCGAATATTACTTCAAGGCACCCGAGGATATTTCCGAACGCCTGATCATCGTCGTTGATCCGATGCTGGCGACCGGCAACTCCTCGATTGCCGCGATCGACAAGCTGAAGGAGCGCGGCGCGCACAATATCCGCTTCCTCTGCCTGCTGGCGGCTCCGGAAGGCATCGCCAATTTCCGCAGCGTGCACCCGGACGTGCCGGTCTTCACCGCCGCCATCGACAGCCATCTGAACGAGAAGGGCTATATCGTGCCTGGCCTCGGCGATGCCGGCGACCGCATGTACGGCACGAAGTAAGATCCGCTATTATACTCTTTATAAAGCCCGGCAGTTGTTCAACTGCCGGGCCTTTTACTGATTGCCTTAGCGTCGTTTCAGCAAATTTGGCTTACAGATGGCATGGCCCGCAGGAGGGGGCCTGCCGATGCTCGTTCGCGTTCTCGTCTTTGCCGGCGTCATTGCCGTTGCGGCGACCCAGGTGCCGATGCTGGTGAATAGCTACAACGAGCGCGCCGAAAAGCCGGCGCCTGTCGAAGCGGCCTCGCTTGCACCGCCGAAAGCCGAGGCGCCCGTTTCCTATGGCAGCGTTCAGCTGCGCGCCAATGCAGGCGGCCACTATGAAGGCGATTTCACCATCAATGGTCGCTCGGTGCACGGGATGATCGATACGGGCGCCACCTATGTCGCGATCAACGAAAGCACAGCACGCAGCCTCGGCTTCAGCGGTGTCGATCTCGACTATCGCTACCCGATCCAGACGGCGAATGGCACATCCAAGGTTGCTCATGTCAAACTCGACCGTCTGGAGATCGGCACGATCCGCGTTCGCGATGTCGATGCCGTGGTGGCGAAGGACAGCGCATTGAGTACGACGCTGATCGGCATGAGCTTCATGAAGAAGCTGAACTCCTTCGGCGTCCAGAACGGCAATTTGCTGTTGAAGCAGTAGAATAGCCGAGCCCCATGTGGAGCCGCCTACGACATCCGTTGCGCTGCCGTCCGTTAGATCCTGCTGATGATAACGGGTGACGCAGTGGGCGCTTTGTCGATGAGGCGATAATTGGCTGAGAGATCGGCAGCAGCCTTCTCCGCGCTTGCCTCGTCCGCCGCGTGAACGGTCGCAATACGGTCGCCTTTGCTCACCTTCGTGCCGAGTGGCAGGATATCGCTGAAGCCGACGCGATGATCGATCTTGTCCTGCGGACGGCGACGGCCGCCGCCGAGATCGATCACGCTCATGCCGATCCCTCGCGCATCGCAGGCACCAAGCCAGCCGTCGGCAGCGGCGAGAACAGGCTTCCGTACCGGGGCGCTCACCAAATGGCGATCCGGGTGTTCAAGCAGATCTGCCGGGCCGCCGAGCGCATGCACCATGCGGCCGAAAATTTCCGCCGCCTTGCCGGATGCCAAAGCCTCGCGCGCCCTACTCTCCGCATCGGCAGCACTTGCGGCAATGCCGGCCTGCACCAGCATCTCGGCAGCGAAGGCCAGGACGACCGTTTCGAGCCGCGTGCCCGCCTTGTTGCCTTTCAGGAAATCCAGACAATTGCGGAGCTCGACCACATTGCCGGCCGCATCGGCCAAAGGCTCGTTCATGTCGGTGATCAGGGCCGAGGTCTTGACCCCGCCGCCATTGGCCACTTCCACCAGCGAGCGCGCCAGCGTCTCGGCCTCTTCCCGCGAGGTCATGAAAGCGCCGCTGCCGATCTTGACGTCGAGCACCAGCGTTTCCAGCCCCGCCGCCAGCTTCTTCGACAGAATGGAGGCAGTGATCAACGGCACGGAATCGACCGTCGCGGTGACGTCGCGCACCGCATAGAGCTTGCCGTCGGCGGGCGCGAGCGCACCGGTCTGGCCAATGATGGCGCAGCCGACCTCATCGACGACCTTGCGGAAGC
The DNA here is from genome assembly GCF_003627795.1 of Rhizobium sp. CCGE531. Lineage (NCBI taxonomy): Bacteria > Pseudomonadati > Pseudomonadota > Alphaproteobacteria > Hyphomicrobiales > Rhizobiaceae > Rhizobium > Rhizobium sp. CCGE531. The sequence continues at coordinate 331,590 of NZ_CP032684.1, read as the reverse complement.
GGGCGGCATCCGGCGTAATTCCGTAGCCAGGAATGGATTCCAGCTTGTCGAGCGTACCGCCGGTGTGGCCGAGGCCGCGGCCCGAAATCATCGGCACGGCGAGACCGCAGGCGGCGGCGATAGGGGCCAGCATCAGCGAGACGTTGTCGCCGACGCCGCCCGTCGAATGCTTGTCGGCCACCGGCCGGCCGATGCCTTCCCAGGACAGGGTATCGCCGGAGCGGGCCATGGCCAGCGTCAGCGCCACCGTCTCCTCGCGCGTCATGCCGCGAAACCAGACGGCCATGGCAAAGGCACCAATCTGGCTTTCGGCCAGTTCGCCCTGTGCCAGCGCGCCGATGAAGCCATCGATGTCGGCGGTCGAAAGGGCGGCACCGTTACGCTTTTTCCGGATGATTTCCTGCGGAATCATGGATCAATAGCCCGAGGACGCCGCCTTGGATTCGCCACCGGCCAGCACGCTCAGAATGTCGTCGAGCAGGCTCGATGCACCGAAGCGGAAGGTCGAGGGCATGGCCCAGTCGGGCGCCATGATAGTTTCGGCAAGGCTCAGATAAAGCGCGGCATCCGCGACGGAACCGATGCCGCCCGCTGGCTTGAAGCCGACCTTGCGTCCACTGGCACGAATTGCCCGCAGCATGATGTCGGCAGTCTCGAGCGTTGCGTTGATGGCAACCTTGCCCGTCGAGGTCTTGATGAAATCGGAGCCAGCCTCGATCGTCAGTTCGGAGGCACGCCGGATCAGCGCGGTATCCTTGATTTCGCCGGTTTCGAGAATGGTCTTCAGGAGAACCGGTCCCTTGCATTCGGCCCGCACTGCCGCGACCATATCGGTGACGGCCTGCTCGTTGCCGGCCAGAAAGGCACGATAGGGAATGACCAGATCGATCTCGTCGGCGCCGTCGGCAATCGCCTCACGCGCTTCGGCTGCTACATCGGCCACCTCCATATCGCCGGCCGGGAAGTTCACCACGGTCGCGATCTTCACGGCATGATCGGTTCCGAGAATGCCGCGAGCCTGAGCGACGAAACGCGGCCAGATGCAGATGGCGGCCGTATTGCCATAGGGCGATTGCGCGCGGGCGCACAGCGTCTCGATCTGCGCCGGCGTGCAGTCATCCTTGAGATTGGTGAGGTCGAGAAGGGAAAGCGCAACAGCTGCCGTTTCTCTGAGGGAATGGCCCGTCATTGTGAATCTCCTTCGTTCGCAATCATTTCTTTCAAAATGGCGGCGAGACGCGCGCCGCCGACCGGAGCCATATCCTTCGTCTCGTCATGCGACAGTTCGGAGCCGGTCATGCCAGCACCATAGTTAGTGATGACGGAGGCAGCGGCAACCCTTAAGCCGAAAAGACGCGCCAGAATGACTTCCGGCACGGTCGACATGCCGACGGCATCGGCGCCGAGGATGCGTGCCATGCGGATCTCCGCCGGCGTTTCGAAGCTCGGCCCCGAAAACCACATATAGACGCCGTGCGACAGCTTGATCTCGGCCTTTTCCGCCGCCTTGCGCATGCGCATGATGAGGTCGGTATCATAGGCACTGGTCATGCCAACGAAGCGCTTGTCGCTTTCCTCGCCGATCAGCGGGTTCATGCCGGAATAGTTGATGTGGTCGGTGATCTGCATCACCGATCCCGGCGGCATTTCCTCCCGCAGCGATCCGGCCGAATTCGTCAGGATCAGCGTATCGACGCCGAGGGCCTTCAGGGTCTCGATCGGCGTGCGCATGGCATTGGCGTCGCCCTTTTCGTAATAATGCACCCGGCCAGACAGCATGATGACAGGCACATCACCGAGCTTGCCCGCGACCAGCGTGCCGGCATGGCCGGAGACGGCGCTGACCGGAAAGCCGGGCAGATCGGCATAGGGGATGCGCAGGGCATCACCAACCTGATCGACGAGCGAACCCAGGCCGGAGCCGAGGATGATGCCGTAGCGCGGCTTCAGATCGCCAAGCTTTTCGGTGAGGATGTCGACGGCCCCGTTCATCCGAGCATCTCGGTTTCGAAGCTGAAGGGGAGCATCTCGTCCATGGTCATGGTCTTCCTCACGCCGGTTTCGTCGCAAAGATAGATGCGTGTGTCCTTGCTGGCAAATTCGGCGATCTTCTGCCGGCAGCCGCCGCAGGGCGGGCAGAGCGGCAGCTTCTCCGCAATGACGGCCATTTCGACGATCTTCTTGGCGCCGGCCATGACCATTTGGCTGATCGCCGTGGGTTCAGCGCACCAGCCTTGGGGAAAGGACAGGTTCTCGATATTGGCGCCGGTATAGATCTTGCCGTCCTCGGCGCGGATCGCCGCGCCGACGGGAAATTTCGAATAGGGAGCATGGGCGAAAGCCATCGCCCCGCGAGCAGCCTCGAACAGATCGTGCGACATGGACTAGCGCTCCTTGGTATAGGGCACGCCACCGGCCTTCGGAGGCTTGGCGACGCCGATAAAGCCTGCAAGCAGGACGCAGGTGAGGATATAGGGCAGCGCCTGGAAAATCTGTACCGGCACCTCGCCGATGCCCGGAACCGCCTTGCCCTGCATGAAATTGGCGAAGGCATCGAGGAAGCCGAAGAGCAGGCAGGTGAACATGACCGGCACCGGCTTCCATTTGGCGAAGATCAGCGCGGCCAGCGCGATATAACCCTTGCCCGCCGACATGTTGTTGATGAAGGCGGCCGACTGGGCGATGGCGAGATAGGTACCGGAGAAGCCGCAAAGGATGCCGGCTGCTATCAGCGAGCGGTAGCGCAGCCATTCGACCGAGATGCCGGCGGTATCGACCGCGCCGGGATTTTCACCGACGGCGCGCAGCCGCAGGCCGAAACGGGTGCGATAGAGGATCCACCAGGAAATCGGCACGGCGAGGAAGGCGAGATAGGTCAGAATGTTATTGCCGGAGATGACATTGGCATAGAGCGGCCCGATGAACGGCACATTGCGCACCGCGTCGACACCCGGCAGGGTGATGCCGGAAAAGCGGGCCGTGCCGGGCAAAGTCGGCGTGCGGCCGCCCTGCCCGAACCAGGCCTGACCGAGAACGATGGTCAAGCCCGCCGTCAGGAAGTTGATCGCGACGCCGGAGACGATCTGGTTGCCGCGGTTGGTGATCGATGCGAAACCGTGCAGCAGACCGAAGATCACCGAGATGACGATACCGGCGCCGAGGCCGGCCCAGGGCGAGCCGCTGATCGAGGCGACGCAGGCGGCCGCGAAGGCGGAGGCCAGCATCTTGCCTTCGAGACCGATATCGAAAATGCCGGCGCGCTCGGAAAAGAGGCCCGCCAGCGCGGTGAAGATCAGCGGGATCGACAGACGGATGGTCGAGCCAAGAATGCTGATGAGAAGATCGTAATATTCCATGGTCTGATCCTCACGCCCTGGCGAATTGCTGGTAGATGCGCACGAGTGCCGGCCGGAACATGTATTCAAGCGCGCCGGCAAACAGGATGACGAGACCCTGGATCACCACGATCATGTCGCGCGTGATGTTGGGCATATCGAACGAAAGCGCATCGCCGCCCTGATAGAGAATGCCGAACAGGATCGCCGCCAGGATGATGCCGAGCGGATGATTACGTCCCATCAGCGACACGGCGATGCCGACGAAGCCCGCGCCGAGCACGAACTCCACCTGCAGGCGCGCGGACGCGCCCATGACGGGATTGAGCGCCATCATGCCGGCAAGGCCACCCGAAATCAGCATGGCGATGATCACGGTGCGGGCATAGGGAATGCCGGCATAAACCGCGGCCGTCGGGCTCAAGCCCAACGTCCGCATCTCATAGCCGAGCTTGGTGCGCCAGACGAGCACCCAGACGAGGAAGCACATGACCAGCGCGATCAGGAAGGACACGTTGAGCGGAGCGGCACCGATGGTCGAGCCGAAAATGCCCATCAGCCAATCAAGCTTGGGCAGCTGACCGCCCGCCAGGAAGGTGCGGGTTTCAGGCGCCATCTTGCCCGGCACGATCAGCACATGCACCAGCAGGAAGTTCATCATCGCCGATGCGATGAAGTTGAACATGATTGTCGTGATGACGACGTGGCTGCCGCGCTTGGCCTGCAGCCAGGCCGGGATGAAGGCCCACAGCGCGCCGAAGATCGCCGCGCCGATGACCGCGAACGGCATGGTCACATACCAGGGTACGTATTTATCGAGCGCCAGCGCCACGAGAGCACAGCCGAGACCGCCGACATAGGCCTGGCCTTCCGAGCCGATGTTGAACAGGCCGGCATGAATGGCAACCGCGACCGAAAGGCCGGTGAAGATAAAGCTCGTGGCGTAATAGAGGGTGAAGCCGATGCCTTCGCCGCTGCCGAGCGCGCCCTGCAGCAGCAGGATCAGCGCATCGAGCGGGCTCTCGCCGATGAACCAGACGACAAGGCCTGATATCAGGAAGGCAACGATCAGGTTGAGAATGGGGATCAGACCATAGTTGATCCAATTGGGGAGTGGAACGGAAGCGGTGCTCATCGAGGCCTCACGCGGCAATGCCGGCCATCATCAGGCCGAGCGTTTGTTCACCGGCTTCAGCCGACTTCTCACCGACGATATGGCCGGCGAACATGACGAGGATACGATCCGAGAGCGCACGGATCTCATCCAGCTCCACCGACACCAGCAGGATCGCCTTGCCGGCGTCGCGCATCTCTATGATGCGGCGGTGGATGAATTCGATGGCGCCGATATCGACGCCGCGCGTCGGCTGGCCGATCAGCAGAGCCTCGGGATCGCGTTCGATTTCGCGGGCGACGACGATCTTCTGCTGATTGCCGCCGGAGAAATTGGCTGTTTTCAGCCGCGCATTCGGCGGGCGGATATCGTATTTCTCGATCTTCTCGATCGCATCCTTGCGCATGGCATCGAGATCGAGCATGCCACCGCGCCCGTATTTGACGTCGCGGTGATAGCCGAGCATGGAATTCTCGTATTCCTCGAACTGGAGGACGAGGCCCATGTGATGGCGATCCTCGGGAATATGGGCAAGGCCGAGTTCGCGAAGGGCGGCCGGATCGGCCGTGCCGATCGGCTTGCCATGCAGGTAGATCTCGCCCGAGGCAGGCTTGCGGATGCCGGCGATCGCTTCCAGCAATTCCGACTGGCCGTTTCCGGCAACGCCGGCAATGCCGACGATCTCGCCGGCGCGGATATCGAAGGTGACATTATCGACCATGGTGACGCCGCGGCCGTCCTTGACGGTGAGGTTGCGCACCGACAGCAGAACTTCGCCGGGATTGGGGGCGCCCTTTTCGACGCGCAGCAGCACGCGGCGGCCGACCATCAGTTCGGCCAGTTCCTCGACGGTGGTTTCCGTCGTCTTGCGGGTGGCGACCATTTCGCCGCGGCGCATGACGGACACCGTATCGGTGATCGCCATGATCTCGCGCAGCTTATGGGTGATGAGGATGATCGTCTTGCCCTGGTCGCGCAGCACGCGGAGAATGCGGAACAGATTGTCGGCCTCGGCCGGCGTCAGAACGCCGGTGGGTTCATCGAGGATGAGGATCTCGGCGCCGCGATACATCGCCTTCAGGATCTCGACGCGCTGCTGCTGCCCGACGGGCAGCTCTTCGATCAACGCGTCCGGATCGACCTCCAGGCCGTAGTCCTTCTCCAGCCGGTCCAGCTCGGCGCGGGTGGCGGCTACGCCCCTGGCGAGCAGCGCGCCGCCTTCGGCGCCCAGCATGACGTTTTCGAGGACGGTGAAATTATCGACCAGCATGAAGTGCTGGTGCACCATGCCGATGCCGGCGGCGATGGCCGTCTGGCTGTCGCGGATCGAGATCGGCGTGCCGTTGACGCGGATCTCGCCGGCGTCGGCGTGATAAAAACCGTAGATGATCGACATCAGAGTCGATTTCCCGGCTCCGTTCTCGCCGATGATCCCGTGGATCGAGCCTTTGGCGACGGTCAGGTTGATATCTTTGTTGGCGTGAACGGCACCGAACTTTTTGTCGATGCCCACGAGTTCGATGGCAGGCGCTTGGCTCACTATAGGGGGCTCCAGAAACCGGATTCCGGATAAGAAAAGGGCGTATGACGGTTTGCTACGTCATACGCCCTTGTTTCATATCAGCTCTTCGGGCAGGCGTTGTCGGTCGTATAGTCGTGGACCTTGATGGTACCACCGACGATACCGGCACGCGCCTTGTCGACGGCAGCCTGGATTTCCGGCGTGACCAGCGGCTTGTTGTTGTCGTCCATGGCAACGGTGACGCCGTCTTCCTTCAGGCCGAGCTCCAGCGTGCCCGGCGTGAACTTGCCGTTCTTGGCGTCGCTGAAGGCGTTGTAGACGGCGAGATCGACGCGCTTGACGACGGAAGTCAGAACCGAGCCCGGATGCAGGTAGTTCTGGTTGCTGTCGACGCCGATCGACAGCTTCTTGTTGTCGGCAGCCGTCTGCAGCACGCCGAGACCGGTAGCACCAGCAGCGGCGTAAACGACGTCGGCGCCCTGGTCGATCTGGTTCTTGGTGAGCTCGCCGCCGCGAACCGGGTCATTCCAAGCCGCACCCGTCGTGCCGGTCATGTTCTGGAAGACTTCGATCTTTGCGTTGGTGGCGCGTGCGCCCAGCTCATAGCCGCACTCGAACTTGCGGATCAGCGGGATATCCATGCCGCCGACGAAGCCGACCTTACCGGTCTTCGAAGCCATGGCGGCCATGACGCCAGCGAGATAGGAGCCCTCGTTTTCCTTGAACTTGACCGAGCGGACGTTCGGCAGGTCGAGGCTGTCGTCGATCAGGACGAATTCGGTCTTCGGATATTCGGCTGCGACCTTCTGAAGCGCGGAGGTCCAAGCGAAGGAGACGGCGATGACCGGGTTGAAGCCCTTGCTGGCGAAGTTGCGCAGCGCCTGTTCGCCCTGGGTGTCGCCCGTCGGCTCGAAATCGCGATAAGCGATACCGGTTTCCTTCTTGAACTTTTCGGCGCCATTATAGGCAGCCTCGTTGAAGGACTTGTCGAACTTACCGCCGGTTCCATAGACGATTGCCGGCTTGATGTCGGCCGCAAGCGCCGTTGCCGACATGGCAGCCAGGGCGAAAAGGGTCAAAAGGGATTTTTTCATGAGTTGCAGCCCTATTGTTTCTATCTTGTTGGGTCCTCCCGCAAGCCCGTTGACCGGGCATGTCTGCGGAACTGCCGGCCTCCCCCGAGGCCAAGCTGGCGCGCATCCTTGCATGGCTGCACGAAAAATTCACGAGAAATTTTTCAGTTGGTAAAGATTTGTGGGAATTGCCGAAAACCCATTCGAACGACCCGTTTTTTAAACAATTTCGGCCTGAAACTGCAATTTTATTGGTCAGAAGAACAGCCAATCGGCGCTGTGCAATCCCGAGCTCTACCGTTTGTGACGACGCTATAGGCCGGTTGCCAGATGCTCTCCGACAATGTCGATTTCCCTGAATGGCACAGGCCGAAACTGGCTCCGCGATCCCGTCATGCGCTGAAGCGCCCGGCTGCCGGCTGGCGCTTGTAGGCGACCATCCACAGCAGCAGCGAGAGGACCAGGAAGACAGCGAAAGCCGGCTGAAACAGCAGCCACTGCATCGCCATGTCGTAGAAGCGGGGATGGACGTAATAGGCGATCACCGAGCGAACCCTTGCCAGCGACGAAGGGCTGACATCGTTCCACGCATCGCCCATCGGGGTCAGCACCACGGCGGAAGCAGCAACGGATTGAATGGAATCGATGGTGCCGGCGATGACCGCCACCACCAGCGCGACAAGGCTGGCAAACCGCAACAGGAAACGCATGAACACCTCCGGATACTCAACTATGCCCGGCCTTTTCGGGCCAGCCGGTCTTACGCCGCCTCATCTTCTCTTTAGATAATTTGTGCGCGAAATAAGCGCAATGGGGATGAGACGCAGAGTTTTTTGTCCAGAAGTCAAAAAACTGTCAGATTCGGGTTGATCCTAGAAAATTCATCGGTATATATCGCGCCGTTCCCACAATAGCTCCTTTATCGGATGCGAAAGTGCAGATGGACAGGTGGCCGAGTGGTTTAAGGCGCACGCCTGGAACGCGTGTGTGCGTGAAAGCGTACCGTGGGTTCGAATCCCACCTTGTCCGCCATTCACCGCGACTCCCCTCTATAGCGCGATATTGCCGCCGATCACCGCATCACCAAGCGGCGCTGAAAACCGATGATTCTACCGCTGCGACCTGACATGACTTGAAGATCAGCAACGGTAGCAAGCGACCTCATCGCGGACGTTGGCACCGCTTAGCTCACTGACTACAAGCAGACTCACAATATAAGGACGGTGACAATGGCCGAAGTGCTGGACGAGGGACCGTTCTTTCACGGCACAATTGCGGATTTGCACGTGGGTGATTTCCTCACCGCAGGATACCGGTCGAACTATCGTCCTGAAGTGGTGATGAACCACATCTACTTCACTGCCATTATGGACGGTGCCGGGCTTGCCGCTGAAATCGCGGTAGAACTCATCGTAGGCGGCGCAGTCCCGCGTGTTTATGTCGTAGAGCCGACCGGGACATTCGAGAACGACCCGAACGTGACCGACAAGAAATTTCCCGGTAATCCCACTCGGTCGTATCGCAGCAGCGCACCGCTCAGGGTCATTGGCGAAATCACGCATTGGACCAGATTGACGCCCGAAGCACTACAGGTGTGGAGAGAACGACTGACCGCACTGCGCTCAGACGAACGAGGCGAAATCATCAACTGATGCGTGGCCCCACGCATCTTGTGCCCATGACGCGATCGAATCGCCAAAAGGAGACGATCAGCAAACCACCCCATTGTAGCCATTCGCTCTTGCCTTAATTTTGTAGGGCTATGGCGTAGACGTAGCTCTCCGTTTCGTCGGCTTTGGCCGGCCATATCGGCCTTTGTCCATACTGAAGAGATAGGTAACAGAACGTACCTAAGACATGGGTGACAACCTCGTGCCGAACGGTTGTCGATGGTTTGCAAGGTCCTTTGTTCGAGATCGATCACTACTTGCGGTTCATCTGCTGAGCCGCGAATGACGACGATTAGGCCGGGCTGCTAGTGAACGGCCTGCGATAGATCGACGGTGCGGGAATGGCTGGAAAGTGGCCGTCGATCGCACCGGCCGCCCCGCGTTCAGGCATAGGCAGCCAGCTTGTTGGACGGGGACGGCGCAACTCGATGAACAATCATTCCGTTCGCAACAGATCGTTCCAAGCGCTCGTCATCCCCGCCAAGATCAGCCCGGAAGATCAGCCCGCCGTGTTCGGCACCGGCGTGTTGAGCAACTGCTGTTCCCACAGATACGCGATACCGCTGCCGGCGACATGGTGCTTGAGCACGTCCGTCAGCTCGGCGGCATGCTCGGTGCGCGCCCAGTCACGCTGCCATTCGGACGCCAGCGCCAGCCAGGTCATCATGTTCGCGCCGGCCGCGATCATCCGTTGGATGGCGACCTCATGGGCCTCGACCGAAGTCCCTCCCGAAGCGTCGGTGATGACCGTCACGTCCCATCCTTCGCCGAGAGCCTGGATCGTCGGCATCGCGACGCATATCTCGGTCCAAAGGCCGGCGATGATCAGCTGCTTGCGGCCCGTCGCCTTGACCGCGTCCACGACCTTCCGATCCTCCCAGGTGTTGATGAACGTCCGGTCGATCACCTCCTGTCCAGGAAACACATCGGTGATCTGGGGAAAGAGCAGACCGCCCCGGTCGGCAATCACGCTGGTCAGGATGGTGGGGACGCCGAAGGCCTTGGCCACCTTCGCCAGCGCCGTTGTATTGTTCACCACCATCTGTGGATCGTGGCTGTTCAGGTTCGCAAGCTGGTAAGGCTGGTGATCGATGAGAACGAGTACCGAGTCTTCGGGACGAAGAAGCGAAGCAAGGCCGTTACGAAAGGTCATTATCACATCCTTTGCTGCCGCATATGAGCGGCATTGGTTTTGCGGGAGACATGCGCCAGGTGCGACGTTGCCTGGAACCAGTATTGCCGTTCCTGTTCGAGATGCGGTAGCACCCTTCTACGGCAAGCTGTGTCGCGAAAAGGGGAACGCCAAATGGACATCGAAGAGCTGCGGACATTTGTAGAAGTGGCTGATGCTGGGGGAGTTTCGCCTGCTGCGCTCCGGCTCGGCGTCTCCAAGTCAATCGTCAGCCGGCGGCTCTTCCGGCTTGAGGCGGAACTTGGTGTCCAGCTTCTTGCACGGACCACCCGGGGCGCCGCTCTCACGGAAGCCGGGGCCACTTTCCGAGATTATGCAGCCAGAGTCTGCGCCGAGATCGACATGGCCAGGGAAACGATCCTGCCCGCCGGTGAGCTTCGCGGCCGCTTGCGCGTTGCCGTGCCGCTTTCTTTCGGCCCGACTCATTTCGCTCCCATCCTCGCGGAAATGGCGCGGCGCCACCCCCAGCTCCAGATCCACACCTGCTACAGTGATCGCTTCGTCGATCTCATCACCGAGGGTTATGATTGTGCGATACGGGTTGGCTATCTCCAGGACTCCAACTTGATCGCAAGGCGCGTCGGACCAATCCATGGGAAGCTCGTCGCGAGCCCGGACTACATCAAGGCGCATGGGTCGCCCGAAACGCCGGAGGAACTCGTCGCGCACGAGGCTCTCATGCAAGGCACCGAAAGCTGGCAGCTCATGGATGGCGACAAGATCATCACGGTTCGTCCACAGGGGCGCTTCAAGGCCGACAACGGCATAGCTCTGGTTGCCGCCGCGACAGCAGGATTAGGGATCGCCTACCTGCCCGATTGCCTAACCCATGAACATATAGCGTCCGGTGCGCTCATCCCGGTCATGACGCGTCATCCACCACCTCCGGCCGGCGCATATGTCATCCGCCCGCCAGGTCAGCATCCCGCACGGAAGATAAGGGTCCTCACCGAATTGCTGATTGAGTATTGCGCACCGGCTCCGCACCTCGCGGGTGTCGATCGCTGAAAGCTATCAATCAAACGGCATCCGTCTCAGACAGCGCCGTGCGCCTTATCGGGTTCGCCGAACCATTGCGACGCTACGCGAACAACGTCCTCGATGCTGGCAGCAGCCTCGCCGGCCCAGGCGACGACGCCGTCGGGCCTTATAAGCAGAGCACTCAAGCCCAGCTGATCCTTGGCTTTGCCGGCGACATAGCCGATGCGGCCACCCCAGCAGCCTGCAAGCGCTTCAAGCGGCGCGCCGGCATCAAAATCCAGCAGCAGGCCCCTGCCCGTTCTCAGGAGATCGCCGAGCCTCTTCCCGTCGGCCAATTCGAAATCGGGAGCGCTGCGGCCGACGAGCGGGTGGCTGGCGCCAAGATCATAGCGGAGGGAAACACCCCATACCCGTTCGGCGAAATAGGTCGCGCCGTCGCGCGTGTCCATCAGATCACGGATGATGGCTTCGAGCGCGCGCGAACTCCGGCTTGGCCGCATGAGCCCGACCTGCGCGCGCGACCAGTCGAGGACCTGCGCCCCGACCGGGTGGCGCTCGCTCGAATAGCTATCGAGCAGGCCATCCGGCGCTTCGCCACGGATGGTGGCGGCAAGCTTCCATCCAAGATTCATCGCATCGCCGAGCCCGAGGTTGAGGCCCTGGCCACCCAGCGGGGAATGGATGTGCGCCGCGTCGCCGGCGAGCAATACGCGCCCTTTGCGGTAAGCGGTCGCCTGATAGGCCCGATCCGTCCAGGTGGTGGCGAGCTTGAGCGCCGTCACGGTGACAGCGGTGCCGGAGATGCGCCGCAGCACGGCCTGCACATGGTCAAGCGTGATCGGCTGCGTTCGATGGAAAGCACCTCCGTCGAACTCGACCATGCCGATCGTCCCGGGCGGCGAATAGGTGTACATGCCCGTCGCGGTATAATGGCGACCCAAACGAAGCCTATCGGGTTCCGCCATTTCGATTTCGACGGAATAGCCGGTGAATTCGGGATCGGTGCCGGTGAATTCGAAGCCGCCGGCCTTGCGAACGGTGCTGCGGCCGCCATCGCAGCCGACGAGCCAGGATCCGCGAAAAGTCTCACCCCCAGCGCGGACAACGACCTCCTCCTCCGACTGATCGAGATCCTCGACGCTAAGGCCGCGCCTGATCTCGACACCCATGGCGCCTGCACGCGCGGCCAGGACGGCTTCAAGGGCCTCCATCTCGACCATCATGCTGGTGCCGGCCGGACTTGGCAGGCGATATTGCCACTTCGAGGTGTCGATGGTGTCGTGAAAGAACTGGATGCCGGCGAAATGACCGCCCGGCCGGCGCGACTGCCGCATCCAATGCGCGGCGGACGAAGCGCCGCTGCCGCCCGATCCGTCCTTGGTAGGTTGCAGTGCCGCGATGTCATTCAGCAGGCCGCGACGATAAAATGCGTCGATGGTGGGAGCCGAAAGGCCGCGCATGCCGAACGGAAGGCGCTTCAAGGGCGAGCGCGGGTCTTCGGCTTGCTCCAGCACCAGAACCGAGAGGTCTGCGAGGCGCAGCTCGCAGGCCAGAAACAAGCCGACAGGTCCGCCTCCGGCAATCAGGACATCATATTTCAAGGCAGAATTCCTCAAGCGGGGGCGCTTCCAGGGCGTCCGGCATCTTGGCTTCAAGCAAACGATGGTCGATCACGAGAACCATCCGTCCAGCCTGTGTAGATTTCATCGGCTTCATCATCGCGGTACGATTTTTACACCCAGTATAAATTTACTTATGGTATAAATATCTTCATGTCAAACCGAATCAAACTCCGAGACCGCAAGAAGGAGGCGACGCGTCAGGCGATCTCCGACATTGCAACGCGCCTGTTCGTCGAACACGGCTTCGACAAAATTTCCGTCGCCGATATCGCCCACGAGGCTGATGTCGCCAGGAAAACGGTGTTCAACTATTTCCGCCGCAAGGAGGACCTGGTCTTCGATCGCGAGGACGAAGTGCGGGATCTGGTGCGCAAAGCGCTCGCCGAGCGCGGCGGGCAATCGCCGATCGGTGCTTTCCAGGCGCTGATGCGCATGCTGGTGGAGACACAGCATCCGCTGTTCAGGATCACCGAGCGGCCCATCCAGTTCTGGCGCATGGTGGCGGATAGCCCGACGCTGACGGCGCATGCGCGCGCGCTGCAGGTGACGCTCGCCGATGATCTCTCGGGGATGCTGTCCGACACGGTGGGGCGACCGCGCGCCGATCCCGACGCGCGTCTGGCGGGAGCCATGCTGATGGCAACACTGGTGGTCGCCTACAGCGAGGCGCTTCGCGTCTTTCGCGAGAACGGAAAGCCCGAGACGGCTTTGTCGAGCGTCATGGAGCGCGGCTTTGCGGGCGTCGAGGCGGCACTTGCGGGGACGCCATACATCTGATGCAGAAAGAATTCCCCAGAATATAGCCTACAACGGATCAAGACTCGGCCGACAGGGCCGGCCAGGCCTTTGAATACTTGCAATTCAGATGCTTAACGCCGGCATCACATCCCGGAAATCTGCAACTCGGCAAGATCGGCGAGCAGCTTCGGACCGGTCGGTTCCCAGCCGAGCTTTTGCCGCGTCTTGGCGCTGGAGGCCGGCATGTCGCGCGTTGCGAACATGGAGAGCCAGCCGAAATGGTCCTGGGCCTCCTCCGCGCCGACGGACTTGACCGGTAGGTTCAGGCGCCGGCCGATCGTTTCGGCGATATCGCGTATCGGCACGCCTTCCTCGGCAACCGCATGATATCTGGCATTCGGTTCGGCGCGTTCGACGACGAGGCGATAGAGGCGGGCGACGTCGGAAAAATGCGCGGCCGGCCAGCGATGGAGCCCATCTCCGATATAGGCGCAGACGCCCTTTTGCCTGAATATCTCGATCAGGGGCGTAATGAGACCCTGGCTGACCAGATCATGCACCTGCGGCAGCCGCACGACCGAGACATTGACGCCGATGGCGCTGGCGAGGATCCCCGCCTCCTCGGAGGCCGCGCGCGGGTGCACGTCGGAACCGATGATTGCATTGTCTTCCCTGGCAGGCTCGCCCGGCACCGTATTGGCAATCGGCGTGCCTGACGTGATGACCAGCGGCCGGGCCGAACCGGCAAGCGCCGAGGCAAGCGTTGCGATGACGCGGCGGTCATCCTCGCAATTTTCGGCGAATCTCGAAAAGTCGTGGTTGAAGGCAAGATGAATGACGCCGTCCGATTGCGAGGCGCCGCGTTTCAGGATTTCGGGATCTTCGATCGTGCCATGAAGGACCTCGGCGCCGGCGGCGGCAAGCGCCACCGCCTTCTCTTTCGAGCGGGAAAGGCCGAGCACCTGGTGGCCTGCGGCAATCAACTCCCTCACGACATTCGAGCCGATGTTTCCGGTCGCGCCAGTAACGAATACACGCATAAGCACTGTCTCCTTATTTCGTTGGAGACAAATCTGAGCCTATCGGTTATTCTGGTAAAGTAGTGACATTATCATAGTAAAAGCACTAACAGGATGATTGATCTTCTCGAAACGGAAAACCTGCTCGGGACCTATCTGAGGGACCGGCGCGCCAAGCTTGATCCGTCGGCCCTCGGCTTTGCTGGGGAAAGGCGGCGTACGCCCGGACTGCGGCGCGAGGAAGTGGCGCAGCGCGCCAATATCAGCCCGACATGGTATACATGGCTGGAGCAGGGGCGCGGCGGGGCGCCCTCCGCCGACGTGCTCGACCGGATTGCCCGGGCGCTCATGCTGACCGAGGTAGAGCGTGAGCACCTGTTCCTGCTCGGCCTCGGCCGCCCGCCGGAAGCGTGTTATCGGAAAAATGACGGCGTAACGCCGCGGCTGCAGCGCGTGCTGGATGCCCTCACCCCCTGCCCAGCCCTCATCCGAACCGCCACCTGGGACGTGATCGCCTGGAACAAGGCGGCGACCATCATGCTGATAGATTACGGATCGCTGCCGCCGGAAGAGCGCAACATCCTGCGCTACATCTTCCTCGATCCGCGTGCCCGCGCCGCGCAATATGATTGGGAAAGCGTGGCGCGCTTCGCCCTGGGCGCATTCCGCGTCGACGCGGCTCGGGCAGGTGCCGCAACCGAGATCGAGCCTTTCGTGGCCGAGCTTTGCCGCATCAGCCCGGAATTCAGGGCGATGTGGCGCGACAACGACGTTCCCGGCACCCATACCGAAGCCGTCAAGCATATACGCCATCCGGTTCTCGGCACGCTCGCATTCGAATATTCGGCCTTCTCGGTCGATGGCCGGACGGATCTCAGCATGGTCGTCTACAATCCTGCGACGCCCGATGACGTCGAACGGATCAAATCCCTGCTGCCCAAACTTTAGGGCAGAGATGATGGCAACAAATCGCGGCCACAGCTAGACGTCACCTTGAGTAATCTTTCGTGTCGCCACCTCGGGCGTCGCGCGCAAGGTCAGCGCCCAGAAAAGAAGCGCGGCCAGGCTTATGCCTGCGCCGGACAGGCAGACACCCGGCCAGCCCGCATGGGCATAGATGATGGTCGATGTCGATGATCCCACGGCGCTGCCGATGGAATAGAACACCATATAGGCGGCGGTCAGCCTGTTCTGCGCCTCCGGCCTCACACGATAGATCATGCCTTGATTGGTGACATGCGTCGCCTGCAGGCCGAAATCGATGACGAGAACGCCGGCGATAAGCCACAGGATCGAACGGTCCAGCAGCGAGATCGGTAGCCAGGCAAGGAGCATCAGAACAAGCGCAATGCCCGTCGTTTGCTGACCGCGGCCCCGGTCGGCCCAGCGTCCCGCCCGCACGGCGCCAAGCGCGCCCGCCGCGCCGGCAAGGCCGAACAGGCCGACTTCGGTGTGCGACAAGGAGTAAGGCGGCGCGGTCAGCGGTAGCACCAGAGGTGCCAGCAGCGTGGTGATATCGGCGAAGATCAGCATGGCAATCACGGCGCGGATGCGAAGGACCGGTTCTTCGGCAAGCAGGGTGCCGAGCGATCGGATGAGACCGTAATAGGAAAGACCGCCCTTCGGCTTTTGCTGGCGCGGCAGCGCCCGCCAGAGGAGAAGCGCGATCACCAGCGTCAGCACGGCGGAGACGATATAGACAGTCCGCCAGCCGGAGAGATCAGTCAGCGTTCCCGCGACGCTGCGCGCCAGAAGGATGCCGAACACGATGCCGCTCGTGACCATGCCGACGATATGGCCCCGCTCAGCAGGATGCGCGAGGCTCGCCGCATAGGCAACCAGCGCCTGCGTCACCACGGCCAGAAAGCCGACGGCGGCCATGGAGGCGAGCAGCATGGCAGCGCTGGAAGAATAGCCGACACAGACGAGTGCGGCCACGCTCAGCAGCGATTGCACGATGATGAGCTTGCGCCGGTCGACCAGATCGCCAAGCGGCACCAGCAGGATGAGGCCGAGCCCGTAACCGAGCTGCGTCGCGCCGACGATCAGGCCGGCAACCATGCGCGACAGCTTGAGATCATCGGCCATGACATCGAGAAGCGGATGGGCGAAATAGGCATTGGCTACGGCGAGACCGCTCGCGACCGCAAACAGGAGAATCGTCGCACGCGTTAGCGGGGATTTGGCCTCTCGGGAGAATTCGGCGCTTTCTTGCGAGGAATGAAGACGCGCAATATCCTTCGCGCTGCCAGCCGGCGGCGCGTCCTGGTCGATCGTCATTGCAAAACTCCCGATTCTTCGGTTTAATAATGAAACCATCAATCGGCTAACATCATTGGTTTAATCATGCAACCATTTACGCAGGCAAAAGATTGGGAAGGCTGAGCGGATGGTGGCGCGAAAAAGCCTGAAAGGCGATTATTGCCCAAGTGCCCGCTCGCTCGATGTCATCGGCGACTGGTGGTCACTCTTGATCGTCCGCGACGCCTTCGACGGGCTGACGCGCTTCGGGGAGTTTCAGAAAAGCCTCGGCATCGCCAAGAATATTCTCACCGACCGTCTGCGGACGCTTGTCGCGAGCGGCATCCTGGAGCTGGCTCCGACAAGCGACGGCGGCACGCGCATGGAATACCGCCTGACGGCGATGGGAAAGGATCTCTTCCCGGTCATGGTGGCGCTAAGGCAATTCGGCGAGCGCCACCTCTTCGCTCCGGCGGAAGACCATTCGCTGCTGGTGGATCGAGCGAGCGGACAGCCCGTCCACCTCGACATCAGAGCACAGGACGGCCGGTCGATAGGCCCGGACGAAACGGTTATCCTGAAGGTGCCCGAAGGGGAATGATGCAAAGCTGCAGGACTGCAACCGCGCCGTAGCGGTCAATCCTGCTCCTCGGCATCTCCGTTTCCTTCCAGCTTGCCGCGCAAAGCCAGCATGACCTTGTGCATCGTTTCGATATCCTCGATCCGCAGCCCGTCCGACAGTTCATTGACCCATGGCGCCTGCAGCCGCATGGCAGCATCGAAAGTTTGCTTTCCCTTATCCGTCAGCACAACGAGCTGCGCCCGCCGGTGATGCGGATTGGTTTCAAAGGCCACGAGGCCTTCCTTTTCTAGATCATTGACGATGCGCTGGACGTTCTGGCGGTTGGCGCCCATGTCGCGCGCCAACCACGCGACCGGCTGCGGACGACCGGCTGCGATGATGGCACCCAGGATTTGCCAACGTGCACTTGTCAGACCAAGGGGGGCAACGAGCTTATCACCGGCTGTGAGTACCCGACTGTGCAGCCTGAACAGATCGAGAATGAGAGCTGTCAAGGCACGCCCGACCGGAGTTTGTTCGATATCATTCATTTGTCACCATATAATGTATTTGACATCATCATGTCAATTTACTATGTCTGCGCCGCACCATATTGACATCATATAACCATATTGAATGGAGTGTACCATGCCTCATATGCGCCCCATGGACCCAGATTTCCCGATCGAGCGGCAGGTCGGCATCGATGCCGCTCCTGTCATTCTCGTGAATATCTTCGCCCTCGATAAGGCAGACGAAGAGATCTTTCTCGACGCATGGCGCGACGACGCCGCGTTCATGAAACAGCAGCCGGGCTTCATCTCGACGCAACTTCACAGGGCGGTGGGCGAAAGCCCGACCTATCTCAACTATGCCGTATGGGAGACAATGGCGGATTTCCGCACCGCGTTCACGCATCCGGAATTCAGGGCAAAGATCTCGGATTATCCGTCCTCGGCCGTTGCTTCCCCGCACCTGTTCCAGAAGGTCGCGGTCCCCGGCATCTGCGTGGCATGAACGCGCATCTGCAAGATCCCAAACTATTGGATCGAACTCAAAGGAAAACCAGGAAAATTCCGATGCGGCTCCTATTCAACATTCTCGCCATCACGGGCTCGGCGATGTTTGCCGGCGTCATGCTGACGATTGCGGTTACGCTCGGCGGATATTGGAAAAGCCTTCCGGCGTCCGATTTCCTCGACTGGTTCGGCCAAAACGGCAAGTTCATCGCGCGCACGATTCCCCTTGTCGTCGTCCCGACGCTCATCGGCCTGGCCGGCTCGCTGTTGTTGGGCTGGAGCGAGAGCGGGGCAAGAACATTATGGATCGGCGCGACGGTGTGCATCGCGGGCGTTCTGGTTCTCACCGCCGCCTGGTTCCTGCCGACCAACGCACAATTCGCGTCAAGGCTGATTCCCGTGGACGAGGTTTCCGCCAGGCTCGACACATGGCTGATGATCCACAATGTGCGGATCGCACTCGCCACGATCGCCTCGGTGCTCGGGATCGCCGCAGTCAGCCGGTAGTGTCAGAACACCAGCGACCGGTGCAGCTGCGCGCCGGCCCAGGCGCCGTCGCCGACGGCCAGTGACACCGAATGCGGGATACGCGCGGCATCGCCGCAGGCAAAGGCGCCGGAGACGGTCGTTTCCTTCATGGCGTCGGTCTGGATCTGCATGCCGAAGGGCGTTTCCTCGAGCACGCAGCCAAGCCGTTCGGCAATCGGGCTTGAGGGCGACACGCGCGAGGCGGTGAAGAGCCCGGCAAATGACAGCAGGCGTCCATCGGTAAGCCGCACGTCGGCATCTCCCTCGAGCCTTGCGACCGGTGTTTCCTCGATCGTGACACCGCGCGCGGCAAGATCGGCGCGCTGTGCCCCGTCGGGGGTGAAGGCGCCGTTGAGGAAGAGCGTCACCTTGCCCCATTCCGGCAGCAACTGCGCCTGATGCAACGACATCGGGCCGGTGGCGATGCAGCCGATGCGGCCCTGATCGAGCTCGTAGCCATGGCAATAAGGGCAATGGAAAACGCTTCGGCCCCAACGTTCGCCAAGGCCCTCGATCTCGGGCAATGCATCGGAGACGCCGGTCGCGAAGAGAAGACGCCGGCCGTGGTGGCGCGCGCCGTCTGCCGTGGTCACGACAAAGGCATCCTTCTCGCCCTCGGCCTGCTCGGCTGTCCCGTCGATCCAGGTCAGTGTCGGATAGGCGGAAAGCTGCTCTCGCGCCTTGCGGGCGATCTCGCCGGGGTGGACACCATCCTGGCCGAGAAAGCCGTGGGAGGCATCCGCGAAACGATTGCGGCGCTTGCCGGCATCGATCACCAGCACCTTGCGGCGGGCACGGAGAAGCTGGAGGGCGGCCGCCATTCCGGCGTAACTGCCCCCGATGACGATGACGTCATGGCTCATGACAGGGTCCTTTCTGCGCGCCATTGCGCATGGCGCCGCGCAAATTCGGCGACGAGATCGGCAAGCGTGATGTTTTCGAAGCGCTTCAGCAGCAGCGCCTCGGCCTCGGCAAAAGCATCATCGAGCACGGAATTGACCGATTGTTCGACAAGGCACTCCGGCGTCTCGTTGCGATTGCCGATGGCGAAGACGGCAGGCTCGCCGAGCGCCTCGTGCAGCTGGCGGAGCGTGACGGTTTTAAGATCCGCCGCAATCGTCCAGCCGCCGGTATGTCCCTTGGCGGAACGGACGATGCCGACCTCGCGCAAGAGCCCCATGGTGCGCCGCACGACGACGGGATTGGTGTGCATGCATTGCGCCAGGGTTTCGGAAGTCAGCGGCCCATCCTGCCCGGCCATATGGAGCAGAGCATGGAGGACGGAGGAAAGTCGGCTATCGCGTTTCATGTAACTTCAATTATTACGATTCGGCGCGCCGTTCAAGGACAACCCGGCAGAGGCGGGACCTTAGACCGCCTCAGAAAGAAGCTTTGACGATCATCTCAGCGCCAAGCACGAGGAGACAGATCAGAAACCAGCGGCGGAACGTGGCCGGGCTGACGCGATTGCGGATGATCTGGCCGGACCACATGCCGGCGAGTGCCGGGACGATCGCAAGGGCTGATAGGGCGAGATTGTCGAGGCGGAAGGCGCCATGCCAGGCGAGCGCGGCGGCCAGCGCCACCGTCGAAACGGTGAAGGAAAGGCCGAGCGCCTGGACCAGCTCTTCCTTCTCCAGTCCAAGCGCCTGCAGATAGGGCACCGCCGGCACGACGAAGACGCCGGTCGCTCCAGTCAACAAGCCAGTGATCAAGCCGATAACCGGCGATAGCAGCGGCTCCAGCGCCGGGGGCACATGGAGTTGGCGGGCAAGAAGGGCGTGGCCGGCATAGACGACGAGCGCGGTACCCAGCCCAGCCGTCGTCACGCGCGTATCCCCCGCGGCAAGAAAATATGAGCCGGCGAAGGTTCCGACGAACACGGCCAGTGCCAAGAGGAAGAAGCGACGGGCAAGCGCACCGAAGCTCGGGCCTGCCAGAAGCTGCCAGACATTGGTCACGAAGGACGGGACGATCAGCAGGCTGGCCGCCGTGAGCGGCGAGATCAGCGCCCCCAGGACGCCCATCGCCACGGTCGGCAGCCCCATGCCGGTGACGCCCTTGACCATGCCGGCCACGAAGAATGTCGCGAAGATCGCCGCGACAAGCCATATCGAATGATCCATCATGCCCTTTCACTAGCAGATGCGAGGTCGGGCACAATGCGGATGATGCGAAGAGAGACTTCGGCTATTCCGAAGGCTGGAGATACGGTATTCTCCACTCCATGCGCTTCGACCTGACCGACCTTCGCCTTTTCCTTGCCGTCGTCGATGCCGGCAGCATCACCCATGGGGCGGCCGATGTCGGTCTTTCGCTGCCGGCCGCCAGCGAGCGGCTGCGCGACATGGAGGCGAATGGCGGCGTGCAGCTTCTGGAACGTGGCCGGCGCGGCATCCGTTCGACACCGGCGGGCGAGGCGCTGGCCCATCATGCCCGGCTGATCCAGCGGCAGCTGGCGCAGATGCGCGGCGAGCTCGGCGAACATGCGAGCGGCCTCAGGGCAACGATCCGGCTTGTTGCCAACACCGCCGCGATCGCCGAATACCTGCCGACGCGCCTTGCCGAATGGATGGCAAAACACCCTCGGACGGATATCGACCTCAAGGAGCGCCAAAGCTTCGAGATCGCGCGCGCTGTTTCGGCCGGGCTGGCCGAGATCGGCATTCTCTCCAGCGCTGTCGACACGCCGGGCCTGATATTGCGGCCCTTCGCGATCGATCGGCTGGTGGTGGTGATGCCTCGCGATCATGCGCTTGCGGCGGCAAGGCAGATCGCCTTCGCGGAAATCCTGCATGAGCATTTTGTCGGCTTGGCAGGCGGGGCTCTGCAGGATCACATCGATGCACAGGCCGCCCGGCTCGGCACCCGGTTGAAAATGCGCGTGCGGATGCGGACGTTCGAGAGCATCTGCGATATGGCCGGCCAGGGCATCGGTCTCGGCATCGTGCCGGAAACGGCGGCACGCCGCTGCGGCCGATCCGCAAAAATCACGGCTGTGCGCCTTACCGACGGCTGGGCTACCCGCCGGCTTTCGGTCTGTGTCCGCTCGCTCGAAGACGTGCCGACGCCGGCTCGGGATCTTTTCGAGCATCTGGCAACTGGATGACCTCTGCCCTGTTGGAAAAATGGGGTCGGATCGATTAGTCTCGCCGCATGGCTGTCGGGAGGAGACGGCGCAATGGGAGGTGGATATGGAATTTCACGACGACGAGCTTCATCGCTTCGAAGCCGAAGGGGCTGCACCCTTGCCGCATGCCGAGATGGAGGGCCATGTCGATCATGATGGTATCAGCATCTGGTATGCCTCCTATGGCAGCGGCGCTCCGGTGATCCTCCTGCATGGCGGGCTCGGAAACAGCGGCAATTGGGGCTATCAGATAGAACCCCTGGTCGATGCCGGCCATCAGGTTGTCGCCATCGACAGCCGAGGTCATGGCCGCAGCACACGCGACGAGCGGCCCTATAGCTATGAGCTGATGGCCTCAGACGTTCTCGCCGTCATGGACAGGCTGAAGATCGACAAGGCGGCCATTGCCGGATGGAGTGACGGCGCCTGCACGGGCATGATCCTTGGACGAAGCCACCCGGAGCGCATTTCCGGCGTCTTCTTCTTTGCGTGCAACATGGATCCGAGCGGCACGAAGGAATTCGTGGCAACGCCGATCATCGAGCGCTGCTTCTCCCGCCACACGAAGGATTATGCCGCCCTCTCCGCCACGCCCGACGAGTTCGATGCCTTCGTCGAGGCCGTCGGGCTGATGCAGCGGACGGAGCCGAACTACACCAGTGCCGATCTCGCTGAGATCGATGTGCCCGTCGCCATCGTTCAGAGTGAGCATGACGAATTCATCAAGCGGGAACACGCCGATTATCTCGTGCGGCACATTCCCGGCGCAGAGCTGATCCTCCTGCCCGGCGTCAGCCACTTCGCCCCGTTACAGCGACCGGCGCAGTTCAACGCCGCCCTACTCGCCTTCCTCGCTCGGATTCCGGCCTGACATCAGATTCAGTTGCGCACGTCCGATTGTTGGAATAAATGATGACCATCATCTTATTCGAACTCCCGAGACCGAATCGCCGCTGACAGGCCCTTCCGCTCCGGGGAGCAATTTTGGCTCCAGGCAGGAGAATTTTATGACAATCGATTTGTTTTCGCCGCTTTCCGTCGGCCCCTATGAACTGGCGCATCGCATCGTCATGGCGCCGCTGACCCGCATGCGGGCGGGCCAGCCGGGCAACGTGCCCTCGGCGCTGAATGCCGAATATTACGCCCAGCGCGCCAGCAAGGGCGGGCTGATCATTTCCGAGGGTTCGCAGATTTCCCGTGCCGGCCAGGGCATGCCGGCAACGCCAGGCATCCATACGGCCGAGCAGATCGCCGGCTGGAAGGCCGTAACGGATGCCGTTCATGGCAAGGGCGGCAGGATCTTCCTGCAGCTTTGGCATGTCGGCCGCATCTCCCATTCCTCGCATCAGCCTGATAGCGCTCCGCCGATTGCCCCTTCCGCGATCGCCGCCAAGGGCGAAGCCTTTACTGCTACGTTCGACCGCGTGCCCTTCGAGACGCCGCAGGCGATCGATATCGATCTCATGCCGCTTCTAATCGAAGTCTATGCCCAGGCCGCCGCCAATGCCAAGCAGGCCGGCTTTGACGGTGTCGAAATCCACGGCGCCAACGGCTATCTGATCGAGCAATTCCTGCAGGCCCGCACGAACCAGCGCACCGACCAATATGGCGGCTCGATCGAGAACCGCACGCGGCTGCTGCTGGAAGTGGTCGAGGCGGTTTCCGATGTCTGGGGTTCGGATCGTGTCGGCGTTCGTCTCTCACCCTTCGGCATTGCCAATGACAGCGGCGAGGACGATCCGTTGCGTCTCTACGGGCATGTCATTCGCGAGCTGGACCAGCTCAATCTCGCCTATCTGCATCTGATCGAGCCGCGCGCCAGCGGTGCGGGCCAGGCCGAAGTCGACCACAAGAACGTGCCATCGGCCGCGGAATTGTTCCGGCCGGCGTGGTCGGGTACGCTGATCGCCGCGGGCAATTTCCGGCCGGAGACTGCCGAAGCCACGCTCGCCGCCGGCCATGCCGACGCCATCGCCTTCGGCCGTCTCTTCATCGCCAATCCCGATCTGCCGGAGCGCATCCGCCGGGGTGCACCCCTCAACCCCTATCACCGCCCCACCTTCTACGGCGGCGGCGCCGAGGGTTACACCGACTATCCGAGGCTCGATGCCAGGGAGGCCGCCGAATGAGCTCGCCGAGCGCCGTCATCGTCGGAGTAGGAGCAGAGCAAGGCCTGGGTGCTGCGCTCTGCCGGCTCCTGGCCGTCAAGGGCTACCATGTCGTCATCGCCGGGCGGACACCGGCAAAGATCGATCAGGTGGCAACCACCATCAAGGCATCCGGCGGCAGTGCCGAGGCAATCGAAACCGACGCTACAGATGAAGCGGCGGTCATCCGGCTGTTCGAACACGCCTTCGCGCCGCGTGACGACATCGCGCCGCCCGATCTGGTCGTTTTCAACGCCGGCATCAATCGTCAGATCGGCTTTCGCGATCTGACGGCCGCACAATTCGAAGAATTCTGGCGCGTCTGCTGCTTCGGCGGCTTCCTGGTCGGGCGCGAGGCGGCGCGTCATCTGGCGCCGCTTGGCCGCGGCACCGTGATCTTCACCGGCGCTTCCGCCAGCCTGCGCGGCAAGGCCGGCTTTGCGCAATTCGCCGCCGCCAAGGCGGGTCTTCGCATGATCAGCCAGAGCATGGCGCGGGAGTTCGGACCGCTTGGCCTGCATGTCGCCCACACCATCATCGATGGCGGCATAGACGGCGAGCGGCTGCGCTCGCGCCGGCCGGATATGGATGCCGACGGGCTGCTGAACATCGACGCCATTGCCGAGAGTTACTGGCACATTCATCGCCAGCATCCTTCGGCCTGGACCCAAGAGCTCGATCTCAGGCCCTACAAGGAAAGCTTCTGAGGCCGGCGTTGGAGCAGTTCTAGGAAAAATGCGCAGCGGTTTTCCGTCCAGAATGCGTAGCGAAACAAGAAGAAAGAGTGTTTTCGCGATTCGAAGAAAAGCGGAAATACTCTGGAGCAACTCATGGCGTTGCCCTAGCAATTCCGCGACAGGGCCTTGGCGATGGCAAGGAATTTCGGGTCTTCGTCACAGATGCGATGCCGGATTTCGGGCTCGCCTTCCGTGTCCGATGTCTCGCTCGGAATCGTGAAGGACCACGCCGACGGACGAGCGCGACGGCGGCGGAAGAGCCCTGCCACGCGGCTCAGGATACCTTTCCCGCCAGCACCGCGATTGTCCCCGGATGAAGGCGGATCGACCGCGTTTGGATTGGCAGGATCGCCCCATCGATCATCATAGAGATCCTTGAAGAGATAGTTGGTCAGCATCGGTTCATCTTTCCGTTTTGAATCGATTCAATTTCGACTCGGATTGACTTCTTGAATCGGTTCAATCGTACGCCTCAAAAATCTGCTGTCAAGCAGAATTGAACCGATACAACTTCGTGCTAATATCCACCTGAAACAGATGGAGGATTTCATTGGCCAAGGGGACCATCAGGCTCGCGGATGTCGCCAAGGCGGCGGGCGTATCGCAGGGAACCGCCTCCAATGTTTTCAACCGGCCGGAAGTGGTGCGCGAGGAAGTGCGCGAGCATGTGCTCGAGACGGCCAAACGGCTCGGCTATGCCGGCCCGAGCCTGACAGGGCGGCTGCTGCGGGCCGGAAAGGTCAATGCCATCGGCGTCGCCGCCGTCGAGCCGCTTGCCTATTTCTTCGACGATCCCTGGGCGAGAGCGCTCCTGGCGGCCGTGTCCCAGGTCTGCGATGCCAGCGGCACGGGCCTCGCCCTGGTCTCCGCCAAGGACCGGCAGAAGCTGGACTGGAACATCAAGAGCGCTCTTGTCGATGGTTTCATCCTGCTCTGCGTGGAAGGCGGCGAAAAGCTGGTGCAGTTGACGCGCGAACGGCAATTGCCCTTCATCGCTCTCGCCTTGAATGACGAGGACGGGTCGATCCCCTCGATCAGCGTCGACAATCTGGGAGGTGCCGCCGTCGCGGCACGCCATCTGGCGGAATTGGGCCACCGGCGTTTCGGCGTGCTCGCAACCGAACTCTCGGACGATCATGTCGGGCCGGTCGGCGTCGACGACATCGGGCGGGCGATCTATTCCACCTCGCGCGATCGTGCGCTCGGCTATTGGCAGGCGCTCGAAGTGTTCGGGATAAGTCGCGAGGACGTGCCGGTCTATGAGACGCTCAACGACAAGCCAAGCGTCGAAGCCGGGCTCGCCTACCTGTTTTCCGCGCCCGAACCGCCGACGGCGATCCTTGCCATGTCCGACAATATCGCGCTTCTGGCGATCAATTGGCTGCGCGCCCGTGGCCTTTCGGTTCCGCAAGACATTTCCGTCATCGGCTTCGATGGCGTGCCGGAAGGCGGCATGGTGGAGCCCGGCCTGACGACGATGGCCCAGCCTTTTGCCGAGATCGCGCAGCGCGCGGTAGAAGCAGTCCTTGCCGACGCCATACCCACCGAGCGCGAGATGATCGACGTCACCCTGGTCGTGCGCGGCAGCACCGCCGCGCCGAAGCACTAGAGCGTTTCTGACTTTGTTAGAATCGTG
Organism: Rhizobium sp. CCGE531; assembly: GCF_003627795.1. Classification (NCBI taxonomy): domain Bacteria; kingdom Pseudomonadati; phylum Pseudomonadota; class Alphaproteobacteria; order Hyphomicrobiales; family Rhizobiaceae; genus Rhizobium; species Rhizobium sp. CCGE531. The sequence continues at coordinate 305,324 of NZ_CP032684.1, read as the reverse complement.
GATTGAACTAAGCCGCTGATCGCGGCGATTTGAGGCAGGCTTTGACGAGAGCGCCCTGACTGAGAGGATGGTTGTGTTGCAACCCACCCTTCAGACAGGAGGCCCCGATGGCTGAGATGAGCCCTCTTCGCCGCCGGATGATTGAGGACATGACGGTCCGCAATTTGTCCCCGGCGACCCAACGATCCTACATCAGTGCAGTCCGGAAGTTCAGCCGCTATTTCGCCCGATCGCCTGATCGGCTCGATCTTGACGATATTCGTAGCTTCCAGGTTTACCTCGTCTCAACCGGGATATCCTGGGCATCGTTGAACCAGATTGTATGCGCTCTTCGGTTTTTCTATGGGATCACTCTGGGTCAGGACGATGTCCCCGAGCGGATCCCGTACGCGCGCGAGCCACGGAAACTTCCTGTTATTCTGTCGGCGGACGAAGTGGTGCAATTTCTTGAGGCCGTCTCCAGTCTGAAGGCGCGCGTGGCGCTGACTACGGCTTATGCTGCTGGCCTCAGGGTCGGTGAGGTCTGCGGACTGAAGGTCGAGGATGTCGACAGCTCCCGCATGGTGATGCATGTTCGCCATGGTAAAGGCGCCAAAGCCCGATACGTTATGCTGTCGACAGAACTGCTCGGCATCCTGCGCAGCTATTGGCGTCTATCGCGCCCCACGGCATTCCTTTTTCCAGGGCGTGATGCCGACAAACCGATCGAACCGACAGTCTTGAATGCCGCTTGCCGATCGGCGGTTGCCGCAACGGGTCTTTCAAAACGCGTCACCGTTCATACGTTGCGGCATTCCTTTGCCACTCACCTACTGGAGAATGGCACTGACATCCGGATCATCCAGGTCCTGCTCGGCCATGCCCATCTGTCGAGCACGGCACACTATACGCAGGTTTCCACCGACACGATCCGATCAACAGCCAGCCCACTTGATCTGTTGCAGCTGGAGGTGACGCCGCCGGGATCGTAAATCGGTTGCGCCCGACCTTCGAAGTCGCCGACATCTTCCGGCGACATGGGGACTCTTATAGGTGGGAGAACGTCGGTCATCTTGGCCGCGGCGAACGACGCGTCATGGGCGCGATAGAAGCTTGCCGGACACCCAGGCTCGGGGGTCACGTCGATGCCTGCGACGAGTGCGGCAAGACCCGCATCTCTTACAATTCCTGCCGTAACCGCCACTGCCCGAAGTGTCAGGGCGCGGCTCGCAAGGAGTGGGTCGACGCACGCGTCGCCGATCTCTTGCCAGTCCCATACTTCCATGTGGTCTTCACGCTACCGCGTGGCGTCGCCGAGATCGCCTTCCAGAACAAGGCGGTCGTCTATGCATTGCTGATGCGGATCTCAGCCGAGACGCTGCAGACCATCGCGGCCAACCCCAAATGGCTGGGCGCCGAGATCGGCGTCACCGCCGTCCTTCACACTTGGGGCCAGGCGATGACCCACCATCCCCATGCCCATTGTCTCGTGCCGGGCGGCGGTCTTTCACCAGACAGATCAAGGTGGGTCGCGTGCCGACCGGGCTTCTTTCTACCCGTTCGGGTGTTGTCACGCCTGTTTCGGCGACTCTTTCTGACCGCCCTCGCTGAAGCTTTCGCCCAAGGTGAGCTGCACTTCGTCAACGAACTCGCTCATCTCAACGACGACAACACATTCACCTGCCATCTCTCGCGCGCTCGCAGCATCGAATGGGTCGTCTATGCCAAGCCGCCCTTCGGTGGGCCGGACCAGGTGCTTGCCTATCTCGGCCGCTACACCCATCGTGTCGCTATCGCAAACAGCCGTATCGTTCATGCCGATGGCGACCACGTCGCCTTCCGATGGAAGGATTATCGTGGCAATGGTCGCGACCGTGACAAGATCATGCGCCTTCGTCCCTACGAGTTCATTCGGCGCTTTCTCCTTCATGTAATTCCGGATGGTTTCCACCGCATGCGCCACTTCGGCTTTCTCGCCAATTGTCATCGGCGGGATCGTATCAGTCTCTGCAGAAGCCTCCTCGGCCAGCCATCACCAACAGGCGGGCAACCCCATTCAGCCAAATCGCAGCAAACGCACTCCTACGAATGCCCCGACTGCCGGCGCCCCATGCGTAGGACAGGCGTCAACGTTGCACCAGTTGCGCCCCTCCGACCTTCATCCTTCCGGTGCGATACATCATGACGCCCGACAATCCGCGCCACGTTATACGACCACAGACCCAGCGCATCTCCAGCGTGCGATATCGCTTGACCTTAGCCAGGTCAAAAGACCGCCGGTACCGACCCATTTCGCAAATAGATCCCCGAAACGTACGGCAAACCGCTCCTGAAAGCGTACATTCGACCTATCTTCCCGATGGACCGGCCGTGGCTAAATTGTTCCCGGTACCGCTCCGGCGGGCGTGCTCTAAAATTCCCCATAGCAGCGTCAAACTACCCGCGCCTTAGTTCAATCCGGCTTACATGAGGTCGCCCGAATTCGCCGGACCGCCTGATGCGCCCTCAAATAACCCTCCAGATTCCCTTTTGGGTTCGAATGTGATTCAAGATGCTGGCTGAGAGGAGGTCAGCATCGATGGTCGCACCTCTTTCGAATGATCTGCGTGAACGTGTCGTGGCTGCTGTCACGGCGGGAGAGAGCTGTCGCTCGGTGGCCGCGCGGTTCGGCGTCTCGGTGTCGTCTGTCGTGAAGTGGTCGCAGCGGTATCGCCGCAGCGGTTCGGTTGCGCCCGGTCAGATGGGAGGGCATCGCAAGCGCCTTTTGGAACCGCATCGTGCTTTTATAGCCGAGCGGATTGCTCAGACGCCGCAGATCAGCCTGCACGGCCTCAAGGACGAACTGGCGGTGAGAGGCATCATCGTCTCGCATGACGCCGTTTGGCGTTTTCTGCGCCGCGAGGGGCTGCGCTTCAAAAAAAACGATGTTTGCCCTCGAGCAGGCGCGCACTGATATCGCCCGTCGACGCAAGCGCTGGCAGTCATGGCAGACGCGGCTCGACCCTCAAAGGCTCGTGTTCATCGACGAAACCTGGATCAAGACCAACATGGCTCCCCTTTACGGCTGGGGTGTTAAGGGCAAGCGACTGCGAGGCTTTGCCCCGCACGGCCATTGGCGGACATTGACCTTCGTCGGCGCGCTCCGGGCCGATTGTCTCACCGCACCCTGCGTCTTCGACGGCCCGATCAATGGCCAGTGCTTCAGGGCCTATGTCGAACAACAACTCGTCCCGACGCTGCAGCCAGGCGACATCGTCATCATGGACAATCTGGGCAGCCACAAATCCGGGCAGATACGCCAGTTGATCAAGGCCGCCGGTGCAAGGCTCTGGTTTCTGCCGCCCTATTCACCAGACCTCAATCCGATCGAACAGGCCTTCGCCAAGATCAAGCATTGGATGCGAAAAGCACAGATGAGAACCATCGACGACACCTGGCGATATCTTGGCTCACTCGTCCAGACAATCGGCCCAGACGAGTGTGCCAACTATCTTGCCAACGCTGGCTATGCTTCAAACAAAACATGAAACACTCTAGGCTCGCTGCCGGCAAAGCCCGAGAAATTCATGGCGGCGTTGGATTGCCCTGGTTATATTCCGGGCGTTAACCCGCCTGTTGGGCGCCTTCCACGTTTGCCGCCCGCATCTCGATAAGCTGCCGGGCAGCGGCGGCGGCCGCATCCTTGTCGCCTGCCACCTGCACGGTCGGGAAGGCGAACTGGATGCCGTTCTCGTCGAAGGACTGCTTGATCAGCGCCAGCGCGCCGCGGCGGATGACGGAGAGTTCGTTCGGCTTGGCGGTAATCGCCAGTCTGATCTCGATCGCAAAATCGCCGAACTGCTCGACGCCCTTCATCTTTAGCGTCTGGATGATGTTCGGCGCCAGGTCCTCATCTTCGAGCAGGCGCTGGCCGATGTCCTTGATGATCCGCTTCAGCTTCACCAGATCGGTATCGTAGGTGACCTTGATGATGATCTTGTCGATCGCCCAGTCGCGGTTCATGTTGTTGACCGCGCCGAGCGAGCCGAAGGGGATCGTCGCCAGCGGGCCGCGCTGGTGGCGTAGCTTTACCGAGCGCAGGCTGAAGGATTCCACCACGCCCTTGTGGTTGCCGCTTTCGATATATTCGCCGATGCGGAAGGCATCGTCCCAGAGGTAGAAGACGCCGCTGATAACATCCTTGACGATGGTCTGCGCGCCGAAGCCGACCGCAACGCCGACAACCCCGGCACCGGCGATCAGCGGCCCGATCTGAACGCCGAGACCGGACAGCACCATCATGACGGCGATGATGCCGATGATGACGGCCAGGATATTGCGGAAGATCGGCAGCAGCGTCTGCAGCCGTGCGCGGCTCGCCCTCATCTCCTCGGAATCGCTAACGGCGGGCAGGGATTGCATCAGCTTGGCGTCGATATAGGTTTTCGCCAGCTGCCAGACGAGATCGGCAATCAGCAGAATGACGATGCCACCAAGAATGCCGCGAGCGATACGCCCGACATTCGATTCACTGCCGCTCATCATCGCATGAGCTTCGACCCCCAGCATCCGACCGAGCCAGAGGGCTGCGAATGTAATGATCACCGCACGCACGCCACGATCGAGAAGAACGGTCGCCAATTTTCCGGCACCGAAAATGCCCTCGGCCGCATCGTGCAACGCCTCGATCGCACGGGTGGACACCGAAAGAATGCGCGGCAGCAATATCGCATAGATACCGACCCAAAGCAGGCCATCGAAGCCGGCCACCCACAGGCCCCAAAGCGCTGCGAAGTAGATCGTCAGCAACCAGGAGATCGTCCGCTTTCCCCGGCTTCCCGGAACGGCGGGCCTCGACCACACGGCCTCCACAGCGATCACGAACAGGCCGATGCCGAGCGCGTAGCCGATGAAGTCACGCGCGCCGGCGGAAAAGCCGAGCGACGCGACAGCCTGTATGATGGCCCAGCCGCAAGCAAAGTAAGTGGCAAACAGCGTGCATCGCCGATACCAGTATTTTGCGACAAGCCGCCGTTCCGCGATGCGGGCAGCACCGCCATCCTCGTCCAGAACATCATCCGTCCGGCGCATGGAGATCAGTTCCATCAAAAGCTTGCCGATGGAGATCGCCAATCTGATCGACACAATCGCGATGACGCAGGCGATGGCAAAGTTTTCGATCACCGGCGGCCAGTCGAAAGCGAGAAGCGGAACCAGCGTCACCAGACCATGAATGATGGCGGGCACAACGCCGCCCAGGAACTGGAACCGCGCCGCCTGCAGCTCGGTCTCGACGCCGGCTGCCCGTTCGGTGCGCCGCATGTGCTTGGTATTGATGAAGCGCGCGGCAGCGAGCTCGGCCACGAGCCCGAGGAAGAAGAGGATCACGATCTGGATGATGATGCGGAGCAGGCCGACCGCCCTGCCCTCGCCCTCGAGCTTTTCCGATGCCGTCATGACTTCGTAGGGCAGCGTCATCGCCGCGCCTGACACCACTTCGAGGTGGTGACGTGTGTGGCCAAGCAAACCGGACAACGCCGACATCTGGTCGCTTCCCGAGGCTTCTGGATCATCAGCCGTGGAGGTCGGGGTGGAAGTGGGCTGATTGTTGAGCTGCGCGGCAAGCCATTGCTTGACGTCGGGCTCGTTCATCAACTGGATCAGTTCACGGACCTTGTCGGGCGGCGGTGCGGGCTGTGATGCCGGCGCGGGCTGCGCGAGCGCCGTGAAGGGCGCGGCCGGAGCAAGAAGACATAAAAGCAAAGCCCCGATCCACAGCCTGCCACCCCCAAAATTTCTCATATGCGCTGCCCTTCCCGCAATCGGACCATCCGGTCCGTTCCCGCAGACTATACGCGTTTTTTATCCGGGCAAGCAGGCGCTTACCGGACAAATCCATCGCCCGGCCGGCATTGCCCCGGAGCCGTGGCCGCGCTAGGTTCTGCCGCAATACCGGTCGGTACTCGGGGACGCGCGTGTTCAATTTCCTGAAAAGGCTCTTCGGTAGAGACAGTCGATCCGACACGCGCGGCGGGCAGACACTGCCCGAACCCGAAAGCACGACGACCGTCAAGACGCTCGATCTGAACATTCCGGATGAAGCCTTGCAGGATGAGGCGACCTTTGCTGCCTATCTGCAGGAGCGCCTGCCGTTCTTCGGCGACCTGATCCGCGTCGATTACGACGCTTCAGCCGGCAGCCTGACGCTGCATAGCCGCAACGGCGATACGATGACGAAATTCCTCAGCAATGCGTTGCTGGCATTGCGCGAAAAGAAAGGGCCGGCGCGCGCGCAGGCTCTGCTCAACTATCTCAACATGACGGAAGCCATGGAGGGCAATAGCGAACTCTCCAAGGTCCTGCCGGTGCTGAAAACGCGCGATTTCGTCGAGGTGGCGCGCCAGCAGATGATGCATGCCGTCAAGGACGAACCCAGCCCGCCGCAATTCGTCTATCTCGACGAAGCGGAAAACCTGATCAAGCTTTTCGTCGTCAACGGCGAGACCACCGTCAGCTATGTCATGTCGACCACGCTGGACGATTGGGGCATCGATGCCCGGGAGCTTGCCGAGACGGCGCAGGCCAACCTGCAGAAGTTCCTCGCCAAGACCGGCGTTCAGATCGCCAAACGCAGCCGGTTCCAATATGTCGAGGTAGACGGGCAGTTCGAATCCAGCATCGCCTTCCTGCCGAATTTCTGGGCGCAGGTGCAGGAACAATCCGGCGGCGCCGCCCCGATCGCGGCGTTCCTGTCACGCGACAAGGTGTTCTTCACGCATGAGAACGACACCCAGGGCCTGCAGCTCTTGGAGCTGATCAGCGCCGATCTCAGCGACGTTCCCTACGTTATTTCGCCGGATCAGTATCGCTGGGAAAATGGACGATGGACGCTGTTCAGGCGCGTCGCCCGAGTGGAAGCGATCAACGTCCGCCACTAAGGCAACTGGACATTCCTCCCGGAAATTACACCAGCACTTCCTGATCGACGCGATCTTCCGCGCCGAAGAACTTCAGATAGCGCTCGACTTCCGCCGGCTCGCCGGTCGCCTTCTGCGGATTGTCCGAAAGCTTGACGGCCGGGCGGCCGTTTGCCTCGATCACCTTGCAGACGATCGAAATCGGGCTGAGGCCCTTGAGTTCGGTGGGCGCGCAGCCGGCGAAATCGTTGGTGAGATTGGTGCCCCAGCCGAAGCTCATGCGCACGCGACCGTCGAAATGCTTGTAGGTATCGATGATCGCATCGACATCGAGACCGTCGGAGAAGATCAACAGCTTCTGGCGCGGGTCGCGGCCCATCTTCTTCCACCACTCGATGATCTTTTCGCCACCTTCGATGGGCGGGGCGCTGTCCGGGCGGAAGCCGGTCCAGTCGGCCACCCATTCCGGCGCATTGCGCAGGAAGGAGGCTGTGCCGAAGGCATCGGGCAGCACGACAAGCAGATTGCCGCCATAGAGTCGGTTCCAGTCGCGCAGCACCTTGTAGGGCGCCTTGCCAAGCTCTTCGTCGTTTTTCGCAAGTGCCGCGGCGACCATCGGCAGCTCATGCGCATTGGTGCCGACGGCTTCGAGATCGGAATCCATGGCGAGCAGCACGTTGCTGGTGCCGGTGAAAGCGTGGGGCACGCCTTCCTTCAGCGCCTCGACGCACCAGCGCTGCCAGAGGAAGCTGTGGCGGCGGCGGGTGCCGAAATCGGAGATACGGAGGTCAGGCAGTTCCCTCAGCCGCTCCACCTTTTCCCACATCTTGGCCTTGGCGCGGGCATAGAGCACATCGAGCGTGAAGGGACCGAGCGCCTTCAGCGCCGTGCGCGAGCGAAGCTCGTTGATGATGGCGAGCGCGGGAATTTCCCACATCGTCGTTTCCTTCCACGAACCGTGGAAGTCGAGAATATATTGGCCGTCGCGCTTCGACAGCTCATATTCCGGCAGCTGGAAATTCGACAGCCAGGTGAGGAATTCGGGTTCGAAGATCTGGGCGCGGCCATAAAAGCTGTTACCCGCAAGCCAGATCATTTCCTTCTTGGCGAGGCGGAGCGTGCGGGCGTGATCGAGCTGTTCGCGCAATTCCTTCTCGTCGATCACTTCCGCAAGGCGAACGCTTTTGGTGCGATTGATCAGGGAGAAGGTGGCATCGACGTCCGGATAGAGCTTCCAGATCATCTGCAGCATGAGAAGCTTGTAGAAATCCGTATCGATCAGGCTGCGGACGATCGGATCGAGCTTCCAGGTATGATTATAGACGCGGGTGGCAATATCCGTCTTGGTCATGTCGTTCCTGCCCCGTCTCCTGCCCTGCACACGTCATGCTTCTCGCCGGCCGATGTGCCGGCGTGCGTGTATAGCGCCTTGTTATCAAAAAATGTTGAGCGAAAGTCCAGTCACTGAAAGAAAATTGATGTCAGAGCAAATGTGCTACATTCGACTGCCGGCAATCGAAGCGAAGCATCTTAACTCCACGCCCTATCAGAGTTAGTAACCCCGGCCGCGATCCACCAGATGCTGCAGTGGTTCGCCGCGTTCGAAGCGGGCGATCTGCTCCTCGACATGGCGCATGAGCGCCTTTTCCTCCGACACCGCGGAATCATGCGGCGTGATGATGACATTTTCCAGGTCCCAGAGCGGATCGTCAGCCGAGAGCGGTTCGACGGCGAAGACATCGAGCGAGGCGCCGCCGAGAATGCCGGTGCGAACAGCCGAGGCGATATCGGCCTGCACCTGGCTCTTGCCACGGCCGGCATTGATGAGGACCGGCTTGCCAAGCGGACCGTTGCGGTGCAGCCTGGAGAAAAGCGAAGCATTGTAAATCCCGGTCGTTTCCGGCGTCAGCGGCAGCAGGCCGACCAGAATATCGGTGCGTGCCAGAAACGCATCCAGCCCGCTGGCGTCGAACGTTTCCATGCCGTCAATCTCTTTCTTGCCGCGCGACCAGCCGATGACGTTGAAGCCCATCACCTTCAGCTTGGCGGCGGCATCGCAGCCGAGAACGCCGAGGCCCATGACGCCGACGGTGACGTCGGCGGCTTCCGGGCCATTCTGCGGTGCCCAGACGTGTTGACGCTGATTCCTGAAATGCCCTTGCACGTCGCGCAGATGCATCAGGCACTGCATGACCACCCATTCGCTCATGCGCACCGTCAGGCTGCGATCGACGAAGCGGACGATCGGAATATCGGGCAGGTCGGCAATCGACATCATCGAATCCACGCCAGCGCCGCCCGAGAAGATGACCTTGAGATTGCGCGCACGCTCAAAAAGATCGGCATCCGGTTTCCACACAAGCGCATAATCGACACCGGAGAGATCCGCGCCCTTGTTGGCAGGATCGGCGAGATTGATGCTGCCGCGATCGGCAAAGGCCGCCTCGAGCGACCTGGCGACGGTCGCCGGATCGAATTTGAGGTCGACAAGAACGGGGCTTTTGGCCGGCATGGCGGTGGCCTTTATTGCTGGATGGCGGCGGTCGGCACCGCCTCGATGTTGAATGCGGCGGCGAGAAGCGCCTTGGTATAATCCTCTTTCGGCGCCCGGAAAATATCGGCGGAGGCGCCCTGCTCGACGACCTTGCCGAAGCGCATGACGATCAGCTCGTTGGCGAGTGCCTTCACCACCTTCAGGTCGTGGCTGATGAAAAGGTAGGCAAGATCGTGCTTCTTCTGCAGGTCGCGCAGCAAATCCACAACCTGTGCCTGTACGCTCATGTCGAGCGCCGAGGTCGGCTCGTCCAGCATGACGAAACGCGGCTTCAGCACCATGGCGCGGGCGATGGCGACGCGCTGGCGCTGGCCGCCGGAGAATTCATGCGGGAAACGCCAGCGAGTGGACGGATCGAGGCCCACTTCCTCCAGCGCCCAGCAGACGCGCTTGTCGCGCTCGTCTGCCGAAAGCGACCGCTCATGCACCTTGAGCCCTTCAGCGATGATCTCGCCGACCGACATTCTCGGGCTCAGCGAGCCGTAAGGGTCCTGGAAGACCACCTGCAACTGGTTGCGGAGCGGCCGCATCTCGCGGAACGAATAGCCGGCTATATCCTTGCCGACAAAGGCGATCCGGCCGCGAGAGGAGATGAGCCTGGCGAGCGCGAGACCGAGCGTTGTCTTGCCCGAGCCGGATTCGCCGACGACGCCGAGCGTCTGGCCGGCCCTGAGCTTCAGATCGATACCGTCTACCGCCTTCACATGATCGACGACCTTGCGCATGAAGCCGGCCTTGATCGGGAACCAGACGCGGATATCGCTGCCTTCCATGACGACAGGCTTGCCGGCGTCGCTTACCGGCGGCTCGCCGCGCGGCTCGGCGGCCAGCAGATGGCGGGTATAATCATGCCGCGGATTGGTGAAGACGTCTTCCACCGTGCCGGTTTCGACGATGTGGCCCTTGGTCATCACGCAAACACGGTCGGCGAACTTGCGGACGATGCCAAGGTCATGGGTGATGAACAGCATCGACATGCCGTGCGTGCCCTTGAGATCGCGCAGCAGCTCGAGGATCTGCGCCTGCACGGTGACATCGAGCGCCGTCGTCGGCTCGTCGGCGATCAGCAGTTCGGGACGGTTGGCAAGCGCCATGGCGATCATCACGCGCTGGCGCTGGCCGCCTGATAGTTCATGCGGATAGGCCTTGAGGCGCTTCTCCGGTTCGCGGATGCCGACCTGGTTCAGGAGTTCCAGCGTTCGGTTGCGGGCAGCCTCGCCGGTCATGCCCTGATGTAAAGCTAGAATCTCGCTGATCTGCTTTTCGATCGAGTGGAGCGGATTGAGCGAGGTCATCGGCTCCTGGAAGATCATCGTGATGTCGTTGCCACGCACGCCACGCAGCTCGTTGTCCGATGACTTCAGCAGGTCCTTGCCCTTGAACAGGATTTCGCCGGAAGGGTGGCTCGCGGTTGGATAAGGCAGCAGCTTCAGAATCGAATTGGCCGAGACCGACTTGCCGGAGCCGGATTCGCCGACCAGCGCCAAGACTTCACCCTTGGCGATATCGAAGGAAACGCCATCGACCGCGGTCGATGTCTGCCCGCCCTGGTGAAAGGCGACGGACAGATTGCGGACGGAGAGTAGCGGTTCGGTCATTCGGCCAAGCTTTTCAGGAGGGATGCCAGAGTGGGCTCATCGGGGCGGAGGATTGTCAGGCGAGTGATATCCAAAGGCCCCGAGACGGGATGAACAAGATCTGTGATATCGCTGATCCCCTTGTCCGCAGTCAGGAAGTGAGTGCAACGGCTATGAAGCGCGGTGGCGAGGTGGATCGCATCCGGCAATTTCAAGCCGGCACGCGTTGCCCGCAACAAGGCCGCACCATCAAGGATCGGCGGCGTGATCGACCAGATGTCCAGCCATGAGCGCGACGACGACCATTCTTCATAGGCTCGCAAAAGCTCGAAATTCCGCTGCTGCAGCGGCTTGACCTTCAATTCGGCAAAAGTCAGCGCACTGGTGGAGACGTAGACGGGTTTCTTCTCGATCACTTCTAAAATAGCCCAGAGAAGATCGTGAACGATGCCGCTTTGCTCCATCAGCGCGACAACGACATTCGTGTCCCAATAGATGCCCCGTGGTGCGGTCATCTATCATCCCATTCATCGCGCAGTTCGCGAATACGGGCAACAATCTCTTCAGTCGTGGCATTTCCGGCGTATCTGTCGGGGTGCGCCTTGCGATCTCGCAAGAGAGCCTTGAGATTCGCGGAGAGTGCACTTTTCGGAGATAGCGAAGCAAATGGCGAAAGGCTGTCGGTGGTGGCCTTCTCTTCCGCCTCTACCACAACGCGCACGAGTGCCTCCTTGGGAAGATCGCCGCGAATATCGTCCGGCAACCTTGACGCCGGATAATGTTCCAATACCACCTTATTCATCGCATCCATCCGTTGCCTGTCGTCGCCAACCGCAGTTTACCTTGTGCGCTGACCAATTGCGAGCATTCCTCATCGGAACGTCTTCCTCGGATCGAAGGCATCGCGCACGGCCTCGCCGATGAAAATCAGCAGCGACAGCATGATCGACATGGTGAAGAAGGCCGAGAGCCCCAGCCAGGGAGCCTGCAGGTTGGATTTGCCCTGGGCGATCATCTCGCCCAGCGACGGCGAGCCTGGCGGCATGCCAAACCCTAAGAAGTCCAGCGAGGTCAGCGTGGAGATCGAGCCTGACAGGATGAAGGGGACGAAGGTCAGCGTCGCGACCATCGCGTTCGGCAGCAGGTGGCGATACATGATGGTGCGGTTGTTGACGCCGAGCGCGCGGGCGGCGCGGACATATTCGAAATTGCGCGCCCGCAGGAATTCGGCGCGCACGACGCCGACGAGCCCCACCCAGGAAAACAAGAGCAATATGCCGAGCAGAATGAAGAAGCCGGGCGGCAGGACGGATGCGATGATCAGCAGGATATAGAGCACCGGCATGGACGACCAGATCTCGATGAAACGCTGCATCAAAAGATCGGTCCATCCGCCGAAATAGCCCTGTATCGCACCGGCGCAGACGCCGACGACGGCAGAGCAGATGGTGAGCGCGAGGCCGAACAGCACCGAGATACGGAAGCCGTATATCAGGCGGGAGAGCACGTCACGCGCCTGGTCATCGGTGCCGAGCCAGTTGAAATTGCTCCAGTTGCAGTTCGGATCGGCAACGCCTTGCGCATAGCCCGAGCAGCGCTGTTCCTTGCTCACCGCCCAGAAAGGCGGCGTCGGCGCCGACAGTCCCTTGGGAAGGTTGGAATTGGCGGTCTGGTAGGAATAGTGGATCGGCGGCCAGATCATCCAGCCATTGGCATTGATCTCGTCCTGAATGTCCTGGGCGCGATAATCCGTCTGCGCCAGGAAGCCACCGAATTTCTCTTCCGGGTAATCGACGAAGATCGGCGTCAGGATCTCGCCCTTATAGGAGACGAGGATCGGCCGATCGTTGACGATGAACTCGGCACCAAGGCTGAGGACGAACAGAACGAGGAAGATCCAGAGCGACCAGTAGCCGCGGCGATTTGCCTTGAAATTCTCCCAGCGGCGCAGATTGGTCGGCGAGAACAGGCCCTTGCGCGGCGGCTTCACCACTACGGGAGATGCCGGATGGCTGGCGGCGTCCATCATACCTCCCTCCGCTCAAAATCGATGCGCGGATCGATCCAGGTGTAGATCAGGTCGGAAACGAGGCTGACGAAGAGGCCGAGCAGCGAGAAGATGAAAAGTGTCGCAAACACCACCGGATAATCGCGCTGGACGACGGAGAGATAGCTCAAGCGCCCCAAGCCATCGAGAGAGAAGATGTTCTCGATCAGCAGCGAGCCGGTGAAGAAGGCGGAGATGAAGGCGCCGGGAAAGCCGGCGATGACGATCAACATGGCGTTGCGGAAGACATGGCCATAGAGCACGCGCCGTTCGGAAAGCCCCTTGGCGCGAGCGGTAACGACATATTGCTTCTTGATCTCTTCGATGAAGGAATTTTTGGTGAGCAGCGTCGTGGTGGCGAAGGCGGCCAGCGACAGCGAAATCAGCGGCAGCACCAGATGCCAGAGATAATCGAGGATCTTCCGCCACCAGCTGAGGTCGGCGAAATTATCCGAGACGAGACCGCGCAGCGGGAACCAATCGAAGAAGGAGCCGCCGGCGAACAGCACGATCAGCATGATGCCGAACAGGAAGCTCGGGACGGCATAGCCGATGATGATAATGCCCGACGTCCAGACATCGAAGGTCGATCCGTCCTGCACCGCCTTGCGGATGCCGAGCGGGATGGAAATGGCATAGGAGAAGATCAGGATCCAGATGCCGAGCGAGATCGACACCGGCAGCTTCTGGCCGATAAGATCGATGACCGTGGTGTTGCGGAAGAAGCTCTCGCCGAAGTCGAAGCGGATATAATTCCACATCATCTGGCCGAAGCGCTCGAGCGGCGGCTTGTCGAAGCCGAACTGTTTGTCGAGCTTGGCGATCAGTTCCGGATCAAGCCCCTGCGCGCCGCGATATTTCGAGCTGCTGTCGTCGAAAGTCGGCTGCGACGACATGTCGGTGCCGCCGGACAAGCGGCCGTTGGCATTGTCGCCCTGACCCGTCAGCTGCGCAATGACCTGCTCGACCGGGCCGCCCGGCGCAAACTGCACGATGGTGAAGGAAATGGCCATGATGCCGACGATGGTCGGGATCATCAGCAGGAGGCGTCTCAGGATATAGGCGCCCATCAGCCGGCCGCTCCCTCGAAGAGGGGTATATTCCGCCTCGCCTCAACCCATCTATCGATCAAATCACATTCCCTTCCGCCGGATACGAACCGGCGCAGTCATTTCAGCTTGAAACTATCCGAATCAGCCCGAGCATTTGGAGCCAGCGAACCCCTTATTGCAAGAGAGGCTCATTTTCCGGCGCTTTTCGACCACCAGACTTCGGGGAAGCCGATGGAGTAATAGGGCAGTTCCGCCAGATGCTCGAACTTGTCCCAATAGGCTATCCTGGTCGTCGTTCCATAGAAGGTCGGCAGAACATAGTGATGGGCGAGCAGCACGCGGTCGAGCGCTTTGACCGTCGCTTCCTTTTCCGGCACGTCCTTCGCGAAGATCACCTTCTGGATGAGCGCGTCGATGCCGGGATCGGCTATGCCGGCATAGTTCCGGGATCCCTGACGGCCGACGGAAGTCGAGCCCCAGAAATCGAGCTGCTCATTGCCGGGGTTCAACGTCTGCGCCCACACGACCCAGATCATGTCATAATCGAAGCTGCGGATGCGGTTGATATATTGCGAGGGGTCGACCGTCCTGACGCTGGCATCGATGCCGATGCGCTTCAGGTTCTGAATATAGGGCAGCACCGACCTTTCCAGCGATGGATTGTTCAGCAGGAGTTCCAGCGAGAACGGCTGTCCGGTCTGCGCGTTCACCATCTTGTTGCCCTTGAGGACCCAGCCCGCCTCCTTGAACAAGGCGAGCGCCTTGCGAAAATTGTCGCGCGCCTTCTGCGGATCGCCGCCGACGGGATTGGCATAGGGCGCCGTGAAGACCTCGGCGGGCACCTTGTCCTTGATGCCGTTCAGAACGTTGAGTTCCTCCGCTTGCGGCAGGCCCGAGGAGGCGAATTTCGTGCCGAAAAAGAAGCTGTCGACGCGCGTCAACTTCCCGAAGGAAAGGGTCCGGTTCAGTTCCTCGAAATCATAGGCGTAGTTCAGCGCCTCGCGGACGCGCTCGTCCTTGAACCGATCACGCCGCATATTGGGAACGAGCGCCTGCATGATGCCGACCGAGCGCAGCGTGTTGGGCAACTCCTCGCGCTTGACGCGGCCGTCCTTGGCGGCTGGAAAATCATAGCCGGTCACCCAATGGCTTGTCGAATTGTCCTGCCAGTAATCGATGGTGCCGCTGCGAAACGCCTCGAAGGCGACGTCGTAGTCGGCAAAATAGATATAATTCATCACGCCGAAATTATTCTCGCCGACATTGACCGGCAGGTTCTTGCCCCAGTAGTCGTCACGCAGTTCGTAGCGGATCGAAGAGCCGGGCTGCAGGGAAGCGATCTTGTAGGGGCCGGACCCCATGATCGGCTCGAGCGTGGTGCGGGAGATATCGCGCGGCTTGCCGTCGGGACCCGTTGCCTCCCACCAATGTTTCGGCAGGATGGTAAGCTGGCCCAGGATCGAGGGCAGCTCGCGGTTGTCCTTTTCATCGAAATGGAAGGTGACATCGCGCTCGCCGGTCTTTTCGGCGCTCACGACATGCGCGTAGTAGCTTGCCCCCAAGGGATTGAGTTCTTTGAACTTCTCGAAGCCGAAGATGACGTCCTCGGGCGTTACCGGCGTGCCATCGGCCCACTTCGCCTCGGCGCGCAGCCGGAAGGTGGCGCTTGAAACGTCGTCGGGATAAGAAACACCTTCGGCAAGCAGGCCATAGGAAGAATTGGCCTCGTCATCGGCTTTCTTCAACAGCGTATCGTAGACCAGCCCTATCCCTTCGGCGACATTGCCCTTCGACAGCACCGGATTGAGGGTATCGAAGGTACCACTGCTCGACAGCTTCACCTCGCCGCCCTTCGGCGCATCCGGATTGACATAATCGAAGTGTTTGAAGCCTGGCTGGTATTTGAGGTCACCGAGAATGGCGGTGCCGATGCGGAATTGCGGCTCTTCGGCTTTCGAGGACACGGGCAATGCCAGCAGGCAAATAAGAGAAACTACCAAGCCTGCTTTCAATCGTGTCGATGCCATTCATGATCTCCTGATGCTTTTCCGAGAATCAGCATAAGGCAAATGAGGGCAAAAAGCAGGACGCAATTGCTCATCTCTTCGCCACGCAACCGATCGACCATTGGCGAAATCAGGTTTTGGAGGCGGCTTCTTCAAGGCGCCGGCGCAGCATCAGGCGCAATTCGCCGACGACGCGCCGATCCTCCCCAGCTTCCGGCTCGTTGGCGACGACGACGGCGATGCGCAGCAGTTCGAGAACGATGCCCGACATCAGCGCAACATCGTCCGATATCGACGGCTTGGCCTGCCGCAGGACACCCGCGATCAGTTCCTTCAACTCGAGGCGCGAACGTGCCTTGCGCTCCTTGGGAATATCGCGGCGGCCGGCAAGCACCGAAAGTTCTGGATACTTCTCCATGAAGACACCGAGCGCATCGAAGATCGCCTCGCCGCAATCGGCTGCCGAAAGGCCGGCGCTGCTTTCCGCCACTTCCCGAAGCCTGGTCTTCAATCGCTCCAGGCGTTCGATATGCAGCGCCTCGGCAAGCAGCGGCTTGGTTGGAAAGAACTGATACAACGAGCCGATGGAAGAATTCGCCTCGGCGGCAATCTCCGTCATCGTTGCCGCGTCATAGCCCTTGCGCGCAATGACCTTTGCCGCCGCGTCCAGCAGAATGACGACGCGCTCATGGCCGCGCTGCCGCTTCGGCGTGCGCGTCTTCAATTCTTCACTTGATTTTTGTGAGGTTGCCCTCATATTTTCCATTGTGAGGATACCCTCATGTTTATCTCGGAGCCCCAGATGTCACTTTACGATCCCAAAACCACCGCTCTCGTTTCCATCGACCTGCAAGGTCTCGTTCTCAGCCGGCCGCTCGCGCCCTACCCTGCCGAGCAGATCGTCGCCAATACGGTCGCCATCGCAAACAAGCTGAAGGCCGATGGCGGGACGACCGTTTTCGTAACGGTCGGATTTTCCTCGGACTATGCCGACGCTGTCAATCAGCCGACTGACGAAACCTTCGCGCTTCCCCCAGGAGGTTTGCCGCCGGCCGCGCTCGAAGCTCCCCCAGAGATGGCGGCGCTGACGCCTGATGTCGCCATCGTCAAGCGCCAGTGGAGCGCCTTCTACGGCACTGAACTCGATCTGCAGCTTCGCCGCCGTGGCATCAGGACGCTGATCCTGACGGGCGTCGCCACCAATTTCGGCGTGGAAGCAACCGTGCGAGACGGCTATGCGGCAAATTATGCCGTGATCGTCGCCGAAGATGCGGTGACGACCCTTTCGCAGGAGATGCAGGATTTCGCCTGCACGAGAGTGCTGCCCCGGCTGTCGCGCATTCGCAAGACGGCGGAGATCCTGGAGAACTGATCGGTCCGAAGCGACGGCAGGGTCATGAGAAGGTGGTCGCTTGTCGGCCACTGGAGCATTTCCAGGAAAAGTGCGCAGCGGTTTTCTGTCCGGAATGCGTAAAAACAAGACGATAGAGTGTTTTCGCGATTCGAAGAAAAGCGGAGATACTCTAGCGATTGCCGCGGATTAACTTCCATCCTTTTTCAGGATAATCTCGCCGCAAATCACTTCGGCCCAAATCACTTCGGATCACGCCGACCGCCTTTCAAGGATATGCATGACTTCACCTCTGGCTCGCTCCCTTCGAACAATCGGCACATTCTCTCTCGCGACCATGATTGGAATGGGTCTTATCGCCGGCGATGCGCTGGCGCAGCAGGCAACACCCTCGCCCGGCAGCGCCAAGGCGGTCTTCGGAGCCGTGACGCTGCCGACGCAGGGGGCGCCGCAATCGATCGGTTTCTATGCCAAGGGTTGCCTTAGCGGCGCGGTTGCGCTGCCCGCCGACGGCCCGACCTGGCAGACCATGCGCCTGTCGCGCAATCGTCGCTGGGGTCGGCCCGAGATGATCGACCTCTTGGAGCGCCTGTCGCGCGATGCGGCCAAGAATGACGGCTGGCCGGGTCTGCTCGTCGGCGACATCTCGCAGCCGCGCGGCGGCCCGATGTTCAACGGCCATGCCTCGCATCAGATCGGCCTCGATGCCGACGTTTGGCTGACGCCGATGCCACGGCGCAAGATGACGGCCGACGAGCGCGAAGCCCTGCCCTTCACCACCATGCTCGCCAAGGACAAGTTCCTGACGATCAACGACAAGGTATGGACGCCGGCGCATGCCCGCCTGCTCATGCGGGCGGCGAGCTATCCCGAAGTCGAGCGCATCTTCGTCAACCCGGCGATCAAGAGGAAGATGTGCGAGACCTGGACGGGTGACCGCACCAATCTCGGCAAGCTGCGGCCGGAATATGGGCACGACTCGCATTTCCACATCCGCATCCGCTGCCCGGCCGGCTCCGTCGGCTGCACGCCGCAGGCGCCGGTTGCCGCCGGCGACGGCTGCGACAAGCCGCTCGCCTGGTGGTTCGGTCCCGAGCCCTGGGCAAAACCAAAGCCAAGCACGAAACCTCCGGTCAAGCCGCGCGAGGTCATGGTTTCCGATCTGCCCAAGGCCTGCCAGGCGATAGTGGCGGCACCATCGGTCGCGTCGGCTCGCGCCGCCACCTTTGGCGCCAAAGCTGCCGATGCAGCAGCGGAAACGGACGCATTGCCTGTCTCTGGGCCTGCCTCCGGATCTGTCTCCGGCGACATGCCGCCCGGCCAAATCCCGCAGCAATGAGGCCGGAAACCTCCTTGCCGGTGTAGTCTTTTAAAAAGGGCCTCCTTGGTATAGAAGGCGGATAAATCGATTGAAAATACGGGCGGAGCAAGATTCATGGCCGGCAGCAAATGCATCGCACTGATCGCGCATGATCAGAAAAAGGATGCGATGGCGGAGTTCGCGCGGCGCTACCAGGCAACCCTTGCCGATTGGAAGATCGTTGCGACCGGCACGACGGGCGGTCGCGTGCTTGATGCCTGCCCCGACCTCAAGGTCACCCGCCTGAAAAGCGGGCCGCTCGGCGGCGACCAGCAGATCGGCGCGCTCATCGCCACCGGCGAGATCGACATGCTCGTCTTCTTCATCGATCCCCTCACCCCATTGCCGCACGACGTCGACGTGAAGGCATTGACGCGGCTTGCCGTTCTCTACGACATTCCGATGGCGCTCAACGAATCCACCGCCGAGCGGCTGATCAAAACACTGAACCATTAATCCGCCTTGCCGGCGGCAGACCACGGACCTGGCCATGCCCGAGCTCAATCACAGCGATGCCCCCCTGCCTTTCCCAATCCTGATCGGCGATATCGGCGGAACCAATGCGCGTTTCTCGATCCTTGCCGATGCGGGCTCCGAACAGGAGCATTTTCCGGTCGTCCAGACGGCGAATTTCGAGACGATCGACGATGCGATCAAGCAGATTCTCGAGAAGACCAAGATACGCCCCCGCGCCGCGATCCTTGCCATGGCCGGGCCTGTTCAGGGCGATGAAATTCCGCTGACCAACTGCGACTGGGTAATCCGTCCGAAGACGATGATCGCCAATCTCGGCATCGAGGACGTACTCGTCATCAACGACTTCGAGGCGCAGGCCCTGGCGATTGCCGAGATTTCCGACGAACATCGCCAGACAATCGGCGAAGCCTCTGGCAACATGACCGCCTCGCGCGCCGTACTCGGGCCGGGCACGGGGCTTGGCGTTGGCGGCCTGGTTCATACCCAGCATCAATGGGTGCCCGTGCCGGGCGAAGGCGGCCATATCGATCTCGGGCCGCGCACGGAACGCGACCTGCAGATCTGGCCGCATCTGGAACCCATCGAAGGCCGAATCTCGGCCGAGCAGGTGATCTGCGGCCGCGGCCTGCAGAACCTTTATCATGCCATCTGCGCGGCTGACGGCGTCGAGCCGAGCCTGAAGGAACCGGCTGATATCACCGACCACGCGCTTGCCGGCACCAATGCACAGGCCGATGAGACGCTGACGCTGTTCGTCACCTATCTTGGCCGCGTCGCCGGCGATATCGCCATGATCTTCATGGCGCGCGGCGGCGTCTATCTTTCCGGCGGCATCCCGCAGAAGATCCTGCCGGCGCTTCAGAGGCCGGAATTCCGCGCCGCCTTCGAGGACAAGGCGCCGCACACGGAAATGATGAGGACGATCCCGACCCATGTGGTCATCAATCCGCTGGCGGCGCTTTCCGGCCTTGCGACCTATGCCCGCAAGCCGACGAGCTTCGGCCTTGCCACAGAGGGCCGTCGCTGGCGAGGTTAACCGCTTGCCAAACAGCCGATGGCCCGCCAAAACATCCGGCGCGCCATGCCTTTTTGAAGGGGCCGCCTTCCTCTATAATGGGTTCGGCTCCGTGATCGGCCTTAACCAGCGCGGCAAGCCGTGTCTAGCCAAAGCCGTGCTAACTCTTTAATAGAGCCGCGGAAGCACGTGCCATATGCGGCTCGCTTGGTTCAAGACAGGAAGCCGATTATTGAAATTGCCTGACCCGAAAAGCAAAAGCGTCGACAGCGAAGCCATCACCGGGATGCTGAAGCGCATTGTCGCTGAGAACGGCCGCGATCACATCTGGGGCTATTCGGTCGCGATATTTTGCCTCGTTGTCGTCGCGGCGTCCACGGTGACTATGGCCGCGGTCATGAGGCCGATCGTCAACGGAGCTTTCTACGAGCGCCGCGCCGAAGTCATGTGGCTAATTTGCCTCGCGATCCTCGCAGCTTTTATCGCACGT
Organism: Rhizobium sp. CCGE531; assembly: GCF_003627795.1. NCBI lineage: Bacteria > Pseudomonadati > Pseudomonadota > Alphaproteobacteria > Hyphomicrobiales > Rhizobiaceae > Rhizobium > Rhizobium sp. CCGE531. The sequence goes on along the minus strand of NZ_CP032684.1, from coordinate 284,520 downwards.
GGTTTTGCGGGTTATTTTCAATCGGTCATTCTGTCCAAGATCGGCAATGACATCATTGCCCGCTATCAAAGGCGCCTCTATGCGCATCTGATGACGCTGTCGGTGGGCTTCTTCAGCGAAGCCCGTTCGGCCCAGGTTGCCGCGCGGGTAAGCCAGAACGTTTCCGGTATCCGCGATGTGATGAACCTTGTCATCACATCTACGGCGCGAGACTTTTTGTCATTCGTCTTTCTACTCGGCAATATGGTCTATCAAGATCCGATGCTGAGCCTGATATTCTTCGTCATTGCGCCACCTGTATTTCTTGCCTTGCGCCACATTTCCAGGCGCCTGCGCGCCGTCACGCGCGAGGCGGTCATCCTCAACAGCCGCGTCCTCGGCGCGATGCAGGAGACGATTCAAGGGGTTTCCATCGTCAAAGCTTTCACGATGGAACGCGAGCTCGAGCGCAAGGTCGACAAGCTGATTACGGCGGCGGAAAATCGGCAAAACCGCATCGCCCGTATTTCCGAGCGTAACGGTCCGTTGATCGAAACCGTCGCCGGCTTTGCCGTTGCCGGTGTATTTGCTTATGCAGCCTATCGTTCGATCTACCAAAACGTACCGCCGGGCGCCGTTTTCTCTTTCATCGTATCGCTGCTGCTCGCCTACGATCCGGCGCGGCGCCTTGCCAAGCTGCAGGTGCAGCTGGAACGCGCGGTCGTCAATGCGCGGATGATCTACGAACTGCTCGACATGGAACCGCGCCAGCGCGATCTGCCCGATGCCAAGCCATTGGTCGTAACCGACGCCCGCATCGAATTCAAAGACGTTCATTTCGCCTATGGCGACGAAGCCGTCCTGTCCGGTGTCAATTTCACCGCCGAGGGCGGGCAGACGACGGCGCTGGTCGGCCCTTCCGGCGCCGGCAAGTCCACCGTCATCAATCTCATTCCACGCTTCTACGATCCGAAAGCCGGCAGCATCTTCATCGATGGGCAGGATATCGCGCATGTGACGAAACAATCGTTGCGAGAGCAGCTCGCCTATGTTTCGCAGCAGCCCTATCTCTTCGAAGGCACGATCCGCGACAATATCCGCTACGGGCGCCCGGAAGCGACCGATGCCGAGATCAAGGAGGCGGCTCGCCTCGCCTATGCGCATGATTTCATCGAGGCGCAGCCGATGGGCTACGATACGCCTGTCGGCGAAAACGGCGTGACGCTTTCCGGCGGCCAGCGGCAGCGCCTGTCGATCGCGCGCGCCCTTGTGCGCAACGCGCCGATCCTGCTTCTGGACGAGGCGACCTCGGCGCTCGACACGGAATCCGAGGCGGCCGTGCAGAAGGCGCTGGAAGAGGCGATGAGCGGCCGCACCGTCGTCGTTATCGCGCACCGCCTGTCGACGGTTGTCCGCGCCGAGAAGATCGTCGTCATGCAGAACGGCCGGGTTGTCGAGGAAGGCAACCACGAGACGCTTGCGACGGCCGACAATGGCCTCTACGCTCGGCTCAACAACCTGCAGCTACCGGCCATATCAAGCAACTCCCGCAAATAGACGATAGAGACGACATGAGCGACGATGCGATGAAGCTGGTGGTGGTTGGCGCGGCGGGCCGCATGGGACAGGCTCTCATCCGCCTCATCCACGCGACCGACGGTGTAGCCCTGCATGCAGCTGTCGCCCGTCCCGGCTCCCCCTTCATCGGCAAGGACGCCGGCGAGATCGCCGGGCTGGGGCCGATCGGCGTTTCCGTGACGGACGATCCGCTTGCCGCTTTCCTCCATGCCGAGGGCGTCATCGATTTCACGACGCCGGCAACCAGCGTCACTTTTGCCGGCCTTGCCGCGCAGGCGCGCATCGTCCATATCATCGGCACGACCGGCTGTTCGGACGAGGACGAAACGAAGCTCACGGCGGCTGCACGCCATGCCCGCATCGTCAAATCGGGCAATATGGGCCTCGGCATCAATCTCCTGAGCGTGCTTGTCGAGCAGGCGGCGCGCGCACTCCCCTCGAACGATTGGGATATCGAAGTGCTGGAGATGCATCATCGCCACAAGGTCGATGCGCCCTCGGGCACGGCGCTGCTGCTCGGCAAGGCAGCCGCGAAAGGCCGCGGTGTCGATCTCAACGACAATTCGGTGCACGTGCGCGACGGTCATACGGGTGCGCGTCCCGCCGGTACGATCGGCTTTGCGACGCTGCGCGGCGGCGGCGTGGTCGGCGATCACTCAGTGATCTTCGCCAGCGAGAGCGAACGGCTGACGCTGTCGCACAATGCCGGCGACCGCTCTCTCTTCGCGCGGGGCGCGCTGCAGGCAGCACTCTGGGCGCGCGACAAGAAACCCGGCTTCTATTCCATGCTCGATGTCCTCGGGCTTTCCACACGTTGATCCAATCCTGGAGCGGTTCGGCACGGAACCGCTGAACCGCTCCAGCCTTTTATTGTCTCGCAATTCCGGACGGAAAACCGCTACGCACCTTTCCTGGAATTGCTCTAGCAAGGAGAAATTTTATGAGCGGCACTCTCGTTCTCGTTCGCCACGGGCAGAGCGACTGGAATTTGAAGAATCTCTTTACCGGCTGGAAGGATCCCGATCTGACCGCGCTCGGCATCGAAGAAGCCAAAACGGGCGGCAAGGCACTGGCCGGCTACGGCATCAAGTACGACGTCGCCTTCACCTCGGTGCTGACGCGCGCCCAGCACACGCTTGACATCATCCTCGATGAAATCAGCCAGCAGGGCCTCGAAACCATCAAAGACCAGGCGCTGAACGAGCGCGATTACGGTGATCTCTCCGGCCTCAACAAGGATGACGCCCGCGCCAAGTGGGGCGAAGAGCAGGTTCACGTCTGGCGCCGCTCCTACGATGTTCCGCCGCCCGGCGGCGAGAGCCTGCGCGACACCGGCGCCCGCGTCTGGCCCTATTACCTGACGGAAATCCTGCCACGCGTGCTTGCCGGCCAGAACGTGCTGGTGGCCGCCCACGGCAATTCGCTGCGCTCGCTCGTCATGGTTCTCGACCGGCTGAACAAGGAGCAGATCCTAGCGCTGAACCTCGCGACCGGCGTGCCCATGGTCTACAAGCTCAAGGCCGATTCCACCGTCGCCTCGAAGGAAGTCCTCGGCGACATGTCCGGCGCACATTGAGCGCATCAGACTAGCTATCCCCGGAATAGCCCCTCACCCTAGCCCTCTCCCCGTAAACGGGGAGAGGGGACGACCTCTTCTACGGAGAGCTCTCGAATCTTGTGAGGTTGAGATGCGACGATGGTGCGTCTTTCCTCCTCGACAGTCGCATGAGGGTAGAAAGCTGACCGAGATGTGTTACATTGTAGTTCGCACGTAACACATAGGCTGAACATGACAGACGCGACATTTACTTTCCGGGTTGAAGAAGACCTGAAGGCGGCCTTCAGCGAAGCTGCGAAAGCGCACGATCAAACCGGCGCGCAGTTGCTCCGGGCTTTTATGCGCGATTATGTGAAACAGCAGCAGAATGCGGCCGAATATGACGCCTGGTTTCGCCAGCAGGTTCAGGCCGGTCTAATTTCCGCCAATGCTGGCAACCTCATTCCTGACGACGACGTAGACGCTGAATTTGCAGCCTTGCGAGAGGAAACACGCCGCAAACTCAGCGGGCACTCTTCGTGAAACTTGCTTGGACTCCCGAGGCAAGGGCTGACCGACGCGCCATCTATACCTATATCGAGGCGGAGAACGCCTCCGCGGCAATCGCTCTGGACGAGCTCTTCGCCAAACGGTCGAAACAGCTCCTTGCCCATCCAATGGCGGGCCGACCCGGCCGCATATCCGGGACACGAGAACTCGTCGTACATAGAAACTATCTGCTGGTTTACGACCTCACAGACGAGATGGTGCGCATAATCCGTATTCTTCATGCAGCACAGCAATGGCCGCCGAACGATTTTCAGCCGATTTCCTAGCTCGGCGTCAATTCTCGATCGTAAAACGTACCCTGTCGGCGGCGAAGCGGGAAATCGAATATTGCACCGGCACATTGTCGAGATCGGTGTTCAGCGCCTGCGTAATCAGGACAATGGCGCCTGGAGATAATTGCAGATCGGCGAGATCGCTCTCGTCGGCATGCGTCGCGGTGATTTCGGTGATGACGCGCACATAATCCGGAACGCCAAGCTCCCGAAACGCCTTCGTGATCGATCCGGTGGTCCGATAGATCTCGGCGATGTCACCGAAGCGATCGGCCGGAAACCAGCTGGTGGCGCGCGATACCGGGCGATGATCCGCCTGACCGAGCGTCTCCAGCCGCACGAGGGGAGCGCCGGTTTTGATCTTGAGCTGCCGAGCCAATTCCGTGCTCGCCGCCTCTTCGCCCGTGGCAAGCAGGACGCTGCGGGTCTCGCGCACCTGATCGCCGATCCCTTGCGAGAACCGCGTCCGCTTCGAGATGGGGAAGCTCAGGCGTTCCTTGCGCTCGATCAGCGTGCCGCGTCCCTGCACGGCCCTGACGATGCCTTCCTGCGCCAGTGCCGCAAGCGCGCTTCGGATGGTGTGCCGGTTGACGCCGAACTGCAGCGCCAGCGCCGTTTCCGGCGGCACCATGCCCGTCTCGTCGAAATCCCCGTGATTGATGGAGACGCGAATCCGGTCGGCGATCTGCCGCCAGAGCGCCACGCCCGTCTGCCTCTGTATCTTCTGCCCCGCCATCTCGCCCACTTGCCCTGTCACACGCTTGTCACGACTCGCTAATAGATATAAGACTATCTTGTATGGTTGTCTATATCAATAGACATTTGAAGGAAGGCGCGATGAATTCAGCACAAAGGCAGGAAGCGGCCGCCCAGGAGCGTCGGGAACGCAAGCGCGTCGCCGATCTTCTGGCGCAGGCAGAGCGCGACGAGCTAGAGGCAGCCTGGGAAGCATTGCCGAGCAAGCCGGCGGCACAGCCGGTGCGCGGACCTGAGACGGGGCTTGTCATGGTGCGCGGCCGCATCGGCGGCGGCGGTTCCCCCTTCAACCTCGGCGAAGTCACGGTGACGCGCGCCACTGTCCGGCTGGCATCCGGCGCCATCGGTCATTCGCATGCCCTCGGTACCGATCGGGAAAAAGCCAGGCTTTCGGCCGTCTTCGACGCCCTGTGGCAGCAATCGGCCACGAGGGACTTCGTCGAGAAGGCAATCCTGCAGCCAGTCGCCGAGCGCATCGCCGAATATGACCGCAAGCGCGCCGAAGAGACGGCCGCGACCCGCGTCGATTTCTTCACCATGGTTCGCGGAGAAGATTGATGAGCCTTTTCAGCACCCCAACCTTCGGCAACGAGGCCCTGACCGGCGGCTTCAGCGACCCGGTCTTCGACGCACAGAGCGTCTTCAAGATGACGATGGACGCCATGGCGCGTCCAGGCACCCTGCAGACCGTCACGGCCGACATCGCACCGCCTGCACCGCTCGGTATCGCCGCCGGTGCGATTGGTCTCACGCTTTGCGACCATGACACGCCGGTCTGGCTTTCCACCAGCCTTGCAAGATCGAGCCTGCCGGAATGGCTGGCCTTCCACACGGGCGCGCCCGTCATCTCGGAAAGGCTGGAGGCGCATTTCGCCTTCGTCGAAGCCGGCATGGCGCTTTCCTCCTTCAGCCAGTTCGGCATCGGAACCCAGGAATATCCGGATCGTTCGACGACGATCGTGCTGGAGATCGAAAACCTGGAAGGCGGCAAGGACCTGGCGCTTTCCGGCCCGGGCATCAAGGATGTGACCATGATCGCCCCGATCGGACTGCCGGATGCGCTGCTGCGCATCTGGAACGACAATCGCGCGCTTTTCCCGCGCGGCGTCGATCTCGTTCTGACGGCGGGCCGGCAATTCCTCTGCCTGCCGCGCACCACCAAGATCACCGCGACGGAGATGTGACATATGTATGTTGCCGTAAAGGGCGGCGAAGCCGCCATCGCCAATGCTCACCGCCTTCTGGCCGACCGTCGCCGCGGCGACCGCTCGCTGCCGGCTGTCGGTATCGACCAGATCGTCGCGCAGCTCGCGCTTGCCGTCGATCGTGTCATGGCCGAAGCCTCGCTTTTTGACCGCACGCTGGCAGCGCTTGCCGTCCGCCAGGCGCGCGGCGATATGATCGAGGCGATCTTCCTGCTCAGAGCCTATCGCACGACGCTGCCGCGCTTCGGCTATTCCCAGCCGCTCGACACCGCCGTCATGAAGATCGAACGCCGCATCTCCGCGACCTACAAGGACCTGCCCGGCGGCCAGCTTCTCGGCCCGACCTTCGACTATACGCACCGCCTGCTCGATCCGAGTCTTCTGACCGATGAGCCGGTGGACGAGCCGATGCAGCGGCCGGCGGAAGAAGCCCGCGTCATCCGCGTTTCCGAAATTCTCGACCAGGAAGGGTTGATCGAAGGCGACGGCATCATGCCAGTCGATCATGAAATCGGCGATCTGACGCGCGAACCGCTAGAGTTCCCGATGACCCGCGATCTTCGCCTGCAGGCGCTCGCCCGCGGCGACGAAGGCTTCCTGCTGGCGCTCGGCTATTCGACGCAGCGTGGCTACGGCCGCACCCATCCCTTCACCGGCGAAATCCGCATCGGCGAAGTGGAAGTGGAATTCGAGGTGCCGGAACTCGGCTTTGCGGTCTCGCTCGGACGCATCCAGGTGACCGAGTGCCAGATGGTCAACCAGTTCAAGGGTTCAGCCAAGGTGCCGCCGCAGTTCACCCGCGGCTACGGTCTCGTCTTCGGCCAGAGCGAACGCAAGGCCATGGCGATGTCGTTGGTCGACCGCGCGCTGCGCGCCGAAGAGCTCGGTGAAGACATCACCGCGCCGGCGCAGGACGAGGAATTCGTCATTTCGCACTCCGACAACGTGCAGGCGACCGGCTTCGTCGAACATCTGAAGCTGCCGCACTATGTCGACTTCCAGGCCGAACTCGACCTGGTGCGGCGCATGCGCCGCGAATTCGAAGTCGCCCGCGATAGCGGCATGGACCCCATGACGGAGGCAGCCGAATGACCGAACTCGCCACCTACAACTTCGCCTACCTCGACGAACAGACCAAGCGGATGATCCGCCGCGCCATCCTGAAGGCGATCGCCATTCCCGGCTATCAGGTGCCCTTCGCCTCCCGCGAAATGCCGATGCCTTACGGCTGGGGCACCGGCGGCGTGCAGCTGACGGCCGCCATCATCGGTCCGGAAGACGTGCTGAAGGTCATCGACCAGGGTGCTGACGATACGACCAACGCCGTCTCCATCCGCGCCTTCTTCCAGAAGGTCGCCAATGTCGCCGTGACCACCCGCACCGACGAGGCGACGATCATCCAGACGCGCCACCGCATCCCGGAAGCCAAGCTCGGCCCCAACCAGGTGCTGGTCTATCAGGTGCCGATCCCCGAGCCATTGCGCTATCTGGAGCCGCGCGAGACCGAGACGCGCAAGATGCATGCGCTCGAGGAATACGGCCTCATGCATGTGAAGCTCTACGAGGATATCGCCCGCAACGGCCGCATCGCCACCACCTATGCCTATCCGGTCAAGGTTGCCGGCCGCTATGTGATGGACCCGTCGCCGACGCCGAAGTTCGACAACCCGAAAATGCATCTTTCGGATGCGCTGCAGCTTTTCGGCGCCGGCCGTGAAAAGCGCATCTATGCCGTGCCGCCATACACCGAAGTCGTCAGCCTCGATTTCGAAGACCATCCGTTCGAGGTACAGCGCTTCGACAAGCCCTGCGCGCTCTGCGGCGCCGAGCAGGTCTATCTCGACGAGGTGATCCTCGACGACAAGGGCGGCCGCATGTTCGTCTGCTCCGATACCGATTTCTGCGAGGACCGTCGCGCCCACGGCCATGCCGGCACCATGCTGGCGTCAAATGGGCTGGCTCCAAATGGGCTTGCAGCCGATGGACTGCCTGGTAGCAAGGAGGCCGCCGAATGACCGACACACCCCTTCTGAAAGTCAAGGACATCTCGAAGTTCTACGGCAGCCGCATCGGCTGCCGCGACGTGTCCTTCGAACTCTGGCCCGGCGAAGTTCTCGCCATCGTCGGTGAATCCGGCTCCGGCAAGACGACGCTGCTCAACTGCATATCGACGCGACTGCTGCCGACCACAGGCAGCGTCGAATATCACATGCGCGACGAGACCTATCGCGATCTCTTCCGCATGAACGAGGCCGAGCGCCGCTTCCTGATGCGTACCGACTGGGGCTTCGTGCATCAGAACCCGGCCGACGGCCTTCGCATGACGGTTTCGGCCGGCGCCAATGTCGGCGAGCGGCTGATGGCCATCGGCAACCGCCACTACGGCAACATCCGCAACACGGCCATCGACTGGCTGGGGCGGGTCGAAATCGACGCCGACCGCATCGACGACCAGCCCCGCGCCTTTTCCGGCGGCATGCGCCAGCGTCTGCAGATCGCTCGCAATCTGGTGACCGGCCCGCGCCTCGTCTTCATGGACGAGCCGACCGGCGGCCTCGACGTTTCGGTGCAGGCGCGCCTGCTCGATCTCGTGCGCGGCCTCGTCAACGATCTCGGCCTGTCGGCGATCATCGTGACGCACGACCTTGCCGTCGCCCGGCTTCTGTCGCATCGCATGATGGTGATGAAGGACGGACAGGTGATCGAACACGGTCTCACCGACCGCGTGCTCGACGACCCCCGCGAACCCTATACGCAACTGCTGGTCTCTTCGATCCTGCAGGTCTGAGGAAGAAACATGGCAACCCCACTCGTCGTTTCCGAAGTCTTCAAAAGCTTCACCATGCATCTGCGCGATGGCCTTCGCCTGCCCGTCGTCGCCGATGTCTCCTTTTCCGTCGCCTCGGGCGAATGCGTCGTGCTCGGCGGCCCGTCCGGCATCGGCAAGAGCTCGCTCCTGAAGATGATCTACGGCAACTATGCCGTCGACAGCGGCCAGATCCTCGTGACGCACAAGGGCAGGATCGTCGATCTCGCCACGGCCGACCCGCGCACCGTGCTCGACGTCCGTCGCCATACGATGGGCTATGTCAGCCAGTTCCTGCGCACCGTGCCGCGCGTCGCCGCCATCGATGTCGTCGCCGAACCGCTGCTGGCGCGCGGCGTATCGGTGAGCGATGCCCGCGACAGGGCGGCCGAACTGCTGGCACAGCTGAACCTGCCAGAAGAGCTCTGGCAATTGCCGCCCGCCACCTTCTCCGGTGGCGAGCAGCAACGCGTCAACATTGCGCGCGGCTTCATCACCGACCACGGCATCCTGCTGCTCGATGAGCCCACGGCCTCGCTCGATGCCCGCAACCGGGCCGTCGTCGTCGAGATGATCGAACGGAAGAAGCAGGGGGGCGTCGCCCTTCTCGGCATCTTCCACGACGAAGAGGTGCGCGAGGCTGTCGGCAGCCGCATTCTCGATGTCTCGCAATTCTCGCCGCGGAAGGCCGCCGCATGAGCCGAAAATTGGGCGAGACGCCCTACATCAGCCCGTCCGCGAGCGTCAACAATTCGGCGCTCGGCCGTTACACCGAGGTCTCCGACCGCTGCCGCATCGACGAGGTCGAGATCGGCGATTATTCCTACATCATGCAGGATGGCGCGGTCTGGTGTGCGACCATCGGCAAGTTCGTCAACATTGCCGCCGCCGTGCGCATCAACGCCACCAATCATCCGACATGGCGCGCCACGCTGCATCACTTTACCTATCGCGCCGCCGACTATTGGCCGGATGCCGATATGGAGAGCGATTTCTTTACCTGGCGGCGCGACCATCGCGTCGTCATCGGCCATGACGTCTGGATCGGCCACGGCGCCACCATCCTGCCGGGCGTCAAGGTCGGCAATGGCGCCGTCATCGGCGCGGGCGCGGTCGTCTCCAAGGATGTCGCTCCCTACGCGATCGTCGGCGGCGTGCCCGCCAAGCTGATCCGCGAGCGTTTCACGCCCGAGGTCGGCGCGCGCATGGACAAGCTTGCCTGGTGGGATTGGGATCACGACCGCCTGCGCACCGCGCTTGCGGATTTCCGCGCCCTCTCGGCGGAGGATTTTCTGGATCGCCACGCCGCTTGAGAACGGTTTTCATCCAAACCCGGCCATCCAAATCGCGCTTGCAAGGCACTGACGGGCGATCCAGCTTTCAGACGATCCCTGTAGTTGGGGATCGAGAGGAGTTTTCATGGCGAAGCAGTTTTCCAGCATCGACGACCGGCTGCGCGATTTCATCGCGCGGCAGCACATCTTCTTCACGGCATCCGCAACATCGGATTCCCGTGTCAACGTTTCGCCGCGCGAAACGCTGTGCCTGCGCATCATCTCCCCGAACATCGCCATCTATCTCGACCGCACCGGCAGCGGCAACGAGACCTCGGCCCATATGAAGGCGGACGGCCGGCTGACCATCATGTTCTGCGCCGTCGAGGGACCGCCGATGATCCTGCGCCTCTACGGCCGCGGGCGGATCATCCATCGCCCCTCCGCCGAATACCGGGAATTGCTGCATGATCACTATGCCGACGAAGAGCCGTTGGGCGCGCGGCAGATCGTGCGACTGGACATCGATCTCGTACAAACTTCCTGCGGTTTCGGCGTGCCGCTCTTTACCCATGAAGGCGAAAGGTCGAGCCTTGATCAATGGGCCAGAGCCAAGGGTCCCGACGGCATTGAGGAATACCGGCGTGAGAAGAATGCCTTCAGCATGGACGGCCTGCCGACAGGCATGTTTGACGGCTAAACTTAAGGGAAAGCTCTCAGCCGGCTAATCTTGCAGAATCGCCGGGAATTGTAACAGCAGTTACATAAAACTGACATTGGAGCTTCATGAAGCGGGACTAATCGGTTGCCTTGTGGTCGGCGCCAGCCCCCTCGAAACTCCTTTCGAGACAGGGGCACGCGCCCATTCTTAGCATTCGGTACCGCTAAAATTTTGCAGCCAGGCAGCCGCGAAAGGGAAACACTATGTTCGAACTCAGGAATGTCTCGCGCCGGTTTGGCAACAAGCTCGCTGTCGATTCCGTGACTTTGGACATACCGCAGGGACAGATGGTCGGTGTCATCGGCCGTTCCGGCGCGGGCAAATCCACGCTGCTGCGCATGATCAACCGCCTGGCCGACCCGAGCTCCGGCTCCATCCATTTCTCCGGCGTCGAAGTCTCCAAGCTGACCGGCCGCGCGCTGCGCAGCTGGCAACGCGATTGCGCCATGATCTTCCAGCAGTTCAACCTGGTTCCGCGCCTCGACGTGCTCACCAACGTCATGCTCGGCCGCCTGAACCAGCGCTCTACCGTGCTGAGCCTTCTTTCCGTCTTCACCCGCGAGGAGCGCATCGAGGCCATCGCCGCGCTGGAACGCCTCGGCATCGAGCAGACGGCGCTGCAGATGGCCGGCACGCTTTCCGGCGGCCAGCAGCAACGCGTCGCCATCTGCCGCGCGCTGATGCAGCAGCCGAAGATGATGCTGGCCGATGAGCCGATCGCCTCCCTCGACCCGCTGAACGCCAAGATCGTCATGGATGCGCTGCGCGATATCAACGAGCGCGAAGGCATCACCGTCATCACTAACCTGCACACGCTGGATACGGCCCGCAACTATTGCGAACGAATCGTCGGCATGGCAGCCGGCCGCGTCGTCTTCGACGGCAAGCCGGCCGATCTGACGGCCGCCGCCGTCAAGGAAATCTACGGCACCGACAAGGACGGCGCCGGCATCGACGAAACCATGACGTCGACCTCCATCACCATTGCCGATCCGGCCGCGCAAGCCGCGGCGACTGAATCCGCCGGCCCGCAACCGCTGGCACTGGCCGGTCTCTGAGAGGGACGGCCGGGATCGAGGGCCCGCGTCAAGGGCGCATTTCTTCTACCAGACCGAAGGCATCCGGGGACACCGGTTAATCAGGAGACGAACCCATGTTGAAGAAAGCACTCTTTGCCGCTACGGCGCTCGTCGCGCTCGCAGCCGGCGCTGCTGCCAACGCTGCAGACCTCAAGGAATTCCGCGTCGGCATTCTCGGCGGCGAAAACGAAGCCGACCGCCTGCGCAACTATGCCTGCCTTTCCGATCACCTGAAGAAGGAATTCGGCTTCGAAAAGGTATCGCTGTTCCCGGCCGCCGACTATAACGGCGTTATCCAGGGCCTGCTCGGCGGCACGCTCGACTTCGCCGAACTCGGCGCTTCCGGTTATGCAGCCGTCGCCATCAAGGATCCGAAGGCCGTCACCCCGATCCTGACCACGCAGCAATCCGACGGCTCGACCGGCTATTACTCTATCGGCCTGGCGCTCAAGTCCTCCGGCATCAAGACCATCAAGGATGCCAAGGGCAAGAAGCTCGGCTACGCCGATCCGGACTCCACCTCGGGCTATCTCGTTCCGCTGACGCAGATCCCGAAGGACACAGGCGCTCCGAACGACAAGTTCTTCGCCTCGACGCAGTTCAACGGCGGCCATGAAAACAACCTGCTCGCCGCCTATGACGGCAAGGTCGACGTCGCCGTCGACGATTCCTCGGGCATCGGTGATTTCAAGGACGGCTACACCTCCGGCACCTTCCGCAAGGAAGTCGACAAGGGCGCAGTCGATCCGAACAAGCTCGTCGAAGTCTGGCGTTCGCCGCTGATCCCGAACGGCCCGCTCGTCGTTCGCAATGCGCTCGGCACCGAATGGCAGGCCAAGCTGGCCGACTTCTTCCTGAAGCTGCCGGCCACCGACGCCAAGTGCTTCAACGCCGTCGAAGGCGGCGACTTCAAGGGCTACGTCAAGGTCAAGCCGGAATTCTACAACGCCGTCATCGAAGTTCGTAAGGCTGCCATCGGCGGCTGATCCGCATTCCGAAAATTGGGCGGCCGGCGACGGCCGCCCTTTTGCTATTCACAGAGGCAAGATTTCATGACGATCGCCGATACGCAGCTGAAGATGCAAAGCGCGCCCCAGAGTGCCAGGGATATCGGTGACGCCTGGAGCAAGATGGTGGCCAAGCGCCGCCTCTACACCGGCATTGGCCTGGTTGTCCTGCTCGTTGCCTTCGTCAGTTCCGTCCGCTTCGCCGACGAAAACAATGCCGGACACTTCTTTGACCGCCTGCCGCATCTCTTCGATTTCCTGAGCTGGCTCATCCCCAAGGATTGGAGCGATGTCTACCGGGCGCTCTTCGACCTGGCGAGCCCCAACGGCGCGAACGGCGCCGGCGGCGAGGAGTTCAACTTTCCGCTGGGGCGCATCTACGTCTGGGGCGATTTTTATATTCCAGAATATTTCGAGCTGATGATCATTACAATCAACGTGGCGCTGGTATCGACCATCATCGGCTTCGTGTTTGCGGTGCCTCTGAGCTTCTTCGCCGCCCGCAACATGTCGCCGTCCAATCCGGTCCGCCTGGTGACGAAGCGCATCATGGAATTTCTGCGCGCCTTCCCGGAGATCGTCATCGCCGGCCTGTTTTCCGCGATCCTGTCGATCGGCCCGATCGCCGCCATCATCGCCGTCGGCCTGCATACGATCGGAGCGCTCGGCAAGCTGTTCTACGAAGTCGTCGAAAATATCGACATGAAGCCTGACGAGGGCATGCGCGCCGTCGGCGCGAGCTGGACGGAGCGCGCCCGCTTTGCCGCCCTGCCGCAGGTGCTGCCGAATTTCATGTCCTACGCGCTGCTGCGGCTCGAGATCAACGTTCGCGCCTCCACCATCATCGGCGCCGTCGGCGGCGGCGGCATCGGCGAGGAGCTGAAGCTTTCGATCTCGCGCGGCTTCGGCGCCAAGACGTTGGCGCTGGTGCTGCTTCTCTTCCTGACGATCATTGCCGTCGACCAGTTTTCCGCATGGCTCCGCCGCCGTCTCGTCGGCGAACATGCCTTCCTTTTGCAGCATTGAGGTTGCCCATGTCCGTCATCGACGCCAGCCGTATGCAGGAAATCGAAGCGCGTTATCCGGAGATGCTTCACCGGTCCTTCCGCCAGCGCTTCGGCGCGCTGATGATCCTCATCGGCGTGATCCTCTACGGCTTCTATGCCGTGTGGTTCTTCAACCTGCCGAAAGTCATTGCGGAAGCGCATTGGGAGCGCGTCGGCATCTATCTCAGCGAATGGATCAGCTATGACGTGCAGCCGGAATTCCGCATCTCCGGCGACAAGATCAGCATCAAATATCCGCGCTTTTCGCCGCTGGGCGACAACCCGCACCCCGATTGGGTGAAGACCGCGCCTGACGGCAGCATGACTGTTTCGGTCAGCGGCACGAGCCGCACCGTTACGATTACCAAGACCCAGGCCATTCTGACGGCGCATGGCGCCACCATCCCGATCGATATCACCGGCGACGTGCCGAAGATCGTCGGCTCTGAGCCTGTGCCGAACTGGATGACCGTCTATGACGACAACATCCTTGCCAACATGGGCTTCGCCGGCGATGTCAGCATCTCCACGGACCGCGTGAAGATCCGCAAGCGTTTCATCGGCTGGGCCAATTTCGTCTTCGACACGCATTCGCCCTTCTTCGACAAGCCGGCGAGCGAGGTCATCGGCCTGATCGTCTCCGGGCCGCGGCTTGAGCCCGACCAATCCAATCTCTCGCTGGCCTTCGACAATATCTGGAACAATGGCGCATGGCAGCATGGCGACGTCTGGACCAAGCTGTTCCAGACCGTCGTCATGGCCTTCCTCGGCACGCTGCTCGGCTCGCTGGTCGCCTTCCCGCTCGCCTTCCTGGCCGCCCGCAACATCACGCCGAACCGGCTGCTCAATCAGGTGCTGAAGCGCTTCTTCGATTTCCTGCGCTCGGTGGATATGCTGATCTGGGCGCTGTTCCTCACCCGCGCCTTCGGCCCCGGCCCGCTTGCCGGCAGCGGCGCGATCTTCCTCACCGAAACAGGCACGCTCGGCAAGCTCTATTCCGAAGGCCTCGAGAATATCGACAACAAGCCGCGCGAAGGCGTGAAATCCACCGGTTCGTCGGCGATCCTCGTGCATCGCTACGGCATCGTGCCGCAGATCGTGCCCGTCATCGTCAGCCAGACGCTCTACCAGTGGGAATCGAACGTACGCGGCGCGACCATCATCGGCGCCGTCGGTGCCGGCGGTATCGGCCTCAAACTTTGGGAAGCGATGCGCACCAACGCCAACTGGGAAAACGTCGCCTACATGGTGCTTTTGATCCTGATCGTCGTCTTCCTGTTCGACGCCGCATCCAACGCCTTGCGCTCGCGGCTGATGGGTACGCGGGTGAGATAAAAAGAGCCAAGAAAAATCTTTACGCATCATCATTCTGTCACGGGAATCCGGTAGCGCAGGCCGGCAAGACCGTAGCGTTCGAGCCGGCTTTAGCCGGATTCGAACCGTTGCTGCCTTGCTGCTCTTGCGGTTTGTCGCAAATCACCCAACAGTGTCCCGCGCAGCCGATTTTTCCAAGGAATGCAGCCTTGCGCTATGCTCTCTATTTCACGCCGCCCAAAGACGATCCTTTGACTTCGCTTGCCGCTCTCTGGCTGGGACGCGACGCATTTTCCGACGAGATTTTTTCCGACAAGGCCATCGGCCCCGTGCCGGCAGGCCATGCCGAACTGACGGCCGATCCGCGCCGCTACGGCTTTCATGCCACGTTGAAGGCACCCTTCGAGCTTGCCGGCTCGGTGACCGAGCGCGATCTCCTTGAGGTGGCAGCCGAATTCGCCGCGCAGACCAAGGCTTTCACCATTCCGCAGCTGGTGCTTGGCCAGCTCGGCCATTTCTTCGCGCTCGTGCCGGGCTCGCTCTACCAGCCGCTGCAGGATTTCGCCTCGCGCGTGGTCAAGACCTTCGAACCATTCCGCGCACCGCTTTCGGATCATGATATCGGCCGGCGCCAGCCGGAGGGCCTGACCGAGCCGCAGCGTGCCAATCTGCTGCGTTGGGGCTATCCTTACGTCAATGACGAGTTCCGTTTCCACATGACCTTGACCGGGCGCGTTCCGGCCGAGCGCCAGGCCGAGATGCACGACGTGCTGCGCGAGCGCTTCGCCGACCATACCGGCAAGCCGCTCGACGTTTCCGGCCTCGCCGTCTTTATCGAAGAAGAGCGTGGCGCTCCCTTTACCGTCCGTTCCTGGCTGCCGCTCTCCGGCGCCTAACAGTGAAAGACCCGACATGACCAAAGAAACCGTCCTTTCCAACGCCCGCATCGTCCTCGAAGACAGGATCGTCGAAGGTTCCGTGCTGATCCGTGACGGTCGCATCGCCGGCATTTCCGAAGGCAAATCCGCTATCGGCGAGGATTTCGAGGGCGATTATCTGATCCCCGGTCTGGTCGAGCTGCATACCGACCATCTGGAAGCGCATTATTCGCCGCGCCCGGGCGTGCGCTGGAACAAGACGGCGGCGATCCAGGCGCATGACGCCCAGATCGTCACCTCGGGCATCACGACCGTGTTCGACTGCCTGCGCATGGGCTCGGACGAGGACGGCGGTTTCGAAAAAGGCGAGATGCGTGATATGGCCGACGCCATCCAGGCGGCTCAAAGCGAAGATCGCCTGCGCGCCGATCACCTGATCCATCTGCGCTGCGAAGTCTCCTCCGACAACGTTCTCGATCATTTCCAGGATTTCGAGAAGGATCCGTATGTGCGCTTGGTCTCGCTGATGGACCATGCGCCGGGCCAGCGCCAGTTCCAGACCATGGATCAGTACATTTTCTACTATCAGAAGAAGCGCGGGCTCAGCGACGAGGCTTTCGCCCGTTTCGTGGCCAAGCGCCAGGAAGAATCGGCCAAATACGCGACGCCGCATCGCGACGCGATCTCCAAGGTCTGTGCCGAGCG
Source organism: Rhizobium sp. CCGE531 (assembly GCF_003627795.1). Taxonomy (NCBI): domain Bacteria; kingdom Pseudomonadati; phylum Pseudomonadota; class Alphaproteobacteria; order Hyphomicrobiales; family Rhizobiaceae; genus Rhizobium; species Rhizobium sp. CCGE531. Next base: position 267,793 of record NZ_CP032684.1, on the reverse strand, counting down.
CGGCATTACGGTTGCCAGCCATGACGACGCGACGCTCGCCCATGTCGACGAAGCGATCAATTACGGCGTTCGCCTGGCGGAATTCCCGACCAGCATCGATGCTGCGAAGGCTTCGCACGGCGCCGGCATGAGCGTGCTGATGGGCGCGCCGAACATCGTGCGCGGCAAGTCGCATTCCGGCAATATCGCCGCCCGCGATCTGGCCGAGCTCGACGTGCTGGACGTGCTTTCCTCCGACTACGTGCCGCTCAGCCTGCTGCATGCGCCCTTCATCCTCGCGGACGAAGTCGAGGGCATTTCGCTGCCGCGGGCGATCGCCATGGTCACGGCGACGCCGGCAAGGACCGTCAGCCTGAACGACCGTGGCCGCATTGCCGAGGGCCTGCGCGCCGATCTCGTGCGCGTCCGTCGCGATCATGGCGTGCCCGTCACGCGGTCTGTCTGGCGGGAAGGTCGGCGGGTCGCATGAGCGCGGACGTCAATATCAAGCCGGCTAATGTCGGCCTGGCGAATACGACGGCGGGCACGCTCGCCGTGGTCGTCGGCCCGAGCGGCGCCGGCAAGGATACACTGATGAACCTCGCCGCCCGGCATTTTGCTGGCCGGCCCGACGTCCATTTCGTCCGCCGTGTGATCACGCGTGACGGCGATGCCGGCAACGAGGACCACAGAAGCGTTTCCGAGGCCGACTTCGATGCGATGGAACAGGCCGGCGCATTTGCCGTCTCCTGGGAAGCACACGGCTTGAAATACGGCATTCCAGCTGATGTCTTCGATGAGCTTGCTCGTGGCAATCTGGTCATCGCCAATGGCTCGCGCTCGGCCTTGCACCACTTCCAGGCCGCATTTCCACGGCTGAAGGTCATTAATATCACGGCTACACGTGAGGTGTTGGCCGAGCGCCTGATGGCGCGCGGACGCGAGAGCCGCGAAGATGTGCTGAAGCGCCTGGAAAGAAGCGCGCTGACGGTTCAAGGCAGCTACGACGTCGCCGATATCGACAATAGCGGCACGCTCGAAGAGGCCGAACGCGCGATCGTTTCGGTGCTGGAAGCGTTGATTGGGAAGTAAGCATCCGGTGTCCGGCCCGGATCATCGAGACGTATCTCTATCCATGCCAAATCGCCGATCTCTCACCGCCTCATGCTGAGGTGCCTTGGCGCGCAAGCGTCAAGGCCTCGAAGCACGAGGTGGCCCAACAGTAGCCTATCCGCCCTCTTGGTTCGAGGCTCCGGCCATTCTGGCCTGCGCACCTCACCATGAGGGCTGATCTCCTCGCCATGCCCGGACTACCTCAGTGCGCCTCATCCCAATTGTGTGCGGCGCGCGCATCGACCTTCAGCGGCACGGCCATGTCCACCGCCGGCATGGCGGCATTTTCCATGACAGAGACGATGATCGGCGTCGTGCGCTCGACATCGGCATCCTCGACTTCGAATATCAGTTCGTCGTGCACCTGTAAAAGCATGCGCACGCGATCACCGAGCCCCGACGCCGTCAGCGCCGGCTCCATCTTGATCATGGCGCGACGGATGACGTCGGCGGCCGAACCCTGGATCGGGGCGTTGATCGAGGCCCGCTCGTTGAAGGCGCGGACGGAAGGGTTGGACGAGCGTATCTCCGGGAAATGGATGCGGCGACCGAAGATCGTCTCGACATAGCCGCTGTCGCGTGCGGCCTGCTTGGCGCCTTCCATGTAGTCGCGGATGCCGGGGAAGCGCTCGAAATACTTCTTGATATAGTCGCCGGCTTCCGAACGCTCGATCGAGAGCTGATTGGCGAGGCCGAAGGCGGAGATGCCGTAGATGATGCCGAAGTTGATCGCCTTGGCGCGGCGGCGCACCTCGCTCGGCATGCCATCCACCGGCACGCCGAACATTTCGGATGCCGTCATCGCATGAATGTCGATGCCGTCTTCGAAGGCCTGCTTCAGCTGCGGGATGTTGGCGACATGCGCCAGCACGCGTAGTTCGATCTGGCTGTAGTCGGCGGAGACGAGCTTGTGGCCCGGCGTCGAAATGAAGGCCGTGCGGATCTTGCGACCTTCCGCCGTGCGCACCGGAATATTCTGCAGGTTCGGCTCGGAGGAGGACAGGCGTCCGGTCGTGGTCGATGCCAGCGAATAGGAGGTGTGAACGCGTTTCGTTTCGGGATGGACGTAGCTTGGCAGAGCATCCGTATAGGTGGATTTCAGCTTGGTGAGCTGGCGCCAGTCGACGATCTTGCGCGGCAGTTCGAAGCCGGCGGCCGCCAGATCCTCCAGCACCTGCGCCGAGGTCGACCATTGGCCCGTCTTCGTCTTGCTGCCGCCGGCCAGGCCCATCCTGCCAAACAGGATGTCGCCGAGCTGCTTCGGGGAGCCGATGTTGAAGCGTTCGCCGGCCAACGTGTAGATTTCATCTTCCAGCCGCGCCGCGCCCTGCGCCAGCTCGCCGGAAAGGCGAGAGAGGATCTGCCGGTCGATGGTAATGCCTCGCTCCTCCATATGGGCGAGCACGGGCACCAGGGGCCGCTCCAACCGCTCGTAGACGACTGAAAGTTTTTCTGCCGCAAGTCGTGGTTTCAACACCAGCCAAAGACGCAGGGTCACGTCGGCATCCTCGGCGGCATAGGCCGTGGCGCGGTCGATATCGACGAGGTCGAAAGTGACGTTGGACTTGCCGCTGCCGGCAACATCCTTGTAGGCGATCGGCTTGTGGCCGAGCCAGCGCTCGGAAAGGCTGTCCATGCCGTGCGTGGCGTTGGAGCCGCCGTCGAGCACATAGGACAGGAGCATCGTGTCATCGAACGATCGCGTCTCGATGCCGTAGCGCTTCATCAGCAGATAGTCGTATTTGAGGTTCTGCGCGATCTTCAGGATAGAAGTATCCTCGAGCAGATCCTTCAGGCGAGCCAGCGCATCGCGAAGCGGAATCTGATTGTCGGCCATGCCGCCACCGAGCAGGTCGCCGACGCCGGTCTTGTGGCCGAGCGGAACATAGGCGGCGCGAATCGACGCCCCTGTGGGATCGTCGCGGTTATCGGCGATCGCCAGCGAGAAGCCGACGATCTCCGCCTGCATCACATCGAGCGACGTCGTTTCCGTGTCGAAGGCGACGATGCCCGTCTCGCGCGCGTCCGCGATCCATTGATCGAGAACGGCGATATCGCGAATGGTGACATATTTCGAATGATCGATCGGCGCGTTCGCGAAACTCGCGGCGCGGGCCTTGGCGAGGTCTTCGGGTTCAGCCGTGCCATCCAAAGCCAGACGCGCCTTGGCGGATGGTGCAGGGACGGTCGCGCCCTCGGCCTCGACCGTGCTGCCGGCGACGAGATCGACATTTTCGCCGATATCGAGATCGGGGCCATGGGCGGCTTCTCCCCATTCGATCTTGACGACGGACGGCTCGATCGCCGCCGCATCGCAGTCGCAGGCTTCCGCCACGCGCCGCGTCAGCGTGGTGAATTCCATGGTCTTCAGGAAGCCGATCAGCTTCGGGCCGTCCTGCGGTTCCAGCATCAGCGTATCAAGCGCCAAATCCAGCGGCACATCGGTTCTGAGCGTCACCAGCTGGCGGGAAATGCGGGCAAGCTCGGCATTGGCGATGATGTTTTCACGGCGCTTCTGCTGCTTGATCTCGCTCGCGCGGGCAAGCAGCGTGTCGAGATCGCCGAACTCCTCCAGAAGCTGCGCCGCCGTCTTCGGCCCGATACCGGGAATGCCGGGGACATTGTCGACGGAGTCGCCGGTCATCGCCTGCAGGTCGATCATCTTGTCCGGCGGCACGCCCCATTTCTCGACGACGTCGGGAATGCCGATCTGCTTGTCCTTCATGCTGTCATACATGTGGACCATTGAGGTGACGAGCTGCATCAGGTCCTTGTCGGACGAGATGATCGTCACATCGGCGCCGGTCGCCTCGGCCTGACGGGCATAGGTGGCGATGATGTCGTCAGCCTCGAAGCCGTCGGTCTCGATGCAAGGCAGATTGAAGGCGCGCGTCGCCTGGCGGATGAGCCCGAATTGCGGGATCAGTTCCTCCGGCGGCGCCGAGCGATTGGCCTTGTATTCCGGAAATATATCCTTGCGGAAGGTCTTCGAGGAATAGTCGAAGATGACAGCGAAATGCGTCGGCGTCACACCCACGGAGGTATCGCGCGCCGAGGTCAGCAGCTTCCACAGCATGTTGCAGAAACCGGAAACGGCGCCGACAGGCAATCCATCGGACTTGCGCGTCAGCGGCGGCAGGGCGTGAAAGGCCCGGAAAATGAAGCCGGAGCCGTCGACGAGAAAGAGATGATCACCTTTTTTCATGGAAGCATGGATAGCGTGGCGCACTTCCAACGTCCATATAAACTTCTGTTTTTGCCGCCTTGTGAAAGAGCCAAATCTCTCACCGAAACGTTACTAAGTTTTAATCAATCTAATCTGCGCATTCCCTTGAAAAACCACATTTGGATTCACAAATCTTACTCACCGGCGATTGATTTGCCGAGGGTCTGACAACCGGCCTGTCCCCCGCCATGTCAGACTTGGACAAAGGCCTATCCCCTCTCCGGGCCTTTGTCCCCCCTTTTACGAGCCGCCATGGCGAACCTCCAGGCCATGGCGGCTTTTTCATGCCGAAAAATGCAACCTTGGAACGTGGAAAAAGCGCCTGAAGTTGCTGATTTTCGAGCACCCCTTCCCAAGAAATTGCCGATTGTCTTGATTCTGAATTATCGGCATATTTGCAATCATGGGATTTAATCGGATGGACTCCGCCGCCTACCTTGCCAGTCAGATGGCAAAGGGATTTGCTCGCTCGTTACACCAACGCGCGGCGAAACTCGGTTTTTCCCCCGGTCAGTTTCCGATCCTGCTGGAATTATGGTCCGAAGACGGGCTCACGCAGAAACAATTGCTGGAACGGGTCGATATCGAGCAGGCGACGATGGCCAATACCCTGTCGCGCATGGAACGCGACGGGCTGGTGGAGCGCCGTCCGCATCCCTCGGACAAGCGGGCGCAACTGATTTTCCTGACGAGCCGGGCGGCTGCGATGGAGGCGGAGGCTATCGAAGCCGCGATGGCCGCGGATAAGGACCTCCTGAAAGATTTCCGCCATTTCGAGCGCGAGCTTCTGCTGGAATATATCCGGCGCGTCCTGGACAACGCCAGGCAGCTCTGAAGCATGTCGCGCAAAAGTGTGCAGCGGTTTTGCGATAGCGATATGCGCAAAATCGAAGACCTAGAGCGCGAGAAGCGAATCCGAAAGATCGCGACGCAGCTCTAGGACTGCCCGACCGCCTTGTCCAGGACAGGGTGGTGCTGGCTGGGGCCGACATCCGGCTTGCCGAAGAATATCCCTTGAAGCTGTGCGCAACCTTCCTCGATGACGATGCGGCGCTGGATTTCCGTTTCCACGCCTTCGGTCACGACGGGCATGTTCAGGCTGTGCCCGAGGCCTATGATGGCGCGGACGATCGAACGCGCCGCGGGATCGTGTTCAAGGGCGCCGGTAAAGCTGCGATCGACCTTGATCTTATCGAAGGGGAAGGCGCGCAGGTTGCTGAGCGAGGAGAAGCCGGTGCCGAAATCATCCATGACCACGCGGACGCCAAGACGGTGCAGCCGCTGCAATGTCGCGATGACAACTGTCCGTTCGCGCATCAGGGCCGCCTCGGTGATCTCCAGTTCGAGGCGCTGCGGCTCGAGCCCGGTTTTTCGCAGAATCCGTTCGATCTGGTCATAGAGGGTGGGGATCATGAATTGCAGCGGCGAGAGGTTGACGGCGATATTCGCAGGCTCGCTCCAGCGCATCGCCTCCTGGCATGCCTGCTGCAGCACCCATTCACCGATCGGCACTATCGACCCGCTCTCCTCGGCGATGGGAATGAAGGTCTCCGGATCGATCACGCCCCGATCCGGATGCGCCCAGCGCAACAGCGCTTCGTAGCCGCTGACGCTGTCGCTGCCGACATCGTAGATCGGCTGGTATTCCAGGAAGAGCTGCCTGCGAAGAATGGCCTGGCGCAGATCGTTCTCAAGTTGGCGGCGCGTGCGCACGGCCTTGTCCATTTCGGCGTCGAAGAAACAGGCGTGGCCCCGGCCGGCGCGCTTGGCGCGATAAAGCGCCGTATCCGCATTGGCATACAGCTGCTCGGCGCTGGCGCCGTCACGCGGATAGATGGCGATGCCGAGACTGACGCCGACGGCCGTCGGATCGCGCGCCGTATCCATCTCCATGGCGAATTCGGCAAGAATGCGCTCGGCGAGACGCGTGGCGCCTACGGGCTGCTGGCGCTTGGGCTGGATGATGGCGAATTCGTCGCCGCCGAGCCTCGCCACCGTATCGCCCTCTTCGATGATGCGTTGCAGGATGCCGGCGACCTTGCAAAGGATACGATCTCCTTCGGCATGGCCGAAGACGTCGTTGATCGCCTTGAAGCGGTCGAGGTCCAGGCAGAAAATGGCGACTTCGCCGCCCTTGCGGTTGGCCATCTGCAGCGCCTGGCGCATGCGCTGGTCGAACAGCGAGCGATTGGGCAGGTCCGTCAGGATATCGTGATGGGCCAGATGCTCGATCATCTGCTGCGCTTGGCGCCGTTCCGTCAGGTCGCGCACGACCAGCACGCTGCATTCATGGCCGCGATAGGTGATGGAGCGCCGCACGGTTTCGACAGGGATCGATTTGCCGTCGCATCCCGAAAGCGTCGTCTCGAGCGGAATGGCCGCCTCGGCATGAGCATCCATGTCGAGCGTCAGGAATGCGTCGGGCGCCATGCCGGTCACCTGCTGGGCGGACCATCCGGAAATGGCAAAGAAGCGCTCATTCGCATCGATTATTCGGCCGTCGCGGATGATGAGCAATCCCTCGAGCGAAGCGTTGGCGAAGCCGCGGAGGTCGGTAAGATGGCGATCGATGAAGATCGCGCCGAGGGCGATGAGAATGAGACCCATCGCGGCAGCCGTGACGATGCCGGCAAGGATGCTTCGATCGATAGAGACGGCGGCGGACACATCCGCTTCCGGTGTCAGCGTCACACCGCTCATCGCAGTGAAATGCAGCGAGCAAATTGCCAGCAGCAGGAGAAAGGCGCCGACAATGATGCGCCTGACGCCATGAAGGCTGCGAAATGCAAGGAAAGCCAGCGAGGAGAAAACGGCACCGACGGCGATGGAAATGACGACGCGCTGCAAGTCGTAGGAAAGCTGTGCCGAGGCCTCGATGGCCTGCATGCCGCTAAAGTGCATGGCGCCAATGCCAAACGCCATCAAGATGCCACCAACAGCAAAGGAACCGCCGTTATCCCACTCGAAGGCGATGGCAATGGCAAGCCAGGAACCAATGATTGCGAGAACCACAGAAAGCACGGTCAGCGAAAGACCGTAGTAGATGGGAAGGCTGCTCTGATAGGCCAGCACGGCGATGAAATGCGTCGCCCATATGCCGACGCCGCTGGCAAAGGCTGCGGCGGCGATCCAATAGCGACGCTGATGCGACTGGCATTCCTGCGCACGGGATAACAGAAGCATGGTGGCAAGGCTGCCGATGAGGCAAATGACCGCTGCAACGAGAATAAGCCTGAAGTCATGATCGTCACGAATGCATGCAATCACTGAAAACATTACGCGTCCCCAGAATACTCTTCTGGACTGACGTTATTTCTAATACTCTAAAAAACTTGTAAACTACATACGCAACTAATCACATAACAGCGAACCTCGATCCAAAGCGGCAAGCTGCGGTAAATTTTCAGTTTCAACGCCTCGAAACCAGCCGGGCTTTGGTCTATCGTCCCTCCAAATCTCATGTAAGGAGTCGGATATGACCGATCTATCGCCCGTTCTCGATCGCGCCGATCAGAACCTCCCGTCCAGCCTCGACAATCTCTTCGAGCTGCTGCGCATCAAGTCCATTTCGACAGATCCGGAGTACAATGCGGAATGCCGCAAGGCGGCGGAATGGCTGGTCGCCTACCTGAACTCCCTCGGCTTCAAGGCCTCCGTGCGCGACACGCCCGGACATCCGATGGTGGTCGCCCATCACGATGCCGGCAGCACCGATGCGCCGCATCTGCTCTTCTACGGTCATTACGACGTGCAGCCGGTCGATCCAATCGAGCTCTGGGACAGCGATCCCTTCGCGCCTGAGATCAAGGACATGGGCAATGGCCGCAAGATCCTGACCGGCCGCGGCACCTCGGACGACAAGGGCCAGCTGATGACCTTCGTCGAGGCGGTGCGCGCCTACAAGGAAACCAGGGGCACGCTTCCAGTGCGCATCACCATCCTGTTCGAAGGCGAGGAGGAATCCGGTTCGCCCTCGCTCAAGCCCTTCCTCGAAGCCAATGCCGCCGAGCTGAAGGCGGACTTCGCCCTCGTCTGCGATACCGGCATGTGGGATGGCGAAACGCCGGCGATCTCCGCCGGCCTGCGCGGACTTGTGGGCGAGGAGATCGTCATCACCGCGGCCGACCGCGACCTGCATTCGGGCGTTTTCGGCGGCGCTGCCGCCAATCCGATCCATATCCTCACCGATATCCTCGCCGGCCTGCATGACGAGACCGGCGGCGTGACGCTTTCCGGCTTCTACGACGGCGTCGAGGAAACACCGGCCAACATCAAGGCATCATGGGAGAAGCTCGGGCTGACAGCCGAAAAATTCCTCGGCGAAGTGGGCCTGTCGATCCCATCAGGCGAAAAGGGCCGCTCGGTGATGGAGCTCACCTGGGCGCGGCCGACGGCCGAAGTGAACGGCATCTGGGGCGGCTATACCGGCGCCGGCTTCAAGACCGTGATCGCCGCCAAGGCATCGGCGAAGGTTTCGTTCCGTCTCGTCGGCCAGCAGAACCCTGCGGCGATCCGCGAGAGCTTCCGCGCCTATGTGCGCTCGAAGATCCCAGCCGATTGCTCGGTGGAATTCCACAAGCACGGCGGCTCGCCGGCCATCCAGCTTTCCTACGATTCGCCGGCACTGACCAAGGCGAAGACGGCGCTTTCCAACGAATGGCCGAAGCCTGCCATCGTCATCGGCATGGGCGGCTCGATCCCGATCGTCGGCGATTTCCAGAAGATGCTCGGCATGGAATCGCTGCTGATCGGCTTCGGTCTCTCCGACGACCGCATTCATTCGCCGAACGAGAAATACGAGCTGCGATCCTACCACAAGGGCATCCGCTCCTGGATCCGCGTCCTCGACGCGCTCGCTGCCTGACCAATCAGTGGGCGCGCGCATCCCCTTGCGCGCCCCGCACCCACTCCCGCTTCGATGGCGTCTAAGCCATCGCCCAAGGACGAGCGGCTGCAAGCCTGCCCTTCGGCCTTTTGGCCACGATCTCTGAGATAAAACATGGGAATCTGGATCGATACCGACATGGGATTCGATGATATCGCCGCCATCCTGGTGGTGGCGCATTCGGATCTCGCCATCGACGGCGTTTCGCTTGTCAGCGGCAATGCGCCACTGTCCCATGTTCAGGCCAATGCGGCGAGTGCTGCCGCCGTCTTCGGCTGGACGTTTCCGATCCATGCCGGCCGCGAACTGCCCGTTCTTTGCAAGCTGGAAACGGCGCAGGGCATTCTCGGCCAGACCGGCATCCCCACGACAGGCAGGAGCCTGCCGCCGGCCGATCCGCTTCCGTTCAGCAACGCCTTTGCCGCTCTCTGCGACTGGCTTGCCGATGGCGCGGGGCCGAAACGCATCCTCGCGCTTGGTCCGCTGACGAATATCGCCGCCGTGGCGCTGGCGCGTCCGGACCTCGCCGCTCGCATCGATGAGCTGACCTGGATGGGCGGAGGCGTCACTTCCGGCAATCACACGGCATCGGCCGAATTCAACGCCTTTGCCGATCCGGAGGCGCTCGCGATCGTGCTGGCGCATGACCTGCCGTTGCGCATGATCGATCTCGACATCTGCCGCAAGGTGCTGGCCTGGCCCGAAGATGTCGCCCGCCTCCGCGAGACCGCTGGCGAAAACGCGCGGCTGCTCGCCGACCTGCTGGAGGGCTATGTCAACATCGCCATCAGCCGCGGCAGGCCGGCCATGGCGATCTACGATCCAACGGCGGCGGCGATTTTCGTCGAGCCGGGGATCGCAACCCTCCGGCATGCCCGGATCGACGCGGAACTATACGGGCAGCATACGCGCGGACGTACCGTCGTCGAAACGCGCGCCTCGCATGCTGAGTTCAACGCCCATTTCGCCGCCGAAATCGATGCGGAGAAGGCACGCCGGATCATATTCGACGCGCTGCTGCGGGAGGCCGGCCAATGAACAGGGATGGCGACGAACCGGCAGACCTGAATGCTCCGGAACTGCGTTTACGTGCAGTCACCGCCGCGCGCGGCGATCAACCCTTCGACCTGCTGATTGCCGGCGGCCGTCTTGTCGACATGGTGACCGGCCAGATCCGCGCCGCCGATATCGGCATCGTCGGCCCGCTGATTGCAAGCGTGCATGCGCCCGGCAGCTGCATCGATGCGACGCGGAGGATCGATGCCGAAGGCTGCTTCCTTTCGCCCGGCCTGATCGACACGCATATGCATGTCGAAAGCTCGATGGTGACGCCGGCGACCTATGCCGAGGCCGTTTTGCCGCGCGGCGTGACGACCATCGTCTGGGATCCGCATGAATTCGGCAACGTCCACGGCCTCGACGGCGTGCGCTGGGCGATCGAGGCGACACGGCGACTGCTGCTGCGGGTGATACCGCTGGCGCCATCCTGCGTGCCTTCCGCGCCGGGACTGGAGCTGGCGGGCGCCGATTTCGACGCGGCTGATATGGCGGAGATGCTGGCATGGCCCGATATCGGCGGCGTGGCCGAGGTCATGACCATGCGCGGCGTCATCGACGGCGATCCGCGCGCCACCGATATCGTCAATGCCGGATTGCATGCGGGCAAGATCGTCTGCGGCCATGCGCGCAGTCTCGAGGGCGCCGATCTCAATGCCTTCATGGCTGCCGGCGTCTCCTCCGACCACGAGTTGACGTCCGGCGCCGACCTTTTGGCAAAACTTTCGGCCGGCCTTGCCATCGAGCTGCGCGGCTCGCACGATTATCTGCTGCCGGAATTCGTCGACGTCATCAACGATCTCGGCTTTCTGCCGCAGACCGTGACGCTCTGCACCGATGACGTCTTTCCCGACGAGCTTCACGAGGGCGGCGGCCTCGATGATGTGGTGCGCCGTCTCGTCGGCTGTGGCCTCAAGCCCGAATGGGCCTTGCGGGCGGCAACCCTGAATGCCGCCATGCGGCTAGGACGCAGCGATCTGGGCCTGATCGCCGCCGGACGGCGCGCCGACATCGTGCTCTTCGAAGATCTGCAGGGGTTCAAGGCGCGGCATGTGATCGTCAACGGCGCCGCAGTCGCCGAGACCGGCCGGATGATCGGTCCGATCGAGCCGGCCGACGCCGCATTGCTGCGCAATTCGGTCAAGCTGACATCGTTCAGCGAAAACGATTTCCGTGTGGCGGCCGCCGGCAACCGCGTGCGGCTTGCGACCATCGATCAGCCTCGCTTCACGCAATGGGGTGAAATCGAGGCCGACGTGGAAGACGGCTTTGTCGTGCCGCCGCCGGAAACGGCGATGATCGCCGTCGCCCATCGTCATGGCAAGGCGGACGGCCGGCCGCGCGTCGGCTTCCTGACGGGCTGGGGCGAATGGCGCGGCGCCTTCTGCACGACGGTTTCGCATGACAGCCACAACCTGACGGTTTTCGGCGGAAATGCAGCGGATATGGCGATTGCCGCCAACGCCGTCATCGCGGCCGGCGGCGGACTTGCGGTCGCACGCAACGGCAGGATCGAGGCGCTGCTGCCACTGCCGCTCTCCGGACTGGTCAGCGATGCGCCGCTTGCGGAAACCGCCAACGCCTTCCGCGCCGTTCGCGAGGCGATCGACGCCATCGTCGACTGGAACCCGCCCTACCTCGTCTTCAAGGCCTGCTTCGGCGCGACGCTTGCCTGCAATGCCGGGCCACACCAGACGGATCGCGGCATTGCCGATGTGGCGACCGGCAAGGTTTCGGAGACGCCGGTGCTTGGGGTGGTTTAGGTTCTTCGGGTGTGTAGGCTAAGCGTTCGTGGATGGTGCACACCCCCTCTGTCGCTGTCGCGACATCTCCCCCACAAGGGGGGAGATTGGTACCGCGTGGCGCTCTCTCGTCTCAAGCAAACATCGAGTATGCTGAAATTGCGATCCATTGGCTTACGAGTGACGGCTGCACACTCCCAACGATCTCCCCCTTTGTGGGGGAGATGTCGCGATAGCGACAGAGGGGGGTGACGAAGGCGCGTCATATTCGGAGCAGCTTCAGCCCCCACTCCTGCTCAACCAGCGTCCTCCAGAAGGCCACCTCCGAGGCGATCGCATCGCCGTTTAAATCATCGCCGGCGGTCGATGGCGGGAATCACCGGCTTCAACCCAAATGAGGCTCAAGCGCCGAGCTTGTTGAAGACATGTGCATTTCCGATGACGGTCACCGAAACCATGCTGCCGATTTCGGGCAGGCCGACGCCGGAGCTTTTGATGTTCAATGTCTCCGAACCGTTGGCATTGGACAAGACAACCGTCACCGCGCAGACGGCGCCGCCGAATTCGATTTCAGTCACCTTGCCGATGCAAGCCGCACCCGCACCGGCGTCATCGAGGGCCGTCAGGCGCAATTGCTCGGGCCGCAACATGATGTCGGTGTGTCCGTGTCGGCTCTCGGCGGCAACCGGAATGTGCCCGAGTGCGCATTTGGCCGATCCACTGCCGACATCGGCCGGCAGCACGAGGGCGTCACCGAGGAAGAGCGCGGTTTCGCGATCCTTGGGGCTGAGATAGACGGCTTGCGGCGTCCCCGCCTGTATGAGCGCGCCCCCGCGCAAGACGGCAACCTGATCCGCGAAGGACAGAGCCTCCGCCTGATCATGCGTCACCAGAACCGCGGTGATGCCGGCAATCTGCAGCACGCGGGCGACCGCCTTGCGCATATTCTCGCGCAGGCCGGTATCGAGAGCGGAAAAAGGCTCGTCGAGCAGCATCAGCTTCGGCTTGCGCCCGAGCGCCCGCGCAAGTGCGACGCGCTGCTGCTGGCCGCCCGAAAGCTGATGCGGGCGGCGGTCAAGCATGCCGCGGTCGAGTTCGACCATATCGATGAGGGCGTTGATGCGCTGGTCGCGGTCACGCGCGCCGCGCTCCATGCCGAAGCCGATATTTTCCGATACGCTCAGATGCGGAAACAGGGCGCCGTCCTGCGAGACGATGCCGATGCCGCGGCGATGCGCGGGTACGATCGCCTCTCCATCCGCAAGGGTCTCGCCTTCCAACACCACCTGCCCCGCATCGGGAACCTCGAAGCCGGCGATGATGCGCAACAGCGTCGTCTTGCCCGAACCGGACGGGCCGACGATCGCCGTGCGGCTACCGGCGGCGACGGTGAGGTCGATATTGTCAAGCGCATGCACGGGGCCATAGTGCTTGCTGATATTCTTGATCGCCAGAAAGGTCATTGTCCGGCCGTCCGCTTGGATTGCACATAAAGAAGAAGGGTGAGCGGCAGCGACAGGACGACCATCATGAAGGCGTAGGGTGCCGCCGAAACATAGTCGATCTCGCTGGTCAGCGACCAGAATTTGGTTGCCAGCGTTTCCGTGCCGTTGGGAGAGAGCATCAGCGTTGCCGTCAGCTCATTGGTGATGCCGAGCGCGACAAGCGCCACGCTGGCGGCAAAGCCGGGAGCGGCAAGGCGCATGGTGATCTGCCGCACGGCCTGCGCCGGCGTGCGGCCGAGCGCCATGGCGGCGCGCTCGAGCTCGACGGGCGCCTGGGCGATGCTGGCGCGCAGACCGACCATGGCGCGCGGCAGGAACAGCAGGACATAGGCGAGCAGCAGCGTCGCGAAGGTCTGATAGAGCGGTAGGATCAGCCGGACGGTGATGGACACCAGGGCGAGCGCGACGACGACCCCCGGCAGCGAGCCGACATAATAATGGCAGGCTTCGAGAACGCGCTGCAGCCGGCCCGGCGCGCGCACCGACAACCAGGCCATGGGAGTTGCGGCAATGGTAGCGAGCAGGCCGCCGGCGATGGCCAGGGCAATGGTCTGCAGCAGGGCGGAGCCGACCGTATCGATCCGCCAGATATCCGTGCCGCCAAGATAAAGCCAGCGTGCCAGGGTCACGAAGGGAATGCCGAGCGCCAGCACGGCGGTCACGACCGGCAGCACGACGGCCGGGCCGACGAACCAGCCGAGACGGCGGCGATCGGCCGGGCGGGCGGCACCCGAACCGATGCGGGCATAGCGCTCGTTGCCGCGCACCAGCACCTCGATGCCGAGCAGCAGCAGGCAGCAGAAGACGAGGACGCCGCCGAGCATGTTGGCGGCCGGGCTGTTATAGGCCGACTGGAACTGGTCGACGATGGCGGTGGAGAACGTATCGAAGCGGATCATCACGTAGAGGCCGTATTCAGCCAGGAGATGCAGGCCGATCAGCAGCGAGCCGCCACAGATGGCAAGGCGAAGCTGCGGCAGGATCGCGCGGAAGAAGACACGCCAGGGGCCGAGGCCGAGCGAGGCCGCCGCATCCTCGATCGCCGGATCGAGCCGGCGCAGGGCGGCCGCGACGGGCAGATAGAGAAAGGGGTAGTAGGCGAGCACCGATACCAGCACGCCGCTCCAGAGCCCGCGCATGCCGGGCACGAGGCTGACCCAGGCATAGCTGTGCACGAAGGCGGGCACGGCAAGCGGCGCCGCGGCCAGCCAGGACCAAAGGCGGGCACCGGGAATGTTCGTACGCTCCGTCAACCAGGCAAGCGAGACGGCCAGCAGGATGCACAGCGGGATGGTGCAGATTTCGAGCAGAACCGTGTTGACGAGCAGCTCGCCGACGCGATTGCGGAAGATCAGGGCGATGACTTCGGCCCAGCCGGTATCGATCGTGATCCAGACGATGAAGCCAAGCGGCACCAGGCTCAGGAGCGCAACGATGGAAGCAAGGGCGACGACGGAGGCATGCCGAACGCGGCCGCGGGGAGCAGCCGTCAACTGGGGCATTCGCATGGCGGCGGCTTCGCCGGCATATGTGTTCTTCTGCAGCAAATCCGAGCTGCCTTTCACGCCCTGAAATAGGAAGGCAACCGCCGCTGACGGCAATTGCCCAATCGATCGGCCTTCAGGCCATTCGGATGCCCCTAGCAGGGCATGCGACCGGGATGCAAGAGCAAGCCCGTGCCAAAGCGCTCGAAACGCGCTGCGGCGCGGGCTCTCATCTTAGATGAGCCCTGCTTCCGTCATCAGGTCGGTGACCTTCTTGCTGTTCAGCTTCGAAGGTTCGACCTTCGGTGCCTGCAGGTCGGAGAGCGGCACCAGCTTCGGGTTGGAAGCAGCGCCATTGCCGACGGCATATTCGTAGGAGTCGCCATCACGCAGAACGGCCTGACCGCCCTTGCCGGTGATCCACTTCAGGAATGCCTGGGCTTCCTTCTGATGCTGGCTGGATGCCAGGACGCCGCCGCCGGAAATACTGACGAAGGCGCCCGGATCCTGGTTCTTGAAGTAATGCAGGCCGACGTTCTTGCTGTTCTCGCCGGTCTTGGCCTGATCGCCGAACCAATAATAGTGATAGATCACCGCGCCTTCGACCTCGCCGGCATTGACGGCCTTCATGGCAACGCTGTTGCCCTTGTAGAAGCTGGCATTTTCCTTCATCGCCTTCAGCCAGGCGCGGGTGGCATCCTCGCCCTTCAATTCCAGAAGCGCGCTGACGATCGCCTGGAAATCGGCGCCGGCCGGCGAAGCGCCCCAGCGGCCCTTCCACTTGGCATCGGCCAGATCGAGCATCGACTTCGGCAGATCGGCTTCCTTCAGCTTGGTCTTGTCATAGGCAAAGACGGTGGAGCGGGCGGCAACGCCGACCCAGTTGCCATCGGCAGCCTTGAAGGTTTCCGGCACCTGAGCCAGCGTAGCTGCATCGACCGGAGCAAAGAGTTTGTTGGCGCCGACCAGTGCCATGCCCGGAGAGTTTTCCGTCAGATAGACGTCTGCCGGAGAGGCCGCGCCTTCCTGAACGATCTGGTTGGCGAACTGCATGTCGCTACCATTGCGGATCGTGACGTTGATACCGGTTTCCTTGGTGAAGCCATCCGCCCATGCCCGCGTCAGCGCCTCGTGCTGGGCATTGTAGACCACGATACCTTCGGCATCGGCGGCGTTCGCCATCATCGGAGCTACGGCAAGGCCCGCGGCAAGCGCCAGCGCGCTGGTGAGATGAGAAAAGGAAAAAGTCATTAAGTCCTCTCGCTTGGAAAGCGCCACCACCGGGCGGCAATGCGGTAGCCTATATTTTTCCTGAGCATTATTTTCAAGTTTACACTTGGGTCTAGTTATCACAAAAGTTTGAAAACAGAGTCAAGTTTTGATGACAGGCAGTTTCGAGGCATGCTCGGCCCGACGAGCTTTATGAAGCTACGAGCCGGCAAATCCATACCGGCGGCGGGATTGAAGAATGTTGACGCGGCATCGCTGATTGCGTGCCTCATACATTCGATCTGAACAAAAAGGCCGCAGCACTTTCGCGCCGCGGCCTTTTCAATTTCGATCATTCGGTCTCAGTTGTCTCGCGTCTCCAGCGTCTTGCTGAAGAAGATCGCGACCAGCGTGCAGACCACGCCGGACAGCAGATAGAGGCTGGTATAGACGAGACCGAATTGGCTGGAGAGGGCAAGCGCCACGAAGGGGGCGAAGCCGGCGCCAATCAGCCAGGACAGATCCGACACGAGGGCCGAGCCGCTGTAGCGATAGTTATGGCTGAAGCGCGAGGCACTTGCACCGGCCGCCTGGCCGAAGGAGAGGCCGAGCAGCGTGAAGCCGAGAACCACGTAGATATGACGGCCGGTGACGCCGCCATCGAGCAGCCAGGGCGCGACGAAAGCGAAGCAGGCGATCAGCACCGCGCCGATGGCAAGCTGGTTGCGGCGGCCGATCCGGTCGGCGAGCATGCCGGAACAGATGATGGCGAGGATGCCGCAGATCGCGCCCAGGAATTCCATCAGCAGGAACGAACCGGGGCTCTGCTCGCTGTAGAGCGTTACCCAGCCGAGCGGAAAGACCGTAACCAGATGGAAGGTCGCAAAGCTTGCCAGCGGCACGAAGGCGCCTATCAGGACGTCACGGCCATGCACGCGCAGCAGTTCCGTCATCTTCACGGGCTCAAGCTCATGGCGTTCCAGCAGAGTGCCGAATTCTTCCGTTGCCACCAGACGCAGGCGGGCGAAGAGCGCGACGACGTTAACCGCGAAGGCGCAGAAGAAGGGATAGCGCCAGCCCCAATCCAGGAAGTCCGCCGTCGTGAGGCTCGTGACGAAATAGGCGAACAGGGCGCTGGCCAGCATGAAGCCGATCGGCGCGCCGAGCTGGGGAATCATCGCATACCAGCCGCGGTGCTTCGTCGGGGCATTGAGCGCGAGGAGCGAGGCGAGACCATCCCAGGCGCCACCGAGCGCAAGGCCCTGCCCGATGCGGAAGAAGGCGAGCAGGATGATCGCATAGACGCCGACTTCGCTATAGCCGGGCAGGAAGCTCATGGACGCCGTGGACCCGCCGAGCAGAAACAGTGCGATCGTCAGCTTGACGCCACGGCCATAGGCGCGGTCGATCGCCATGAAGATGAACGAGCCGATCGGACGCGCGATGAAGGCGAGCGCGAAGACCAGGAAGGAAAGGAGCGTGCCATGCAGCGGGTCCGCGAAGGGGAACATCAGCTTCGGGAAGACCAGGACCGATGCAATGGCGTAGACGAAGAAATCGAAAAACTCGGACGTGCGACCGATGATCACGCCGATGGCAATGTTGCCGGGAGCGACATTGCCGTTCGCATGCAAGCTGCGGGCATCGCTCTCAAGCGTTGAAGATGTGGGATTTAATGTTTCATGCGTAACGCTGACCATGCGCGGGAGCCTCCCTCTCCGAGCACGAATTCCTCCACGAATTCGCGCGTAATGAAAATGTCGATCAAACGTGCGAACATATCAAGTCTCGAGCATGAAATAATTCGCAAATTGGCGATTAAGCCGGGCTTTTTCGGCCGTCGGCGCCGCATTCAGGATCAAGCATGAACCGCCAGCGATAGCCATTTGTTCCGTTCCGGGTATATTGGCGGCGACAAAAGCGAGGGGCCCCACGGAAAACCTTCTGGATTTCTCAGGGTTTTCCCGATAGGTGGGACAGCATTCCATACCGCATTGCACCCGACTTGCTGCGGTGCGACGAAACACCTCATATCGTTCATGACCGCCGTCCTTTAGTCGCGGTAAGGTCGAAACAAAAAGAGCTTTAAGACGTGCTAAGACTATCGAAGATTTTCAGCCGTTTATCCGTCATTCCATTGTTTTTGCTGCTTTCCGGCTGCGATCTTGTGGTGATGGCTCCCTCCGGCGATATCGCCATGCAGCAGCGAGACCTCATCATCGTCTCGGTCGTGCTGATGCTGATCATCATCATCCCGGTGATCTTCCTGACGCTGTTCTTCGCCTGGAGATACCGCCAGTCGAACAAAGAGGCGACTTACGAGCCGGATTGGCATCATTCGACGCGTCTCGAGCTGGTCATCTGGTCCGCTCCGCTCGCCATCATCATCGCGCTCGGCGCGGTGACCTGGATCAGCACCCATCAGCTCGACCCCTATCGGCCCCTCGACCGCATCGCCGCCGACAAGCCGCTCAGCGCCGACGTGAAGCCGCTGACGGTGGAAGTGGTCGCGCTCGACTGGAAATGGCTGTTCTTCTATCCGGAATACGGCATTGCCACGGTCAACGAGATGGCCGCTCCGGTCGACCGGCCGATCAACTTCAAGATCACGGCTTCGGCTGTCATGAACTCCTTCTTCATCCCGGCGCTGGCAGGCCAGATCTACGCCATGCCGGGCATGGAGACGAAGCTGCATGCCGTGATCAACCATCCCGGCGAATTCCAGGGCATGTCGGCCAATTACAGCGGCGCCGGCTTCTCGAACATGCGCTTCAAGTTCCACGGTTTCGGCCAGGCCGATTTCGACCAGTGGGTCCAGAAGGCCAAGGGCCAGGGCACGGCGCTCGGCCGCCAGGAATACCTGACGCTTGCCAAGCCGAGCGAGCGCAACCCGGTGCAGTACTTCAACGCCGTCGACGATGGTCTCTACAACGCCATCCTCAACATGTGCGCCGATCCGAGCAAGATGTGCATGAGCGAAATGATGCATATCGACGCCAAGGGCGGCGGCGGCAAGGAGAGCCACGAAAACCGCGAGCGCCTGATCTACGACAATCGCGATAACAGCTCGGCCGAAGTCACGCCCGTCAAGGCTGATGGCGCCGCCGGCCACACCATGCAGCATGGAGACAATTCGATGCAGGGCATGGATATGGGCAACGGCTCTTCTTCCGATTCGTCGACCGGTTCGGCACAGCATCAGGGTCATTGATCCGGTCCGCTCCATAACAAGACATTCATAAGGGACAGAGGCAATCCATGTTTTCCAACCCGGACCTCTATAAATTCATCTTCGGTCGGCTGACGCTCGACGCGATCCCCTATCACGAGCCGATCCTCGTCGTGACCTTCATCGGCGTCGCCATCGGAGGTATCGCCCTTCTCGGCCTGCTGACCTATTTCCGCCTCTGGGGCTATCTCTGGACGGAATGGTTCACCAGCATCGATCACAAGAAGATCGGCATCATGTACGTCGTGCTGGCGCTGATCATGCTGCTGCGCGGCTTTTCCGACGCGTTGCTGATGCGTATGCAGCAGGCATTCGCCTTCAATGGTTCCGATGGCTTCCTGCCGCCGCATCACTACGACCAGATCTTCACCGCCCACGGCGTCATCATGATCTTCTTCGTGGCGATGCCCTTCGTCACCGGCCTGATGAACCTCGTCGTGCCGCTGCAGATCGGCGCACGCGACGTCTCCTTCCCCTTCCTCAACAATTTTTCGTTCTGGATGACGACGGCGGGCGCGATCATCGTCATGATCTCGCTGTTCATCGGCGAATTCGCGAAGACCGGCTGGCTGGCCTATCCGCCGCTCTCCGGCATCGCCTACAGCCCCGACGTCGGCGTCGACTATTACATCTGGGGCCTGCAGGTCGCGGGTATCGGGACGACGCTTTCGGGCATCAACCTGATCGCCACCATCGTCAAGATGCGCGCGCCGGGCATGACCTTCATGAAAATGCCTGTTTTCACCTGGACGTCGCTCTGCACCAACATCCTGATCGTCGCGAGCTTCCCGATCCTGACCGCGACGCTCGTGCTGCTGACGCTCGATCGCTACGCCGGCACGAACTTCTTCACGAACGACCTTGGCGGCAATCCGATGATGTATGTCAACCTCATCTGGATCTGGGGCCACCCGGAAGTCTACATCCTGGTCCTGCCGGCCTTCGGCGTCTTCTCGGAAGTCGTCGCCACCTTCTGCGGCAAGCGCCTCTTCGGCTACGCCTCGATGGTTTACGCCACCTGCGTGATCATGATCCTCTCCTACCTCGTCTGGCTGCACCACTTCTTCACGATGGGCTCGGGCGCCAGCGTCAACTCCTTCTTCGGCATCACGACGATGATCATCTCGATCCCGACGGGGGCGAAGCTGTTCAACTGGCTGTTCACGATGTATCACGGCCGCATCCGCTACGAGGTGCCGATGCTGTGGACCGTCGGTTTCATGGTGACCTTCACCATCGGCGGCATGACCGGCGTCATGCTTGCAATTCCGCCGGCCGACTTCGTGCTGCACAACTCCCTGTTCCTGATCGCCCATTTCCATAACGTGATCATCGGCGGCGTGCTCTTCGGCATGTTCGCGGGCGTCAACTACTGGTTCCCGAAGGCCTTCGGCTTCAAGCTCGATCCTTTCTGGGGCAAGATGAGCTTCTGGTTCTGGCAGATCGGCTTCTGGTTCGCCTTCATGCCGCTCTATATCCTCGGCCTGATGGGCGTCACCCGCCGCGTCAACCAGTTCGACGATCCGTCGCTGCAGATCTGGTTCATCATCGCCGCCTTCGGCGCCGGCCTGATCGCCATTGGCATCGCCTGCTTCCTCATCCAGCTCGCCGTCAGCTTCATGAAGCGCGAAGAACTTCGCGACCACACCGGCGACCCGTGGAACGGCCGCACGCTGGAATGGTCCACCTCGTCGCCGCCGCCGGCCTACAACTTCGCCTTCACGCCGATCGTCTACGATCACGACGCCTGGTGGGACATGAAGAAACGCGGCTATGCCAGGCCGACCGAGGGGTTCATCCCGATCCACATGCCGAAGAACACCGGCACGGGCATCATCCTCGGCGTTCTCTCCATCGGCTTCGCATTCGGCATGATCTGGTACATGTGGTGGCTTGCCGCCATTACCTTCGCCGCGATGATCGTCATCACGATCGGCCATACCTTCAACTATAAGCGCGACTTCTACATTCCCGCCGACGAGGTCGTGGAGACCGAGAACGAGCGTACGAAGCAGCTCGCAGGACAGGTATAAGACCCATGACCTCTCAAACCGCACACGCTCCCAAGGATGGCGAAACGCCCGCTTTCTACCTGACGGAAGAGCATCATCCGGAAGGCAGCACGCTGCTGGGCTTCTGGCTCTACATCATGAGCGACTGCCTGATCTTCGCAGTCCTCTTCGCGACCTTTGCCGTGCTCGGCCACAGCTATGCGGCCGGCCCGTCTCCGGCCGACCTGTTCGAGCTGCCGCTCGTCGCCGTCAACACGGCGATGCTGCTCTTCTCCTCCATCACCTACGGCTTCGCCATGCTGGCGATGGAGAAGGACAACAAGTCGGGAACGCTGATGTGGCTGACGATCACAGGCATCTTCGGCGCGCTCTTCATCTTCTTCGAACTTTACGAGTTCTATCACCTGATCCTCGACGGCGCCGGCCCGCAGCGCAGCGCGTTCCTTTCGGCCTTCTTCACGCTGGTCGGCACGCACGGTCTGCACGTCACCACCGGTATCGTCTGGCTGATCACGCTGATGGTGCAGGTTGGCCGGTACGGCCTGATCGCGGAAAACAAGCGTCGCCTGATGTGCCTTTCGATGTTCTGGCACTTCCTGGACGTCGTCTGGATCGGCGTGTTTTCCCTCGTCTACCTCATGGGAGTTCTCGGATGAGCTCGAACGCAGACCATTCGCATCAATCCGGCTCCGCCCACGATCATGGCCATCATGGCGGCCACGAGGCCGCGCACGGCACCTTCAAGAGCTACATGACGGGGTTCATCCTCTCCGTTATCCTGACCGCCATCCCCTTCTGGCTGGTCATGGGCAAGGTCTTCTCCGATCCGGCCGTCACCGGCGCGATCGTCATGATCCTCGGCGCGATCCAGATCATCGTACACATGATCTACTTCCTGCACATGAACACCCGCTCGGAAGGCGGCTGGAACATGATGGCACTGATCTTCACCATCGTGCTTGTCATCATCGCTCTCTCCGGCTCGCTCTGGGTCATGCATCACCTCAATGCGAACATGATGCCCATGTCGCCCGAGATGATGCGCAACATGCCATAAGACCGAGCGGCGGGCCTTCAGCCGAAGGCCCGCCCTCTCTTTCCGGTGAGAGTTCCGCCGGACGCTGCATGGCGCATGCTTGAAAGCGCCCGAAATCGCAGCCGATTTTTTCTAAGACCGCGCATGATCTTCAGCGAAGAGAGCCGATCCTCCCGAAATCATGCGGCAGCGCGTCCCCGGAGACCAGCGCCATGACCGATATTCCCCCGACCACATCTCAGGGCAAGCCGCGCTCGGCGCTCACGCTTGCCATCTGGGTTTTGTCACTTCTGCTCTTGACCGCGCTTCTCATCGGGCTCGGCACCTGGCAGGTGAAGCGGCTGCACTGGAAGCTGGATCTGATCGCCCGGGTCGATGCGCGCGTGCATGCCCCTGCTGTTGAGGCGCCTGGTGCGGCGCAATGGGCTGGCATCAACGCCGAAAGCTCCGAATACAAGCATGTGCAGGCGAACGGCACTTTCCTCAACGACAAGGAAGCGCAGGTCTATGCCTCGACCGCGCTCGGCGCGGGCTATTGGGTTCTGACGCCGCTGAAACTCACCGATGACACGATCGTCATCGTCAACCGCGGCTTCGTGCCGACCGAGAAGCGCAATCCGGGCGCGCGCCCCGAGGGCCAGATCGGCGGCGAAACGACCGTTACCGGCCTGTTGCGGATCGACGAGCCGAAGGGCACGTTGATCCGCTCGAACCTGCCGGCGCAAGAGCGCTGGTATTCACGCGACGTGGCTGCGATCGCCGAGGCCCGCGGCCTGCGGAACGTGGCGCCCTATTTCATCGATGCCGACGATACGAAGAACCCGGGCGGACTGCCCGTGGGCGGGCTGACGCAGATCAGCTTCCCGAACAGCCATCTCGTCTATGCCATCACCTGGTACGGGCTGGCCGCGATGACGTTCGGCATGGCCGTCTATCTCGTCTATTTGGAACGGCAGCGGACGAAGGCTGCCCGCTGACCCCAGAGCATTTCCGTTTTTAAACGGAATCACGGAAATGCTCTGTTTCTTTATTTCAAGCAATTCCGGACGGAATTGCTCTATGCCGCCATCTTCGGGAAACGAAGCTGCCAGCGGCGGCCATCGCTTGTCATTTCGACGATGCCGAACGGCTCGACGTCGACGGCCCAGAATGCGGCTGCCGGTGCCTGCAGGACATGCTGAACGGCGGCGCGGATGACGCTCGCATGGGTAACGACGACGATATGACCGGTATCGTCAAGGTGATTTCCCATCCATTCGCCGACACGCCTCATGACCGCCGACAGGGATTCGCCGCCATGCGGCGCGACCGATGTATCCGTCATCCATAGCGTCAGAGATTCCGCATCCCTTTCATGCAGTTCGGCAAGCGATTGGCCGCGCCAGTCGCCGTAATCGCATTCGCGCAAGGCGACGTCCGGAATGGCGTCGAGACCAAGGACGCTGGCCGTCTGGCGGGCACGCAAGGCCGGGCTCGTCCAAACCCGATCGATCGCACCAAGCCCGAAGGACAATGATTGAGCCTGCTGTGCCGCCTTGACTTCCAGTGGTTCGTCATCCGGAAAACAGCCCGTTCGATTGGCTTGCGTCGCCCCATGGCAAATCCAGCTCAGATGTGTCTTCATGAGGCTCCCAACTCCATCCCCGTCGCGCTCTTGTCGCAATTTCACATCGCAATGGCGCTTGATTGACAACTATCTTTACAGACAGATATAAACTTACGCGTACGGGTGTGGAAGCCGGTGTAATCCCGGCGCGGTCGCGCCACTGTAATCGATGGCGAAAGTTTCGCCCTTGAGAGCCAGACCCTTCCCGTAAGAACCCTTCCGTAATTGGAACGCGCTTTTCTTGAAGAGGGAATACAATGTCTG
Source organism: Rhizobium sp. CCGE531 (assembly GCF_003627795.1). Lineage (NCBI taxonomy): Bacteria > Pseudomonadati > Pseudomonadota > Alphaproteobacteria > Hyphomicrobiales > Rhizobiaceae > Rhizobium > Rhizobium sp. CCGE531. Next base: position 243,447 of record NZ_CP032684.1, on the reverse strand, counting down.
ACACCACTTTCGCACCGTCCGCAATTCCGCAGCCGATCCCGCTCGGCCAGATTCTGCCCTGGGCCGTCTTTGCCGGCCTGCTGATGCTGCTGGCGATCTACTTTATCGGCGCGGAAGAAGGCGCAACCTCTCTGATATCAGGCATGTACGTGCACGAGTTCGTGCATGACGCCCGACACCTGCTCGGCTTCCCCTGCCACTAAGGCGCGTCGCGATCTTTTCAGATTCGCGTCTCGCGCTTTAGATCTTTGATTTTGCGCATGTCGTTATCGCAAAACCGCTGCACAGTTTTGCGCGACATGCTTTAAGGGAGCACACATGGTTGGACGTCTTTTGCTCCGCGGCATGATCGTCGGGGCCTTTGCCGGTATTCTCGTTTTTGCCTTTGCCCACACTTTCGGCGAGCCGCTGGTCGATTGGGCCATCGGTTTTGAGGAAAAGGCCGCGCAGGCCGCCGGCGAGGCACCGGAGCCGGAAATCGTCAGCCGCGCCACGCAGTCCGGCATCGGCCTCTTTACCGGCATCATGATCTTTTCGACGGCGATCGGCGGATTGTTCGCGCTGGTCTTCTCCTTCGTCTATGGCCGCGTCAGCCCGCTCGGGGCGCGCGGCACGGCAGCGCTGCTCGCAATTGCAGCCTTCGTGACGATTTCGCTGGTCCCCTACATCAAATACCCGGCAAACCCGCCGGCGGTCGGCAATCCCGACACGATCGGCGCAAGAACCGAACTGTTCTTCATCATGATGGTCGCATCCGTGGTCGGCATTATCGTTGCCGTCGGCTTCGGCCGCCGTCTGGCGGTCCGATATGGTTCCTGGAACGGTGCGATCATCGCCGGCATCGGCTACATTGTCTTCGTCGTGCTCATCCAGTATCTGCTGCCGCCGATCAACGAAGTGCCGGAACAATTCTCGGCCGTCGTGCTCTGGCGCTTCCGCATCGCCTCGCTGGGGATGCACGCCATCCTCTGGGCCACTCTCGGGCTTGCCTTCGGAGCCTGGGCGGAACGCCAGCTGCCGCAGTCACGCTACGGCAATGCGGCCCTGCGTCGGGCCTGAGATGTCAAGCAAACCACCTCCCGCGCACCACATGCGCGGGAAACGCCACCATGCAGGCGGCGTCCTGCTCGCAGTCCTCTGCCTCATGCTATCGACCTGGCCGACGATGGTTGCCGCCCATGGCGGCGGCTCCTCCGGAAGCCAGGCCGGCATCCCGATACCAAGCCTCACCCATGGCGAAATGGCTGTGATCGCGCCTTACTACGGGCGGATCGTCTCGCTTGCCGAGAGCGCATCCGACACCGACGAAACCTTCCGGCGCCTCTTGAATTTCGCCCAGATTCAGCGGGCCTATTGCCTCTGGGGCATGATGCCCGGCAGCGTCAGCGACGAGGAAAGCCCGTTCAACGAGTGTTCGCACGCCTATCTCGCGGCGGTAAAGGCGGTGCTGCTCCAGATGCGAACGATGAAGGAGGAAAAGACCGCCGTCGGCGACATCGTCTCCGATATCGACACCGCGCTGGTGCGCAACAATCTCTCACTCATCCTGTGCAAATTCAGCGGCGAGAGCTTCAATACGGCCGATCTCATCCGCCCCAAACCCGCCGACATCATGCTGCACGCCGGGAGCCTCATGACTATTCTGGCTGCGGGGCTTGCCGCTATCGCAGGATTATGGCTCGCGGCACGCGCATTAAGGCCTCAGCCGCGTCCTTAGAGCGATCCAGGAAAAGTGCGCTCCGGTTTTCCGTCCGGAATTGCGAGACAACAAGGAGATAGGGCGGTTCCGGGATTCCGTAAAAAGCTGAACCGCCCTAAGGAAACACCGCCGCAAAACGCGGCGGTGCTTGTCTTTTCACCAGTAGCCTGGCCGGCCGCGCCAGCCGTCATCGTCGCGCCAATGGCGATGACGGCCCCGCCAGCCCCATGGCGGCGGCGGTGGCGGTCTGTAGTAACCCCAACGCCGCGGCGGCGGACCCCAGCGATTCGGGCGGCATTCGCCCCAACGCGTCACATGCCAGCCACGACCGCAAGCATAATCAACTTTCACGACCGGCACGGAGGCTGTTGTCCCAACGGTTGGGATAGGCATTGCCTCTGCCGAAGATACAACCAGGCTGCCGAACAAGGCAGCGATGGCAATCACGGACGATCTCATTTTGATGGCCCTCTATCCAAGTCCCTTACATGCAGGATTTAGCACCTAGACGCATGAACGCCGGCTGAACCGAAAAAGGCGTTTTGGGGGCAAAATCAAGATGGACATTCGCGGCCATATATCCGCAAAGAGCGCCCGGCATCCCCGCCAATAGGGCCGGTATCCGCCTTCTCGCGCGTCACGAGAGTTTCATGAAGGAGGCTTACACCGGCAATATCAATGACCATAAAGGAGTTTGGGATGGTCGACCTCGCTTCAAACACTTCCGAGGGTGGCAACGCCAATCACCCAATTCACGGCGCCGGAAGCTCGGCAAAGTGGTTTCTGCCGCTCTTCGGCCTGGTCGTGCTCGGCGGCCTCGCCTATGTCGGTTATGCCCTCGGCAGCGACCTTGCCGATGCGGCCGCTGTTCCGTGGATCCTCCTCGGCCTTGCGCTGTTGATCGCGCTCGGCTTCGAATTCGTCAACGGCTTCCACGACACCGCTAATGCCGTTGCCACCGTCATCTATACACGTTCGCTACCGGCTGAGTTCGCCGTCATCTGGTCGGGCTTCTTCAACTTCCTGGGCGTTCTGACCTCGTCGGGCGCGGTCGCCTTCGGCATCCTGGCGCTACTGCCGGTCGAACTGATCCTCCAGGTCGGTTCCGGCTCCGGCCTCGCCATGGTTTTCGCGCTTTTGATCGCCGCGATCATCTGGAATCTCGGCACCTGGTATCTGGGCCTGCCGGCATCGAGCTCGCACACACTCGTCGGCTCCATCATCGGTGTCGGTCTCGCCAACCAGTTCCTGGCGCCCGCCGGCTCCGCCACAAGCGGCGTCGACTGGGCGCAGGCAAGCAACGTCGGCATGTCGCTGCTGCTGTCGCCGATTATCGGTTTTGCCATGGCCGCGATCCTGCTTTTGGTCGCCAAGGTGCTGATCCGCAACAAGGAGCTCTATGAAGCGCCGAAGGGCAATGCACCGCCGCCGGCCTGGATTCGCGGTCTGCTGATCTTCACCTGCACCGGCGTCAGCTTCGCCCATGGTTCCAATGACGGCCAGAAGGGCATGGGTCTGATCATGCTCATCCTCATCGGCCTCGTGCCGACGGCTTTCGCGCTGAACAAGACGCCCGACATCAACTATCTCGATGCGTACAAGGCCGCCTCGGCACAGGTCGAGACGGTGCTCGGCAAATATGTGAAGCCGGGCGTTGCCGCGCCGGCCGATCCGAAGGCCGCGGTCAGCGACGCCGTCAAGAGCAAGACCTGGACGGACTCGACGACGCCGGCACTCCAGGCCTATATCCACGCCACCAGCGCCGAGATCGCCGCTTATCCGAGCGTCGAAAAGCTGCCGAACGGCCTCGTCGGCAACGTTCGTAACGACATCTACCTGATCGGTGAATCGCTGAAGCTGATCGACAAGCAGAAGCTGCTGCCGATGAGCGCCGACGACCTGAAGGCCGTGACCAGCTATCACGCCGCCGTCGATCACGCGACCAAGTTCATTCCCCTCTGGGTGAAGGTCGCCGTCGCTCTCGCACTCGGCCTCGGCACCATGGTCGGCTGGAAGCGCATCGTCGTCACCGTCGGAGAAAAGATCGGCAAGACGCATCTGACCTATGGCCAGGGTGCCGCCGCCGAAGTCGTCGCCATGCTGACGATCGGCGCGGCCGACCATCTCGGCCTGCCGGTTTCCACCACGCATGTCCTGTCCTCCGGCGTCGCCGGCACCATGGCGGCAAACGGTTCCGGCCTGCAATGGTCGACCGTGCGCAACATGCTGATGGCCTGGATCCTGACGTTGCCGGCCTCGATCACGCTGGCCTTCGTGCTGTTCATCGTGCTGCGTCAGGTCTTCTGACCTGCCGCATCGAACCATACCGGAAAGCGATGGCGCCCCTCACAGGGCGCCATTATTCTTGCAGCATCGCAAAACCGCCGCACAGGTTTGCGCGACATGCTTTAACTTATGCTTTCCCTCTTGCTGCCGTTGGCGCCGAGACCGGAAAGTTTCGCCAGCTCCGAACGGCGGTGCGCATAGTTCTGCGCAACCATCGGATAATTGGGCGCCAGGCCCCATTTCTGGCGATATTCTTCCGGCGTCATCCCATAATGCACCCGCAGGTGACGCTTCAGCGTTTTGAATCGCTTGCCGTCTTCGAGACAGACGATGTAGTCGTTCGTCACCGATTTCTTCAGTTCCACCGCCGGCACCAGATTGCCGCGGTCGACAGCCGAGCCTGTGTCCAAGGCTTGCAGCGCTTCGTGAATATCCTTGATCAGCCTGGGAACGCTGTGAAGCGGGATCGCATTGTGACTGACATAGGCCGAAACGATCTTTACGCAGCCCTCGAACAGGTAACGCGCCGGTGGCTGGGCTGGGACTTTTCTCTCGCTAAAAGAATCCATGATCTTTTCCCGGATTTCATTTGGTTCCTCGCGCGCCGCCCCGCTCGAATTGCATCATACGTGACGCCCGCTGCCGGACATCCCGCCGTTTCAAATTGCGCCGTCTTTCGGGCGCTCGCTTCCCGGTTCAGTGACCGGGCAGGATAATGGCAGCAATGCTCATCCCACCCCCCGCAGAACGGCCTTCCCCTTGCTGCGCCGAAGCTGTGCCAACGACACCGGCTGCGACAGGAAAAAGCCTTGCGCATGCGTTGCGCCAGCCTCTCGCGCAGCTTCGAGCTGAGAGTTCGTTTCGATGCCTTCGACGACGACGAAAGGTGCAAAGCAGGCGGCAAAGCCGACAAGATGGGAGAGGCTGTCGCTTCCGTCGCGGCCGCGCCTGTTGTCCCGTACGAAGGCGGCGTCGATCTTGACGATATCGGCGGCCACCTGCAGCAGCGAGGCCGGCGTGGCAAAGCCGGACCCGAAATCGTCTATCGCGATGCGGCAGCCAAGAGCGCGGATCATCTTCATGCGCTCGATGGAGGCGCCGATGACCGGATAGCTTTCCGTGATCTCGACGACGAGCCTTGCGGCGAGCTCCGGCTTGCGGCTGATGCGACCGAAAACATCGGAAAACCGATCCGAGCGGGACAGGCTGGCGGCATTCAGGTTGAACCCCAGCACCAGCGTCTCATCCTCCGCCAAAGCGGAAAGCACCATGTCAAGAATACGCAGATCAAGATCAAACCAGCGATCCTGCCGCTCGAGGAACGAGACAAATGTGCCGGCTGTGTGCACGGTGCCGTCCGAATCTGTTACGCGCGCGAGGCTTTCCGCATAGAAGGCCTCGCCGGCATTTGCAGCGTCATGGATCCATTGCGCCGCAAAACCCAGGCCGCCTTCGGCGATCGCCTTCAAAATCAGGGCTCTATGCCCCTCGTCTCCGCGGCTCGCATTACCGTTCATAAGATTTCCCTTCGCAGGGGAGCCGGCCATGGTCGACGCTTCGGAAATAGGGCGCGACGGCTGACAACAGCGCGCATGCCCCCAAGGCATTGGATTTCCGGTATCTAAAATCCGCTTCTTCCATCTTCCAGAAACCCTCAAACCCCAAATGACCGAGGTCCCCTTCATCGAGCTGGAAACATTGCGCCGAAAATCTTAGTCAAGCCGGCACTTGTATGACGACAGGCTATTATTTAACTATTTCTAATATATTAATTAGCGAGTCGCGATAAAGTCAACTACCGCGTGACCTTCTTATATGAAGTCAGGCTAAAATATTAGTGAACTTCAACAACTATTCACCGCGCGGCGCTTGGAACCACCATTCATTATGCTGTGCGGACTGCAGGGCTAAATCCAGAGGCGGTAAATCCGGATGCCATAGTCTTTCCCACTCCAGGCTCATGACGCCGGCATAAGCATCCGCAGCAAGCACGGCGCGCAGCGCAGCCATGGGGAACTCACCCTCGCCCGGCAGCACATAGCTATATGGCAGCCTCGGCCCCGGCTTCGAGATGCTGTCCTTCACATGAAGATGCCGGGTATTGTTGCGAACCTGCTTCCAGGTCTCGACAGGATCCTGCCCGCCCTTGCGCCAGGTGTGATGCGTGTCCCAAAGAAGCGCGCAATCGGGCGCCATTTCGAGGAAACGGGGAATGGCATCCGGCAGCGCGAGGAAATCATGTGTCTCGATGATCATGTCGGCACGGAATCCTTCGCGCCTGGCAGTCTCGCGCCACCATTGCAGCGTCGACAGCGCTTCAGCAATTTCGCCCTCGTCGCCGGTTTCGCCACCATCGAAAACCCGCAGTGACCTGACGCCGGCCGCTTCCGCCCAGGGAAGATAGCGCAGGAACTCTTCCTTCGCCTGCGATGTCGCACCGACAAGACGCAGCGAGGTATTGAAGGCGCATACGCTTACGGGAGAGGCTTTCAGTGCCTTGGCGAGGCCGGCGGGAAAGCCGAACCTGTCGGTGAAATAGGCAGAAAGGTCGATCGTCCCGCCAAGAGCGCGGATTTCGATGGCATCCAGACCACGGCGCGCCGCCAATCCGAGAGCTTCCTCCAATTCGAATTCCGCGCATCCTAGCGTGGAAAATGCCGACATGATCCGCGGCACCTCGTTGTTAACGGTAACCACTGTTCCCTCCTCCGTCTGGTTTCCCGATAGCGCCCGCCTATGTGCGTCGACGATTATCCTCCGTCCTCTTGCACGATCGCAATGCGCCGCAAGTAACCAAACGGATAATTAAGGAGCAGACCCGTGCCGTCAAGGCTCGATCACCCGCGTCTTGCGTGGTGAGGCAATTCCAGCCAAACGGCGATCTAAGAGATTGGATATCCAATCGAATATAGGCGGATATCCTCACCAGACGATGGGATGGGTTTCACCCGTCGCGACATTGACGAAGCCTTCCGGCACCCTTTCGGAGGGAGCGACCAAAACCCAGCGCCAGGGCGCGCAAGTGAGCGTCGCAAAGGAAAGCCGCTCGGGAAATCCGGGCCACCAGCGCGGCGAGAAAGTCGGCTCATACATCCAGTCGATCTCGGCCCCGGCCTTATACAGCGCCTGCATCTCCGCATCCAGCTTTTCCGCCGATCGCGCCGTCATCAGGCCGCCGACCTCATAGCGGACGCGGGCGACGACCTTGCCGCCTGAGACCAGCACCCAACCGCCCTGCTGTTCCTTCAGCGCATTGGCGACCATCGCCATGGCTTCATCGGAGGAGCCGACGACCCAGATATTGTGCTTGTCATGGCCGAGCGTGGCGCCGAGCGCGGTATCCGGCGTGCGCGGACCCGTGCCCAGCCAGAACATACGGGCGACCTTGGCTTCGCCGGAGAAGCGGTCGACGATCGCGAATTTCGTGACGTTGCGATCGTGGTCACGCTGGACCGCGCCATCGCTGATGGGCAGGTCCATGGTGATGAAATCATCAGCCCAGTGGAACGGCCGCAGCAGCGCCGCCTTTGCCATGGTTGCATCCGATGGAGCGGCAATTCGGAAATCTTCCGGCGTGACGATCCTGTCGATGCGGACCGTCCGCGTCGCCCAGTCCGGCCAGTCGATCTCCGGCCGAACGCCGACGAAGGCCCTGCCTTCGGATGCCGGCCTGCCGTCAGCCCAGACCTTGGCGATCGACAGCGTCTTCACATCATCAAGAAGAACGATATCGGCGAAGCGGCCGGGCGCAATCGAGCCGACCCAGGGCGTGAGACGCATATGCCGGGCGGGATTGATCGTCACGCATTGAATGGCGATTTCGGGCGCCAGTCCATTCTCGATCGCAAGCCGGACATTATAGTCCGTCGCGCCGATCTTCAGCGTATCGGTGGCGCTGCGATCGTCGGTGACGAAGGCGATCTGCGACCAATCGGACAATCTCTTGTCGATCAGCCCCTTGATGACCTCAGGCAGGGAATGCGGCCTGAGTTCGATGAACAGGCCATGCGTCAGTTTTTCCCAGATCTCGTCCAGGAACCAGCCCTCATGATCGGAGGCAAGGCCGGCGCCGGCAAAGGCGTTGATCGACGCCAGATCGCGAAGGCCCGCGCCATGACCTTCGACGACGCCTCGCTGTTCGAACGTGGCGCGGATCATGCCCCAGAGGCGATCATAAGCCGGATTCTCCGGATTGCTGACCGAGGGCCAGTCCATGACCTCGTCGAGACCGGCCACCATCAGGCTTTCGCTCAAGAAGGCCTTCTGCTCGTCATAGCCGAAATGACCGCCGCCCCATTCATAGGCGGTCGGCGGCACGGCCGATCCGGGCAGGGGAAATATCTTCATCGGCGAGCCGCGGCGTCGGGCCTCCAGCCAGAATTCCAGATTGCGCGCACCGTTTACATTGGAAAACTCGTGGCTCGCCTCGCAAGTCCAGGTGACGCCATGCGGCATGACCAGAGCCGCTTCCCATTCCGGTGTCAAATGCGAGCTTTCGATATGCTTGTGAGCCTCGCCGAAGCCGGGAACAGCCGCCAGATGCGGCTCGTGCACCCGCTCGCTCACCTCGCCCTCGTAACTGCCGGCCGGGCCGACATAGGCGATCCGCCTGCCCTTGATGACGATTTCCTGATCTTCCAGCCAGCTGCGGCTATGCACATCCAGCAGCCGTCCGACACGCAGCAGGCGATCCGCCGGCCGCCGGCCGAGCGCAGTCAGAGTCAGATCCTGACGGACCAGCACTTCGTCCGCTGCATTGACAAGCAGATCGTCGGGAAGGGTTGTTTTCGGGGATGTCATGAGACGCATGCCTGCCAGGAAAATCGATCGGTCGAGGGTAGAGATGGCGGACCGGCCTGTAAAGCCGGCTGGCTCGTTCGCTGGAAGCCGAATGATCTCAAGCATTTGCAACAGCCAAACACTGCAATATGACGCCGCAGGATTTTCATCCCACCAAAGGCAAAAACCACCATCCTGCCCATTTGTTGGGCTTGTAAAGCCGGTGCTCGAAAAATAGTATCCTGCAAGCTTGAAACATATGCCCGATTTCATTGACCAAAAGGATTTCGAGAATGAAAGGCCTCACCCTTGCCCGCGCCGCGGGATTTGCCATCCTTGCCGCGGCGACCGCCATGCCGGCCTACGCCCAGGCAAAGACGCTGACCATTTCCTGGTGGGGCTATAATGGCGAAAAGATGCAGGCCAACATCATCGAGCCGTTCAAGAAGATCTGCGGCTGCGATGTCGTCTTCGAGACCGGCAACAATGCGGACCGTCTCAACAAGCTGAAATTGCGCGGGGGTAAGGGCGTCGATGTCATCTACCTCACTGACAGCTACTCGCAGGCCGGCATCCAACAGGGCCTGTTTCAGGAAATCGACCGCAGCAAGATCCCCAATCTCGCCGATCTCTACGACATCGCTCGTGCACCGCAGGGCAACTACGGCCCGGCCTACACGATCGGCCGCATTGGTATCGTCTACGATACGGCGAAAGTGAACCCGCCGATCACGTCCTGGAGCGATCTCTGGCGCGACGACCTGAAGGGCACCATTTCGCTGCCGGGCATCACAACGACGGGCGGACCGCTGACAGTGCTCGAAGCCGGCAAGCATGCCGGCGTCGATCCTTACGAGGACGCCGACAAGGCCTTCGAAGCCATCGAGGCGCTGAAGCCGAATGTCGTCAAGAATTACAATACCGGCTCCGAGCTGGTGAACCTGATCTCGACAGGCGAGGCCAAGGTGGCGATGACACAGGATTTTGTTCTGACATCCCTGCGATCAGCCGTTCCGACGATGGCCTGGGCCGACCTGAAGGAGGGCGATATCGCCGTGCTCAACACGGTCAATATCCCCAAAGGCTCCGAAAACGTCGAGCTTGCGCACCAGTTCATTAATTTCATCCTGTCGAAGGACGTGCAGCAGGCGGAAGCCGAACGGGGCGTTGACGCCCCGGTCTCGACCAAGGTGGTGCTGCCACCCGAAAAGGCCAAGCTCTGGACCTACGGCGCCGACATGATCGCCAAGCTCAGCCGCATCGACTATCAAAAGCTGATCGAAGCGCAATCGGACTGGGTTGATCGCTGGAACGAGATCTTCGGCATGTAACAGGCCATGCCGCAAAATCATGCGGCATTCTTGCGGAATTCGGTTGATGAAGCATCTAGTCAAATGGGGTTTGGCGACGCCGGCAATCCTGGCCGTAACGCTGTTCCTGCTCGTTCCCGTCATCATTACGATCGCGGCGACCTTCGGCGAAGCCAAGGGCGTGTTTGCTCCCTATATCGCCTTCTTCAGCAGCGGCTTTCGCCGCACGGTCCTCTTCAGGACCGTCGAGATCGCCCTGATCACGACGGCGATCTCATTGATCATCGGCTTCATCGCCGCCTATGTAATCGCGCAGATGCCGGGCCGCGCCAAAAGCCTGATGATCATCGCCGCCGTGTTCCCCTTGTTGACCGGCGTCGTCGTGCGCTCCTTTGCGTGGCTGATCATTCTCGGCAAGAACGGCATTCTCAACACCATGCTGCTCTCGATCGGCGTCATCAACGAACCGCTCTCGATGCTCTATACCGAGGGCTCGGTGATCGTCGCGATGGTCTATCTTTTCGTGCCCTTGATGATCCTGACCCTCGTCGGCGTGCTCGAGGGCATACCGGAGGATCTCATCCAGGCGGCGACCTCGCTCGGTGCCACGCCGGCCGCGACGTTCCGACAAGTCATCCTGCCGCTGGCAACACCCGGCCTCATCGTCGGCGCGGTGCTGGTTTTCACCGGCAGTTTCACCTCCTATGCCACGCCGCAGCTGCTCGGCGGCGAAAAGCAGATGATGATGGGCACCTTCCTCTATCAGCGCGCCATGGTCACCTTCGACTGGGTCGGCGCCTCGACGATCGCCGCCATCATGGTCGTCGTGACGATCGGCATTGTCGCGATCATGAGCCGCATCGCGCGCCGGCTGAACCCGATGGCGGTGTGATATGACAAGAACAGTCCACCCCGCGCTCATCGCTTTCACGGCTCTCGTCTTCCTGTTTCTGCTGGCGCCGCTCCTTATCATTATCGGCGCCGCCTTCAGCGACACGACCTATCTCACCTTCCCGCCACAGGGCCTGACGCTGCGCTGGTTCTCCAACATTTTCCAGATCGAGGCCTTCCGCACGACGGCGATCACCAGCCTGGAGCTTGCTCTCCTCGGAACGGCGCTTTCTCTGCTGATCGGCATCCCCGCAGCCTATGCCATCAGCCGGCACAGGATCGAACTCCCACGCTGGCTTTCGACGCTCTTCGTCCTGCCGATCCTCGTTCCGGAAATCGTCTTCGGCTTTTCGCTGATGAAATCGATCACCATCGGGCTCGGACTGCCGATCTTCCCGAGCCTGCTGATCGGCCATGCGCTGCTGGTGCTGCCCTATTCGGTGCGGGTCGTCAGCGCCAGCCTCGCAAGCTTCGATTTCTCGATCGAGGAAGCCGCGATCAGCCTCGGCTGCCCGCCCTTGAAGGCCTTCCTGACGGTGGTACTGCCGAACATCCGCGCCGGCGTCATTGCCGCCTTCATTCTCGCCTTCATCACCTCGATCAACGATGTCTCGGTCTCGGTCTTCCTGACCGGTCCCGGCATCTCCACCCTTCCGATCCAGATCCTCGCCCATATGGAGCAGTTCTTCGACCCGACCATCGCCTCGGTTTCCGTGCTGCTGATGCTCGTGACCGTCGCCGTCATGGCGATCGTCGAGGCGACCCTGGGCCTCACCTTCCTGACAAAGTAGCCGCCCGTGACCGTATCGCTCTCCATCGATTCCATCAGCGCCCATTACGGCAAAACGGCCGTCCTGCAGGATCTTTCGCTTTCCGTCGCCGCCGGCGAGCTGGTCTCGCTGCTCGGCTCCAGCGGCTGCGGCAAGACAACGACGCTGCGGCTCGTGGCCGGCTTCCTGCAGCCGACAAGCGGCACCATCAAGCTCGGCGATCGCGATCTGACGACGCTGCCGGCGCATGCCAGGGATATCGGCCTGGTGTTCCAGAACTATGCGCTGTTTCCACATCTCACCGTAATGGAAAACGTGGCCTTCGGCCTGAAGCAGCGCCGCACGCCGACGCAGGAGCGCCGGAAGAAGGCGGCCAGCATGCTGGAACGTGTCGGCCTTTCCGGCCTCGGCGACCGCCTGCCCTCGGCACTTTCCGGCGGCCAGAAGCAGCGTGTCGCGCTGGCGCGCGCCCTCGTCATCGAGCCGCCGCTCCTGATGTTCGACGAGCCGCTATCCAATCTCGATGCCAAGCTCAGGATCGATATGCGCGTCGAAATCCGCCAGCTGCAGCGCGCCAACGGCACGACCTCGCTTTATGTGACGCATGATCAGGAGGAAGCCTTCTCGATCTCCGATCGCGTCGCCATCATGAATGCCGGCCGCATCATGCAGCTCGATACGCCCGAGATTCTCTACCGCAAACCGGCCAACAGCTTCGTCGCCCGTTTCGTCGGCTTCGAAAACCTGCTGCCGCTGCGAACCGTTGAGCGCGACGGCGCCTTGATCGTGGCCGAGGCCACAGGCGGCGCCAGGATTGCGCTGTCGCAGGACGATTTCGGCCCCATTCCGGACGGCTTCGTTCTCGGCTGCCGCGCGGACGGGCTCTCGGTCCAGCGGGAAGGCAACGGCTTGCCGGCGCTTTTGGGAACACGCACCTATCTCGGCCGCTCCTATCAGTATCAATGCGAAACGGCGGCCGGTGCTATCGTCGCCAATGGTGCTTTGTCGGAGCCGATGGCGGCGGGAAGCAGCGCCGTGCTCGTGCCTGTACCCGAGCAATGCTGCATACTTGCTCCGGAGGGGTAGTCGCGCGGCGCGTGCCATCGCGGGTGAACCGGTTACCAGATACAAAAGCTCGTACGGCACGGGCTTTTTGTATCGGTTTTGCGTGCAGGCTTTATGCTGTTCGTGGTGTCGCCAGTCCGGTGGGCGACGCGGGCCTAGAGAGCAATCCAGGAAAATCGCTGCGCGCTTTTCCTGGATTGCTCTACTCACCTTCTATACGAGTTTGCCGCACATCCCTCACATTGGTGCCGTCGCTATGCTCTTGCTTCTCCCTTCTGTTGCGGCGCAGCTCCCTAAACTGCCACAGGACAAGGCCAGCCGCACCAAGGCTGCCAATAACGGCTACCACGACTTCGAAATCCCAAGCCATTGCCTTGCCAATTCATTCAAGCGGGTTTTATCCAGCAATAAGCGGTCGTTAGCGGCACTGGGCCGCCGGCCACCCGGTGCATCACAGCTTCAGGTCATTTCCACTGATCAACCTCCGCCCCTCTCTACCAGAGTGCGAGAATGGTCATTCCAAAATGCCACCATATGCGCGGCTAAGAGAAGGACCGCCGTGCCGACCAACTGGGCGACTGGTCCTGCCGCACCGATCTCGCGACAAAGGAACTGAAAAACAGAAAGCAGAGGGTAGTGCACAACATAGAGCGGATAAGAAATTGCCCCGAGCCAACGCGCCAGTGCTTGCAACTTCGTCGGCACTTCGAGTGCGATGGACCAGACGAGCAACATGGGTAAGGTCAACAGCGCAACGTCGGTGCTGGCCTTCGATTGATAGAAAATCAACATAAGCCAAACAGGCGGCAATAATGCGAGCCATGTCTGCCAGCGGGGCCTGACGCCAAGACGCGCCAGCAGCACGCCGAAAGGAAGGCAAAGCCAAGCCGCGCCAAACCGATATGGATGGTGTTCCATGTGCTGCCGCCATTCAGATCCTCACCAGAGATCAGCAGCGCAACACCCGAAACCGCAATCGTTGCCAGGAGCACCGGTGCCGTCAGGTAGCGTCGACACGCTCAGTAAAGGAAGTAGGCGGTAAATTCCAGGAAGAGCGTCCAGCACGGAACGTTTACCGGAAAATAGTCGCCGGCAACAGGCGCGGGCAGAATTGCCAGATTGAGCGGAACGACCCATGCCGGTGGACGGTCAACGCCCACAAACACCTTCGCTACTATTACGAAGGCGCCAAGGAAAATGCCAACGAGAAAAACCGGATAAAGCCGTTCAAGCCGTGTGACGACGAAACGCGATGTCGTCATGCCGGTCATGAACCTTGGACCGTAAACCACTTCGGTGACAAAGCCCGACAGCGCGAAGAAGAAGTCCACTGCCAGATAGCCAAACGGCGCAACGTGCCAAATCAAGCCCATGTGAAAATGCACGACTGCGATCGCGGCTAGACCGCGTATCGCGTCCAACGAATGATACCGCATTTGGGAAAGCCCTCCTCCCAATTCTCCTCTGTCATCTTCTATGTGGTAGGCATTCTTTGATAAGATGCAGCAGATTAACCAGCGTGCTGCCCAGGCGGACAGCCACGCTCATTCGCTCCCAACATGAGAGTTCCAGACATTATTTTAGAGTTACGCAATATGACGTTGTTGATGGTGCTATCATCGGGCAGCGCTCTTAAAACGGCTGTAGTCGTCCGTTTAAAGTGTACTCTGCTCGCCCTCCCGCCCCCTCGGTCGCGCGGCTGGAGGATAATGTAACGCTCAGATTTGCCAATATATTTTATGTACGCTTTTTCCGACCGCGACCATGCGGGCCGTCGCCCTCTATATCTTTCAATAATTTAAAGACTATTCTCCGAAAAGTTTTAATATACGTGGCCACAATCGGATATTTTTCATCATTTTATCAACGAGATATTATAGGAGCTACGGCTCTCATTTCTGAATTACCTTTTATAGCTCAACCTATGCACGGAACAAAGAGAGGTTACTACTCTCCCTCCATGGCCTCGATAGACGAACCTGAAGCGCGATATCAGATTGCCCAGCTCACAAACTGTTGAAGTTTCGGAGGGTGTGCTGGCGGATCGTGCCGTATCCAATATCGGCAAAAGCCGCGGCGTCGGCTCCGGCTGCTTACGGGCTTGTGATGAGGCGTTAAATCCTCGACCCGTTAGCAAATACACGAACGCCCGCGCGATGGCGGGCTTTGGTGATATTGGTTGCGGGGGCAGGATTTGAACCTGCGGCCTTCAGGTTATGAGCCTGACGAGCTACCGGGCTGCTCCACCCCGCGTCACCAGCGCAAACCGCTTTGCGGTTTGTCGCGTCAGCGTAAACCCGAAGGGTTTATCGCGCTTGCGTGAACCGCAAAGCGGTTCATGCTTTATCCACGTAAACCGCTTCAGCCGTTTATCGTGTATTCTCAGCGCAAATCCGGAGGATTTGTCGCGCCCGTGGCACCGTATTTCAGGTGTGTAAGGGGTAATGTCTTGCTTTTCAGAAGCGACAAAGGCCGCTTGAAGCGGCCTATTGTAACACGGCTAGGCCGTTTCAGCGTAACCCTTTTGGGTTTATCGCGTTTGTGATGAGAAGATTGTGTGAGGCATAAATTGCTTATGCAATTTAGCGACGCATAAACCGCCGATGCGGTTTAGCGTGAAGTTGCGTTTGGCAGACCTGGCAGCGACCTACTCTCCCGCGTCTTAAGACGAAGTACCATGGGCGCAGGGGCGTTTCACGGCCGTGTTCGGAAAGGGAACGGGTGCGGCCACCCCGCCATAACCACCAGGTCGGCAAAGCGCAACTTCGGGCTAAACCGCGCCAGCGGTTTATGCCCTGCACGCTAAACCTTGCGGGTTTAGCGCGATGAGAAGCTGGTGAAGTTTTCACTTCGTTTGTCTATTTGAACACGTCTTTGGTGCGTTTCCGGACAAAGTCCGCAAGCGCAAAGCGCGTCGCCGGACGTCCGGCGCGCCGTCCGCAGCGTAGCGATCGAAGATCGCGACAGCGTGAGGACAAAACTCAATGCAGATGAACGTTTACGTTCGTCTGATGAGCACTGGCAATGGGAACGATCAAGCCAATCGAGCTATTAGTACCGGTAAGCTTCATGCGTTGCCGCACTTCCACACCCGGCCTATCAACGTGGTCGTCTTCCACGGCTCTGATAGGGAACACTCGTTTTCAGGTTGGTTTCCCGCTTAGATGCCTTCAGCGGTTATCCATTCCATATGTAGCTACCCTGCTATGCCCTTGGCAGGACAACAGGTCCACCAGAGATATGTCCATCCCGGTCCTCTCGTACTAGGGACAGATCCTGTCAATATTCCTACACCCACGGCAGATAGGGACCGAACTGTCTCACGACGTTCTGAACCCAGCTCACGTACCGCTTTAATTGGCGAACAGCCAAACCCTTGGGACCTGCTCCAGCCCCAGGATGCGATGAGCCGACATCGAGGTGCCAAACAACCCCGTCGATATGGACTCTTGGGGGTCATCAGCCTGTTATCCCCGGCGTACCTTTTATCCGTTGAGCGATGGCCCTTCCACGCGGGACCACCGGATCACTATGACCGACTTTCGTCTCTGCTCGACTTGTCAGTCTCGCAGTCAGGCGGGCTTATGCCATTGCACTCGACGACCGATTTCCGACCGGTCTGAGCCCACCATCGCGCGCCTCCGTTACTCTTTCGGAGGCGACCGCCCCAGTCAAACTACCCACCATACACTGTCCCGGATCCGGATGACGGACCGCGGTTAGACATCCATGACGATAAGGGTGGTATTTCAAGGATGGCTCCACAAGAACTGGCGTCCCTGCTTCAAAGCCTACCACCTATCCTACACATGCCGACACGAATGCCAGTGTAAAGCTATAGTAAAGGTGCACGGGGTCTTTCCGTCTGACCGCAGGAACCCCGCATCTTCACGGGGAATTCAATTTCACTGAGTCTATGTTGGAGACAGCGGGGAAGTCGTTACGCCATTCGTGCAGGTCGGAACTTACCCGACAAGGAATTTCGCTACCTTAGGACCGTTATAGTTACGGCCGCCGTTTACTGGGGCTTCGATTCAGAGCTTGCACCCCTCCTCTTAACCTTCCAGCACCGGGCAGGCGTCAGACCCTATACGTCGTCTTGCGACTTCGCAGAGCCCTGTGTTTTTGGTAAACAGTCGCTACCCCCTGGTCTGTGCCACCCTCACATACTTGCGTACATAAGGGTCACGCTTCTTCCGAAGTTACGCGTGCAATTTGCCGAGTTCCTTCAACATAGTTCTCTCAAGCGCCTTGGTATACTCTACCTGACCACCTGTGTCGGTTTCGGGTACGGTCTATACGGTGGAGCTATTTCCTGGAACCGCGTCCCCGCCCACACAATCCAATAAGTGTGAACAAGTTAAGCAATCCGTCACTACCACCAGGCCCACGAATATTAACGTGGTTCCCATCGACTACGCGTGTCCGCCTCGTCTTAGGGGCCGGCTAACCCTGCTCAGATTAACTTTAAGCAGGAACCCTTGGTCTTTCGGCGAGAGGGTCTCTCACCCTCTTTATCGTTACTCATGTCAACATTCGCACTTCCGATACCTCCAGGGCCCCTCACAGGTACCCCTTCACAGGCTTACGGAACGCTCCGCTACCACTTGCATTGCTGCAAATCCTCAGCTTCGGTGCATGGCTTCAGCCCCGTTACATTTTCGGCGCAAAGACCCTTGACTAGACCAGTGAGCTGTTACGCTTTCTTTAAATGATGGCTGCTTCTAAGCCAACATCCTGGTTGTTTTGGGATCCTCACATCCTTTCCCACTTAGCCATGACTTGGGGACCTTAGCTGGAGGTTAGGGTTGTTGCCCTTTTCACGACGGACGTTAGCACCCGCCGTGTGTCTGCCTGATAGTACTCCCCGGTATTCGGAGTTTGGTTAGGATCAGTAAGACGGTGAGTCCCCATAGCCCATCCAGTGCTCTACCCCCGGGGTATTCGTCAGACGCTCTACCTAAATAGATTTCGCGGAGAACCAGCTATTTCCGAGTTTGATTGGCCTTTCACCCCTAGCCACAAGTCATCCCAATCTATTGCAACAGATGCGGGTTCGGTCCTCCAGTTGGTGTTACCCAACCTTCAACCTGCTCATGGCTAGATCACTCGGTTTCGGGTCTAATGCAACAAACTATATCGCCCTATTCAGACTCGCTTTCGCTTCGCCTACACCTACCGGCTTAAGCTTGCTTGTTACACTAAGTCGTTGACCCATTATACAAAAGGTACGCCGTCACCCTTGCGGGCTCCGACTGTTTGTAGGCATCCAGTTTCAGGTTCTATTTCACTCCCCTTGTCGGGGTGCTTTTCACCTTTCCCTCACGGTACTGGTTCGCTATCGGTCATGCACGAGTACTTAGGCTTGGAGAGTGGTCTCCCCATGTTCAGACAGGATTTCACGTGTCCCGCCCTACTCTAGGACAATAAGTGTATCTACGCGTACGGGGCTGTCACCCTCTACGGCAAACCTTTCCAGGTTCTTCCACTTTAACACTCATTGCCACTGGCCTGGTCCGCGTTCGCTCGCCACTACTTGCGGAGTCTCGGTTGATGTCCTTTCCTGCAGGTACTTAGATGTTTCAGTTCCCTGCGTTCGCTTCTTACACCCTATTTTATTCAGGTGAAGATACCTCATAACAATACC